>NZ_JBEXXK010000031.1:0-130787 GCF_040630405.1 Streptomyces sp. NPDC005811
TCGATGATGAGCTTCCAGTTCGCCTTCACGTCGTACGTGATGCGCTTGCCGACGGAGAGACTGTCGACGTCGTAGCGCTCGATGGAGGCGACATCACCGAGGCGTTCGACGACCGCGCCCAGCACGTCCTCCTCGAAGGACGGCGGGTTCTCCGCCAGACACACCCACACATAGCCGAGCCATTCACGCACGGCGACACTGGTCAGGCCGAACTCCGTGCGGCCGACGTCCGGCATCTTGGTCAGGTTGGGAGCGGCGACGAGCTTGCCGTTCAGGTCGTAGGTCCAGGCGTGGTAAGGGCACTGGAAGGCCCGCTTGACCTCGCCGGTCTCCTCGGTGCACAGCTTCGCCCCGCGGTGGCGGCACACGTTGAAGTACGCGCGGATCGAGTTGTCGCGGGCGCGGGTGACCAGGATGCTCTCGCGGCCCACGTCCACGGTGCGGAACGCACCCGGCTTGGCCAGCTCGGAGGCGCGCGCCACGCAGAACCACATGGTCTCGAAGATGCGCTCCTGCTCCTGGGCGAAGATCCCGGGATCGGTGTAGGAGGAGCCGGGAAGGGTGGCGATCAGACTGTCCGGCAGGCTGGTCGAGGTCACGGTGCACTCCTCGGAAAACGTCGTGGGCGGATCATTCACGCGCCGGCAGGAACGACTCGGCACGGCGTCGAAACAGGGGTGGGGTCAGACGGGGGCGGCAGCGAGCTGCTTGCGCCAGCGGGTGAACAGCCGCGGCTGGTTCATCCCGAGCACGGCGACCGGGGTCCCGGCGCGCCGGTAGACGGCCAGGACGTCGCGGTCCCCGGCGGTGCCTTCCTCGACGGTGACGGTGTCGGCGCCGGCCGCGTGGCCGGCGAACTGGATCTTCACCCCGTACTGGTCGGACCAGAAGTACGGCGGCTTCGGCACGCCGGGTTCGACCGCCCCGCCCGCCAGCAGGGTGGCGATCGCGGCGTCCGGGCGCTCCCGGGCCCCCGTCCAGTGCTCGACGCGACGGTGCGCGCCGGCCCGCGGGTCGTACCAGTTCGCGCAGTCGCCGACGGCGACCACGGAGGCGAGGCTGGTGCGGCCGTCGGCGCCGCACGTGACGCCGTTGTCGAGGGCGATGCCCGAGCCGTCGAGCCAGTCGACGCAGGGGCGTGCGCCCACCCCGACGACCACGATGTCGGCGGGGATGCTGCGGCCGTCCTCCAGGAGCACGGCGTCGACACGGCTCTCGCCGCTCAGCCCCTTGACGCCGACTCCGCACAGGAGCCGTACGCCGTGGTCGGTGTGCAGGCCGGAGACGACGGTGCCCATCTCGGCACCGAGCGGACCGGCGAGCGGCGTGGGCGCCGCCTCGATCACCGTCACGTCGAGCCCGAGGGCGTGGGCGGTGGAGGCGACCTCGGCGCCGATGAAGCCGCCGCCGATCACCACCAGGCTGCCCCCCGCGGCGAGTGCGTCGCGCAGGGCGCGGGCGTCGTCCAGGGTGCGCAGGGTGTGCACCCCGGCGAGCCCCTCGGAACCGGGCAGGCCGCGGGCGGCGGCACCGGTCGCGAGGACGATGCCGTCGGCCTTCAGTTCGCGCCCGTCGGCGAGCCGTACCGCCCGCTCGGTCCGGTCGAGACCGGTCGCCCGGACCCCGAGCAGCCACTCGGCGCCCAGGTCCTCGCCCTCGGCCTCCAGGGTGAGGTCCGCCTCGCCCAGGGTTCCCGCGAGGAACTCCTTGGACAGCGGCGGCCGGTCGTAGGGCCGGTGCGGTTCGTCGCCGATGACGACGAGACGGCCGTCGTAGCCCTGCTTGCGCAGCGCGCGCACGGCCGACAGGCCGGCGAGGGAGGCGCCGACCACGGCGACCGTCCTCACGCGGGCCCCCCGGCCAGCCGGGACGCCACACAGGGCGGGAGATTGGGAGCCGCCTCGGACACCTTGACGAAGACCGTGCCGTCCTCGACCACGACCTCGTGGGTGCGCACCGGCAGCTTGGCGGGCGGGGCGTCCACCGCGCCGGTGCGCAGGTCGAACTTGGAGGCGTGCAGGGGGCACTCCACCTCACAGCCCTCCAGCCAGCCGTCGGCGAGCGAGGCGTCCTGGTGGGTGCAGGTGTCGTCGATGGCGTAGAGCTCGCCGTCGTCGGTGTGGAACACCGAGACCGGCGGGTCGATGTCGAGCCGGAGGGCCTCGCCTCGCGGGAGATCCTCGAGACGGCACGCGGGAATCATCATGACACCTCGGTGCGTATAGCGAAACGGATTGCGGAAAGCGCAACATCAGTCTGAGGTCGCCCAGAATCCCTGTCAAGGCTTGCGGGGACCCGCTTCGGGCCACCTCCCGGGCCGCCCCCGACGCAGCTCGAAACGCCCGCACCACCTGCGGAAACAGGTCGTGCGGGCGCCGTGCGGAGGGCTGCGGCGAGGGCGGTCAGAAGCCGCGGTCGATCCACTCCTGGAGGTGCGGGGCCTCCGTACCGACCGTCGTCGTGTCCCCGTGTCCGGTGTGGACGACGGTGTCGCCGGGGAGCGTCAGCAGCCGGTCACGGATCGAGTCCACGATCGTCGGGAAATGGCTGTACGACCGTCCCGTGGCCCCCGGTCCGCCCGCGAACAGGGTGTCGCCGCTGAAGAGCGCGGACAGGGCGGGCGCGTACAGGCAGACCGCGCCCGGGGCGTGGCCCGGGGTGTGCAGCACGGTGAGGTCGACACCCGCCACCGCGATGACCTGCCCGTCGGCCAGCTCGCCGTCGGGCGCGCGGTCGGGGTGCGTCTGTTTCCACAGGGGCAGATCGTCGGGATGGAGCAGGACCGGGGCGCCGGTGAGCGCGGCGAGGGCCGGCGCGGCGTCGATGTGGTCGTTGTGGGCGTGGGTGGACACGATGGCGGTGAGCCGCCGGTCCCCGACGGCCCGGGCGATCGCGTCGGCGTCATGGGCGGCGTCGACGACGATCACCTCGGTGTCGTCGCCGACGATCCAGACGTTGTTGTCGACGTCCCAGGTGCCGCCGTCCAGGGAGAAGGTCCCGGAGGTGACGAGGTGCTCGATGCGGGCGCCGGACATCAGAGGACCACCACCGAACGCAGGACGTCGCCGCCGTGCATCCGCTCGAAGGCCTTCTCGACCTCGTCGAGGGCGATGGTCTCGGTGACGAAGGCGTCCAGGTCGAGGCGGCCCTGGAGATAGAGGTCGACGAGCATCGGGAAGTCGCGGGAGGGCAGGCAGTCGCCGTACCAGGAGGACTTCAGCGATCCGCCGCGGCCGAAGACGTCCAGGAGCGGGAGTTCGAGCTTCATCTCCGGGGTGGGGACGCCGACCAGGACGACCGTGCCGGCCAGGTCGCGGCCGTAGAAGGCCTGCTGGTACGTCTCGGGGCGGCCGACGGCCTCGATGACGACGTCCGCGCCGAAGCCGCCGGTCAGCTCGCGGATCGCCTCGACGGCGTCGGTCTCGCGCGAGTTCACGGTGTGGGTGGCACCCAGCTTCTGCGCGGTCTCCAGCTTGCGGTCGTCGATGTCCACGGCGATGATCTTCGCCGCGCCGGCCAGCCGGGAGCCGACGACGGCCGCGTCCCCGACGCCGCCGCAGCCGATGACGGCCACGCTGTCACCGCGTCCCACGTTGCCGGTGTTGATGGCGGCGCCGATGCCCGCCATCACCCCGCAGCCGAGCAGTCCGACGGCGGCCGCGGAGGCGGCGGAGTCGACCTTCGTGCACTGCCCGGCGGCGACCAGCGTCTTCTCGGCGAAGGCGCCGATGCCGAGGGCCGGGGACAGCTCGGTGCCGTCGAGGAGGGTCATCTTCTGCTTGGCGTTGTGCGTGTCGAAGCAGTACTGCGGGCGACCGCGCCGACAGGCCCGGCACTGGCCGCACACGGCTCGCCAGTTCAGGATGACGAAGTCACCGGGCGCGACGTCCGTGACGCCCTCACCGACCGACTCCACGATGCCGGCGGCCTCATGGCCGAGCAGGAAGGGGAACTCGTCGTTGATCCCGCCCTCGCGGTAGTGCAGATCGGTGTGGCAGACCCCGCAGGCCTCGATCTTGACCAGCGCCTCCCCCGGGCCGGGGTCGGGGACGATGATCGTCTCCAGGCTGACGGGGGCACCCTTCGCGCGCGCGACGACAGCACGGACCTGGTGAGCCATGGCCACTCCTAGGCTGGTACGGGACCTGAGTCAAAGACGTTGCTCAATACGGCACGCATCTCATGTGCCGCAACACAGCATCGTGGAGCACCGACCGGCGGTCAAGGCTCCCCGAGGTGCCGGTACCGGGGCGGTGATCCACTGCGGCACCGGGTCTGCTTTGCTGTGCTCGTCGGACAGCCTCCTCACAACTCGGGACGACGATCATGGGCGCGGACGTACGGCAGGTCGCCGACGGCATCCATCTGGTGCACGGCTCTCACACGAACTGGGTGATCCTCGGCGAGGGGGACGCCGTCACGCTGATCGACACGGGCTACCCGGGCGACCGCGAGCGGCTCCTCGCCTCCCTGGAGGCGGTGGGCAGTTCACCGGAGGCGGTCACGGCCGTGCTGCTCACCCACGCCCACAACGACCACCTCGGTTCGGCCGAGTACCTGCGCTCGGTGTACGGCACCCCGGTGCTCGCGCACCCGGCGGAAGTGCCGCACGCCCGCCGGGAGTTCCTCCAGCAGGTGAGCGTCGGCGACGTCCTGGGGAACGCGTGGCGTCCCGGTGTGCTGCCCTGGCTGGTGCACGTGCTGCGCGTCGGCGGCGCCCAGCAGCACCCCGTCGCCGCGCCCGAGGCGTTCCCGGTCGTGGACGGCCCGCTCGACCTGCCCGGCCGGCCGGTCCCGGTGCACACCCCCGGCCACACCGACGGCCACTGTGTCTTCCATCTGCCGGACGCCGGAGTGGTGATCTCGGGGGACGCCCTGGTCAGCGGGCACCTGACCTCGCGCATCGAGGGACCCCAGCTGCTGCCGGACATGTTCCACCACGAGCGCGCCCGGGCGCTGGCCTCGCTGGACCTGATCGAGCGCCTGGACGCCGAGGTGCTGCTGCCGGGGCACGGACCGGTGCACCAGGGTTCCGTGACGGCGGCCGCCCAGCACGCCCGCGAACGCGCCGTCTAAGGTCAGGCCATGGCTTTGCAGATCAGCGCCACGAATCCGGAGCACCCGGCCCTCCTTCTGGAGCTGCCCTGGGACGTGCCCCTGGAGGAGTGGCCCGAGGAAGTCCTCGTCCCGCTGCCGCGCGGCATCTCCCGCCACGTGGTGCGCTACGCGCGCGCCGGTGACGAGGTGATCGCCGTCAAGGAACTCGCCGAACGCCCGGCCCTGCGCGAGTACGAGCTGCTGCGCGACCTGGACCGGATCGGCATCCCGGCCGTCGATCCGCTGGCGGTGGTGACCGGGCGCACCGACGGCGCCGGGGATCCGCTGGAGTCGGTGCTGGTCACCCGGCACCTGGGCGGCTCCATGCCGTACCGGTCGATGTTCGAGACGACCATGCGTCCGGCGACCATGCACCGGCTGATGGACGCCCTCGCGGTGCTGATCGTGCGGCTGCACCTCGCCGGGTTCGCGTGGGGCGACTGCTCGCTGTCCAACACGCTGTTCCGGCGGGACGCGGGCGCCTACGCCGCGTATCTGGTGGACGCCGAGACCGGTGATCTGCATCCGCAGCTCAGTTCGGGACAGCGGGAGTACGACCTCGATCTCGCCCGCGTCAACATCAGCGGCGAACTGCTGGACCTGGAGGCGTCCGGGGCGCTCCACCCGTCGGTGGACCCGATCGAGTTCGGCATGGAGATCTGCGCACGGTACGGCGCGCTGTGGGAGGAGCTGACCCGCACCTCGGTGTACCCGGCGGGCAAGTACCACTACATCGAGCGCCGGATCCGCCGGCTCAACGACCTGGGCTTCGACGTCGCCGAGATGCAGATCGAGCACTCCCCGAACGGTGACACCGTCACGTTCGTGCCGAAGGTCGTCGACGCGGGCCACCACCAGCGCCAGCTGCTGCGGCTGACCGGCCTGGACACCGAGGAGAACCAGGCCCGGCGGCTGCTGAACGACCTGGAGAGCTGGATGGCGACCCAGGACGACTACGCGCCGGGCGACCCGCTCGCCGCGCGGCCCGAGGTGCTGGCGCACCGGTGGGTGCGGGACGTGTTCCGGCCCACCGTGCGCGCGGTGCCGTTCGGGCTGCGCGGCTCGATGGACCCGGCGGAGATCTACCACGAGCTGCTGGAGCACCGCTGGTACCTGTCGGAGCAGGCGCAGCACGACATCGGGCTCGACACGGCGGTCGAGGACTACCTCGTGAACATCCTGCCCAAGGCACGGGAGACGCTGGAGCCGACCGTGCCCGAGTGAGCCGGGTGCGCTCAGTCGTGGGGGACGACGGCCACCGGGCAGTCGGCGTGGTGCAGGACGCCGTGCGCGACGGAGCCTATGCGGGCGCCCACGGCGGTGCGGTGGGCGCGCCGGCCGACGACCATCAGCTGCGCCCTTCCGGCCACCGACAGCAGGACCTGTCCTGCGCTGCCCATCTCGACGTGCTCGACGACGTGCACGTCGGGGAAGCGCTCCCGCCACGGCCGTACGGCGTCGTCGAGGGCCTTCCTCTCGAACGGCTCCAGGCCGCCGGCCTCGTCGAGCAGCTTGAGCGAGCCCGGGCTGTAGGCGAACACCGGCGGCAGCGACCAGGCGCGCACCACGCGGACGCTCGCGCCGCGGGCCGCGGCGGTCTCGAAGGCGAACCGCAGCGCGGCGGCGCTGTCCTCGGGCTCGCCCTGCTGGCCGACGACGATCTCGTGCCCGGCCACCTCGGCGGAGGGCTTGTCGCCGGCCCGGACGAGGACGACCGGGCGGGCCGCCCCGGCGATCACCTGCTGGCCGACCGAGCCCAGCAGGAAGCCGACGACCGGGCCGTGTCTGCGGGAGCCGAGCACCAGCAGTTCCGCGTCCGCGGCGGCGTCGAGCAGCGTCTCGACCGGGTGGCCCTCCAACACGTCGGTGGTGACGGCGAGCCCAGGGTGCCGTGCGGTGACCGTGGCGACGGCCCGCTCGACGGCGTCGCCCACCCAGGCCCGCTGGGCGTCCCGGTCGGCGGCCTCGGGCCCGGCGTCGGGCCGGTGCTTCCAGGCGTGCACCACCCGCAGTGCCGTGTCCCGCCGTACGGCCTCCCGCGCCGCCCAGGCGAGCGCCGCCAGGCTCTCGTCCGTCCCGTCGACCCCTGCCGTGATCGGGCCCGTCATCGCACTGCCTCCTGTGTCGTGATCACTTCGTACCGGGCCAGTCTTCACTACGCTGGCGTCCATGACCTTGGAATGGGAACAGGTGATCGTGGACTGTCACGACCCGGTGGCGCTCGGGCGCTGGTGGGCGGACGCGCTCGGCTGGGCGGTGGTGAACAACGCGCCCGACGAGTACGAGATCCGGCCCGCGCCGGACCGGCTGCCGGGCCTGCTGTTCGTGCCCGTGTCGGAGAGCAAGCAGGTAAAGAACCGGCTGCATCTGGACTTCCGTCCGCTCGACCAGCGGGCCGAGGTGAGCAGACTGCTGTCGATGGGGGCGCGCCACGCGGACGTGGGGCAGGGCGAGCAGCCGTGGGTGACGCTCACCGACCCCGAGGGCAACGAGTTCTGCGTCCTCGCGGCGCGGCGCTCGTCTTGACGGCGGGCGCCCTGTCCTGAACCGGGAGCGCACGGTCCGTGCCGTCCCTGAGCGGACCGGGGCGATCGACCATACGATGGCCGGAGCCGGCGCCGGATCCGCCGTGCGCCGGCGAGTCCTGACCGCTCTCGGGGTGGGAGACGTATGACACAGGCCGCCGAAACAGCGCGGACCGTCATCCTGACCGTGGACGACGACCCGGGGGTCTCCCGTGCCGTCGCCCGTGACCTGCGGCGCCGCTACGGCGCCGCGTACCGGATCGTACGGGCGGAGTCCGGCGAGTCCGCGCTGGAGGCACTGCGCGAGCTGAAGCTGCGCGGCGACCTGGTGGCGGTGATCCTGGCCGACTACCGCATGCCGCAGATGAACGGCATCGAGTTCCTCGAGCAGGCCCTGGACGTGTATCCGGGAGCCCGGCGGGTGCTGCTGACCGCCTACGCGGACACGAACGCGGCGATCGACGCGATCAACGTCGTCGACCTCGACCACTATCTGCTCAAGCCGTGGGATCCGCCGGAGGAGAAGCTCTATCCGGTCCTGGACGACCTGCTGGACGCCTGGCGGGCCAGCGACTTCCGGCCGGTGCCGGCGACGAAGGTGGTCGGGCACCGCTGGTCGGCGCATTCCTCGGACGTCCGGGAGTTCCTGGCCCGCAACCAGGTGCCGTACCGCTGGTACTCCGCCGACGAGCCCGAGGGGCAGCGGCTGCTGGCCGCGGCGGAGGCGGACGGGCGGCGGCTGCCGCTGGTGATCACCCCGGACGGGGCGCCGCTGATCGAGCCGGACGCCCCGGAGCTGGCCGCGCGCGTGGGTCTGGCGACGACCCCGGCGGCCGAGTTCTACGACCTGGTCGTCATCGGCGGCGGTCCGGCGGGCCTGGGGTCGGCGGTGTACGGGGCCTCCGAGGGGCTGCGGACGGTGCTCGTGGAGCGGTCCGCCACCGGCGGGCAGGCCGGGCAGAGCTCGCGCATCGAGAACTACCTCGGGTTTCCCGACGGGGTGTCCGGGGCCCAGCTCACCGAGCGGGCGCGCCGGCAGGCGGCCAAGTTCGGCGCCGAGATCCTCACGGCGCGCGAGGTGACGGGGCTGGAGGTGAACGGCTCCGCGCGGGTCGTACGGTTCTCGGACGGCTCGGCGGTGGCGGCGCACAGCGTGATCCTCGCGACGGGCGTGTCCTACCGGCAGCTCGCGGCGCCCGGCTGTGACGACCTGACCGGCTGCGGGGTGTTCTACGGCTCGGCGCTGACCGAGGCGGCCTCCTGCCAGGACCAGGACGTGTACATCGTGGGCGGCGCCAACTCCGCCGGGCAGGCGGCGATGTACCTGTCGAGGGGCGCCAAGTCGGTGACGCTGCTGGTGCGCGGCGAGTCGCTGGCGGCATCGATGTCGTACTACCTGATCCAGCAGATCGAAGAGGCGCCGAACATCCATGTGCGCGCCGGCACGGTCGTGGAGTCCGCGCACGGGGACGGCCGTCTGGAGCGGCTGACGCTGCGGGACGTGAAGAACGGCGAGACCGAGAGCGTCGACGCGCAGTGGATGTTCGTGTTCATCGGCGCGGCCCCGCTGACCGACTGGCTGGACGGGACCGTGCTGCGCGACGAGCGCGGGTTCATCCTGGCGGGACCCGATCTCACCGCGGACGGGCGGCCGCCGGCGGGCTGGGAGCTGGACCGGCCGCCGTACCACCTCGAGACCAACATTCCTGGCGTGTTCGTGGCGGGCGACGCACGCGCCGAGTCGGCCAAGCGGGTCGCGTCCGCCGTCGGAGAGGGAGCCATGGCAGTGATGCTCGTCCACCGGTATCTGGAGCAGTCGTGAGCGGGCGGCCGATGCCGTGCAGCCCGGCGGAGATCGGCTCGCTGTTCCTGTTCGAGAAGCTCACCCCGGAGCAGTTGGGGCGGCTGTGCGCCGAGGGGCGGGTGGAGCGGTTCGAGCCCGGTCCGGTGTACGCCGAGGGCGATCCGGCCACCTGCTTCTACGTGATGATCGAGGGCACGGTCGTGCTGTCGCGGCGGGTCGGCGGGGACGACGTGGAGGTCACCCGGACCTCCCAGCGCGGGGTGTACTCCGGGGCCATGCAGGCGTATCTCGGCGACCGGATGCGGCAGGTCTACAACAACTCGATGCGGGTGACGGAGCCGTCCCGGTTCTTCGTGGTGCCGGCGGACGTGTTCGCGGAGATCATGCGGGACTGGTTCCCGATGGCGGTGCATCTGCTGGAGGGCCTGTTCTTCGGTTCGAAGAACACCCAGGCCGCGATCGGGCAGCGGGAACGGCTGCTGGCGCTGGGCTCGTTGTCGGCGGGGCTCACCCATGAGCTCAACAACCCGGCCGCGGCGGCCGTACGGGCCACCGCGACGCTGCGGGAGCGGGTCGCCAAGATGCGGCACAAGCTGGCGCTGATCGCCGAAGGGCCCTTCTCCCGGGACGCGTTGGCGAGTCTGATCGAGGTCCAGGAGCGCACCGCCGAGCGGGTCGGGAAGGCGCCGTCGCTCAGTCCGCTGGAGGCCTCGGACCGGGAGGACGCGCTCACGGAGTGGCTCGAGGACCGCGGCATGGACTACGGCTGGCAGTACGCGCCGGTGTTCGTGCAGGCCGGGCTGGACGTCGACTGGCTGGAGCAGGTCGCGGCGTGCGTGACCCCGGAGATCCTGCCGAACGCGGTCGGCTGGCTCAACTACACCATCGAGACCGAGCTGTTGATGTACGAGATCGAGGACTCCACGACCCGGATCTCGCATCTGGTCGACGCGGCCAAGCAGTACTCGCAGCTCGACCGGGCGCCCTACCGGGTGGTGGACGTCCATGAACTCATCGACAGCACGCTGCTGATGCTGTCGGGGAAGATCGGGCAGCGCATCGAGGTCGTCAAGGAGTACGACCGGACGCTCCCGGCGGTGCCCGCCTATCCGGCGGAGCTGAACCAGGTGTGGACGAACCTCGTGGACAACGCGGTGTTCGCCGTCAACAGCGTGGGCGGCGAGGGCACGTTGACCGTGCGCACGGTGCGGGAGGGCGACCGGCTGCTGGTGGAGTTCCGGGACACCGGCCCCGGCATCCCGGCGGACATCCGCAGCCGGATCTTCGACCCCTTCTTCACCACCAAGCCGGTCGGCGAGGGCACCGGTCTCGGCCTGGACATCTCCTGGCGGATCATCGTCAACAAGCACCACGGCAGTCTGCGGGTGGAGTCCGTACCGGGCGACACCCGATTCCAGGTGCTGCTGCCGCTCACCGCGCCCGAACCCGAACCGGAAACGCAACCCGAGTCCCAGCCCGCGGAGGAAGCCGTATGACCCGAGCCGACGCCATCGACCCGTCCGTGCCGCCGAGCGGCAGCGGCTGCGCGGACTGCGACGCGGCCGGGGGCTGGTGGTTCCATCTGCGGCGCTGTGCGAGCTGTGGGCACATCGGCTGCTGCGACTCCTCGCCGGCGCAGCACGCCACCGCCCACTACAAGGCCACCGGGCATCCGATCGTGCGCAGCTTCGAACCGGGCGAGGAGTGGTTCTGGGACTACTCCAGCGATGAACTCTACGATTCGGGGCCCGAGTTGACGCCCCCGGTCAGTCACCCCGCGGACCAGCCGGCCCCGGGGCCGGCGGGGCGGGTTCCGGCGGACTGGGCGCAGATCCTGCGCCGGGGGTAGCCGGGCAGGGGGCGGGGGCGCTCCGCATCGACGCCCGCGCCCCCTGGCGCCTCTTCACCACCCCCGCAAGGGAGAGAAACGGCCCTCGCGGGCATACAAGCTGCCCATACGCTCACGGAGCTCAGCCGTCGTACCGCAGGCACCAGGAGACCCGTGAACCACCGCACCACCGCAGCCGCTCTGGCGTCCTGCGCTCTCGCCGTCGCCGTACTCACCGCCTGCGGCTCGGGGGACACCACCGCGAGCCGCAAGGAACCGGCGGCGGGAGAGCGGACGTCCACGGTGGGCACCACGACCCCTTCGGCGGACTCGGAGACCTCGGGGACACCGGCCGGAGCAGCGTCCCCCTCCGGCTCGGCCTCCGCCTCCGCCGCGAAGTCGGCGGGCGGCGGCACCGCGTCCCCCTCCGCGACGCGCCAGGCGGCGAAGAAGGGCGGGGCGGCCCTGCCGCCGCGCCCCGACCGTGACGGCGAGGGCGCCTATGTGCGCGCGCTGACCGCGATCGACCCGGACATCGTGCACGACAAGGAGGACGAGGCCGTCGAGCGCGGCCGTGACCAGTGCGCCACGATCCATGACCACCCCGGGGACCGGGAGAAGCAGATCAGCGCCGCGATGCAGCGCTTCGTCTCCCCCGGTCACCCGGACGGCTTCGGCCGCGTCAAGAGCACGCGGATCGTCGAGGCCGTGCACACCAATCTCTGCCCCGACTACTGACGGACGACGGGCGACGGACCGGACCGGGTCGGCGCCGTCAGCGCACGGCGGGCGGCACGTTCGCCGCGGTCACGTTGACGGCGGCCCAGGACCTGATCACCGTCTTGAACTCCACGCTGTCCCGGCCGTACAGGTCCCGGGCCGCCTTCATCGTCGCGAGGCGCGCGTCGTGGAAGTCGGTGGTGGAGACCATGTAACGGGTCAGGGCGCGGTAGTAGATCTTGGTGGCCTTGGCCCGGCCGATGCCCGTGACCGGGGCGCCGTCGTAGGTCGGCGAGTCGTAGGTGACCGCGCCGATCCTCTTCTGTCCGCTGCCCTCGGCGAGCAGGTAGTACGCGTGTGAGGAGACGCCGGAGCCGGCGTGGACCTCGGTGTAGTACGTCTCGGGCGACCAGTAGTCGATCGCGCCCTCGAGGACGTCCTGGGACGGCTGGTCGAGGCGGCGCAGGAACTTCTGGTCCAGGCCCAGCTTCTCGCCGATGAGGTAGTTCGGCGGGTTCTTGGGGTTGTTGGCGCTGAACTCGACGTTGGAGCCGAAGATGTCCGCGAGGGACTCGTTCAGCGAACCCGGCTCGCCGTACTGGTTGCCGTCGCCGTCGACGAAGGTCGGCTCCAGCCGGGCGGTCGCGTCGACGACGCCGTGGGTGAGCTCGTGGCCGGTGACGTCCAGCACGACGAGGGGCTTCTTGAACATGTCGCCGTCGCCGTCGCCGTACAGCATGCAGTCGCAGGCGGGGTCCCAGAACGCGTTGGCCACCTTGTTGCCGAAGTGGACCATGGCGCGGGCGCCCTTGCCGTTGTTCTTGACGCCCTTGCGGCCGAAGGTCTTCTTGTAGAAGTCCAGCGTCTGGACCACGCCGTACTGGGCGTCCACGGCGGCGCTGGCGCGGCTGGAGAGGGCGCCGTTGCCCCACTTGTTGGTGGTGCTGGTGAACTTCGTGCCGCGGGCGAAGTTCTCCTGCTCCTTGTTCTTGGCGTCGCGGGTCTCGGTGCCCCAGTGGGTGGGGTCCTTGAGCAGGTAGCTGCGGGCCGCGGTGCGGGTGGTGGTGAGCGGCACCTTCCCGACGAACAGGGAGCTGCCGGTGCCCTTGGCGGTCTGGGGGTAGCGGGCGGCGGGCGCCGAGGAGGCCGCGGTGAGCCCGGCGGAGAGCGGGGCGGTGCCGGTGGCGGGGTCGAGGGTCTCGCCGCGCTCGCGCAGGGTGTCGACCAGGCTCGGCGAGAGGAACTCGTCGCTGTCGGGCGTGTTGCTGCGGACCTTGCCCGTGACGGCGTCGACGACGACCGTGCGGGAGCCGCCGGCCTCGGTGGTGTCGCTGCCGGTCACCTGGACCTGGTAGGCGAGCGCGGAGGCGCCGTCGCGGGCGTCCACGACGAGTTCGGCGCTCCCGGCGTCGCCCTGGGCGACGGCGGCGGCCTTGGCCTCGGCCTGGGCGGGGGTCAGCTCGGCCCGGACGGAGGCGGGCGCGACGGCGTGGTCGGCGGCGCGGGTCACGCCGGTGTAGGCGAGGCTCCGGGTGAGGTGGACGACGAGGTCGCCGCCGAGGACCGGCAGGCCCTGGTGGGTTCGGACGAACCGCACGTGGCGGGCGCCCTCGGGGTCGATCAGCACGTCCTGCGGCTGGAGTGCGTCGCCCTGGC
This sequence comes from Streptomyces sp. NPDC005811, assembly GCF_040630405.1. Taxonomy (NCBI): domain Bacteria; kingdom Bacillati; phylum Actinomycetota; class Actinomycetes; order Kitasatosporales; family Streptomycetaceae; genus Streptomyces; species Streptomyces sp. NPDC005811. The sequence continues at coordinate 13,631 of NZ_JBEXXK010000031.1, forward strand.
CGACCCCGGTGGCCGAGGCATGGGCGAAGGCGGCGGCACGGGCCGCCCGGACGACGGCGGTGCCCTGGCTGTCGGCGGTGGTCGCGGCCCGCGTCTCCCCCGCGGACGGGCCCGCGAACGCCGTGCCCGCCAGGCCCGTGGCGGCCGTGGCGACGGCGACGGCGACCGTCAGCAGGCGTATGGGTGCGCTACGCAAAGGTGAGGGTTCCTTCGTTCGGACGGCTGGGATCCCCAACCGCCGTGAGACATGGCGCCGTTGGGCGCCAGGGGGCTGGTCGGGCCCCGGAGCCCCACCCTTACGGATGAGTCATGTGCATGTAAAGCTGAAATAACCGCTTTACGGGCTCTTCGCGGGGATACTTGCCGAATCCGCGACCCACGGTGATCGACGAGCGACCATCCGTGCGTCGACTGGAGAGATGTGACACGACGGCAGGAGGTTCCCCCGGGTGCATGTGACGGATCTCGCATCGACGACCCGCCGACGCGGACGGCTCGGCGGCCTGCCGACGGCGGTGTGCGCGGCCGCCGCCGTGCTCTCCCTGCTGCCGGTACCGGCCCTGGCCGCTCCCCGGCCGATGCCCGCCGCCCCCTCGGCACCGCGCCCCGACCTCACCGGTCTGCGGAGCGTGCTGCGCACGGCGGTCGGACAGGGAGCGCCCGGCGCCCTGGCGCGGCTCGACGACCACGGCACGGTCCACCGGGTCGCCGTGGGCGTCGCCGACCGGCGGACGGGCCGGGCGCTGAGCACCGCCGACCGCTTCCGCATCGGGAGCGTCACCAAGACGTTCTCCGCGGTCGTCCTGCTCCAACTCGTCGACGAGGGGCGGCTGGTGCTCGACGCGCCGGTCAACCGCTATCTGCCGGGGCTGCTGCCCGACGACCGGATCACGGTCCGCCATGTCCTGAGCCACCGCAGCGGCCTGTACGACTACAGCGACGACCTGTTCGCCCGGTCCGTCCCCGGCTTCGAGGCGGTCCGCACCAAGGTGTTCACGTACCGCCAGCTCATCGACCGCTCCCTGCGGCACGCCCGCACCACCGCACCCGGCGGCGCCTATTCCTACTCCAACACCAACTTCGTCGTCGCGGGCCTGCTGATCGAGAAGCTGACCGGGCAGCCGGTGGCGACGGCGTACCGCAGACGCATCATCGAACCGCTCCGGCTGACCGACACCTTCTACGTCCACCCCCACACGGCGATCCCCGGCCGGTACGCGCGCGGCTATCTCACCCCGGACACCCCGGGCGGGGCCCTCGTCGACGCGACCCGCCAGACCGTCTCCTGGGCGCAGAGCGCGGGCGCCCTGATCTCCGGCGCCGGGGACCTCGACACGTTCCTGTCGGCGCTGCTGCGCGACAGGCTCATGTCGGCCGGTGCGCTGAAGGAGATGCGCCGCTGGGTCCCGGCGGGCGGCACGCAGTCCTACGGCCTCGGGCTACGGCGCCGCCGGCTGTCGTGCGGGATCTCCGTGTACGGGCACACGGGCGCCGTACAGGGCTACTACACGTACGCCTTCACCTCGGGCGACGGCCGCCGCAGCCTCGCCGCCCTGGCCAACGCCTCCAACAGCTCCAAGGTCCATACGACGATGCTGCGCACCCTGGACGCAGCGTTCTGCGGCAGCGGCACGCCCCTCCGCCGGAGCACCACCCCTCAGGACACGGCGGAGGACGCGAGCGGGCGCGGGGTCGAGAGCGGGCGCGGGGCCGAGAGCGGGCGCTGACGGGACGCCTCCCCGTCGGTGCCGCCCCGGGAACCCCGGGGGCCGGGTGGCCGTTGTCCTGGCAGCACCCCGGCCGTGGGGGCGACGACATCAGGGCGGCAGGATGAGCGAGTTGGTGCCCGGCGGCAATCTGCCCCTTCCGGGCGGCGCGCTGGCGGTCCGGGTGCCCGGTCCCTTCGATGTGTGCGCGCTGGTGACGGACGACGGCGGCAAGGTCGGCGGTGACGCCGACTTCGTGTTCTACAACCAGCCGACGGCACCCGGCGCGGTCCTGCGGGGCGACACGCTCACGCTGGAGCCGGGCAGGCTGCGCGCCGGTGCCACCCGGGTGACGGTGGTGATCAGCGCCGCCGACCCGGGCACCCCGCTCGCCCGGCTGCCCGCACCCACGCTCCAGGTGACCGACCCGCACGGCCGTGTCCTCGCCCGGTTCGCCCCGCCCGCCCCGCGCCACGAGACGGTGCTGCTGCTGGCGGAGGTCTACCGGCGGGGTCCGTCCTGGAAGCTCAGGGCGCTCGGCCAGGGCTACGCCGACGGATTGGCGGGGCTGGCCCGGGACTTCGGGGTGGACGTCCTCGACGACACCCCGGCCACGGGGCACGGATCGGCCGCTCCGTCGGCCGGCGCCCGCAGCGCCTCCGCGGCCCCGGCCCCGCCCGCCGACCCGGACGGCTTCCTGGCCCTCGTCAACCCGGCCCGGGCCGCCGCGGGCGCACCGCCCGTCGCGCTCGACGCCCGGCTGGCCTCGGCAGCCCGCGCGCACGCCGCCGCCATGGCCGAGGCAGAGCGGCTCGGGAGCGAGGGGCGGGACGGCGTCTCGCTGCACCAGCGGGTCACGGCCGCCGGATACCCGTATCTCGCCGTGGGCGAGCACCTGGTCTCCGGGCCGCGCACCCCCGCCGAGTTCGTCGACTACTGCCTGCGCACCGCCCAGGCCGCCCGCACCCTGCGGGACCGGGCGTTCACCCATGTCGCCCTGGCACAGGCGACGGACGCCCGCGGCGGACTCACGTACTGGACCGCGCTGTGGGCGAGCCCCCTCACCGCGGACGGTCTGGCCCGTACGACCGCCGAGGTCGTGGAGCTCACCAACCGCGAGCGGACCCGGGCAGGGCTGCGGCCTCTCGCCGTCGACCCGCTGCTCACCACCGCGGCACAGGCGCACTGCGCCGACATGGTGGCGCGCGCCTTCTACTCCCACACCTCCCCGGAGGGCACCCAGCCCTGGGACCGGGCGGCCGCCGCGGGGTCCACCCGGCGGACCATCGGCGAGAACATCGCCTGCGGCCAGCGCTCGGCCGCCGAGGTGGTGGAGGGCTGGATGAACAGCCCCGGCCACCGCGCCAACATCCTCAAGCCCGCCTTCACCCACCTCGGCGTCGGTTACGCGGGCGGCGGCCCGTCGGGCACCTACTGGACCCAGCTCTTCGGCGCCTGACTCCCCGGTCCGCCGGCACGCCGGACGGCAAAGGAGAAATCCCCCGTGCCGGTATCCGGTCGAAATGCGCCGCACCCTCCGAGAGCGCTTTCGCGGGAGCGCGATCAGCCCGTCCCGATCTTGTTTACCCCTGGTTACACGCCCGGACGACCCCTGGTAATTTCTTTTCCTCGCACATACGACCGGCGTCTTTGAATGAAAGACAGGAATCACGCCGGAGTCGTGGTCCATTTGAACGCACCCCCACGCGTCCCCCGTACTTCTGGGAAAGGGAGAACTCCGGGGGTTCAGCGAAGGATGACCATGGTCAAGGCGCATGTCTCCACGCACGAGTTGGTCGCCGGGAGGTACCGGCTCCTCGACGTCGTCCACCGCGAGACCAATCGGGTCAGCTGGTACGGCGAGGACGTGCAGGGAGCGCGGCCGTGCCTGGTCACCCGGATCGGCCTGCCCGCCGATCTGGGCGAGGAGGAGGCGTGCCAGGCCGCCGGCCGCGTGATGCGGATGTCGGAGACGATGGCGCAGGTGTGCCCCGGGCGGATCGCCACGGTCGTCGACGCGATCGTGGAGGGCGGTTCCCTGTGGACCGTCACGGAGTGGATCGACGGTCTGCCGCTCGGTCAGCTCATGGACCAGAAGGGCCCCTTCGGCCCGGGCCGGGCCGCCACGATCGGCCTCCAGCTGCTCGACGTCCTGGAGGCCGCGCACGGCGAGGGCATCACCCACGGCGAGCTGAGCCCGGGCCAGGTGTTCATCAGAGCCCGCGGCCCGCTCGTGGTCACCGGCTTCGGGCTGGCGGGCGCGACGCTCGTCCCGAGGCTGGCGGCACCGTCGTACGCCTCCCCGGAGCAGGCCCGCGACGAGCGGATCGGCCCGGCGGCGGACCTGTGGGCGCTGGGCGCGATCCTCTACACGCTGCTGGAGGGGCGCCCGCCGTATCGGGACCGGGACCGGCCCGAGAGCACGCTGCGGGGCGTGGACCGGCTGCCGCTCCGCACCCCCTTGCGCGCGGGCCCGCTCTCCGCGACCGTGCAGGGCCTGCTGCGCAAGGAATCCCGGGAACGTCTGACGCGCACGACGGTCCGTCAGGCGCTGACCCGGGTGCTGGACGAGGACCCGCACACCACCGTCCTGCCGACACCCCGGCTGCGACGGGCCTACGCCTCGGCCCGGCAGATCGGACCGCAGTGGAGCGGGCGGGCCATGGCCGCCGGGACGGCGCTGGCCGTCGTCACGGTCGCGGTCGCCGCGCTCGCCGTGACCCACCAGCTGCCCGGCACCGAGGACACCTCGGCCGGTGGTCCGCAGGCCCAGCCGTCGGTGTCCACCGCGCCGTCCGGGGAGGACGGCGAGGCGGGCGGCAGAGCCACACCGGCGCCCGACGCGAGCGGCTCCGCCGCGCCGTCGCCGTCCGTCACCCCGTCGGGCACCCCGTCCTCCCCCGCGGCCTCCATCGACGCCCTGCCGACCGGCTACCGCGTCTACCACGCACCCGAGGGTTTCTCGGTGGCGCTGCCCAAGGGGTGGAAGCGGCTGGAGACCCGGCAGCAGGGCGACGTGGCGTACCGGATCACGTTCGGCGCGGACGGCGATCCGCGCACCCTGGCGGTGACGTACAGCACGAAGGCCGGCAGCGACCCGGTGACCGTGTGGCGCGAGGACGTGGAGCCGGCGCTGAAGAAGGAGGACGGCTTCCGGCGGATCGGTGACATCGAGGCGGTGACGTACCAGGGGTACAAGGCCGCCGACATGGAGTGGCTCGCCGATGTCGACGGCACACGGACCAGGACCTTCGGACGCGGCTTCCTGCTGGGAGGCGGCCGGAGCTTCTCGCTGCGCTGGACGACGCCCGCCGCCGACTGGGACAAGGCCGCCAACCGGCAGGCCCTGGAGACGTTCCTCAAGACGTTCCGGCCGGGCTCGGCCTCCTGACTCCGGTCAGGGGCGCGCAGGGTGCGCACCGGGCGCCGGGGGCAGCGCGAGCCGGCCGCCGCGTCCGGACTCCTTCGCCGGTGGCAAACCCTCGTCAACGGGTGCATATAGGCTGCGGTTCTGCATGTACGTCCGTCCCGCAGCCTCCCGAGGAGACCATCCGTGACCCTGGCGATCGACCTGCCCGAGACGTCCGCCGAGGACGGCCCCGCGCCGCTGTCCGACCTGGTGGCGCGTGACGCGCGGGAGTTCGGAGTCTACGCGCGCACCGGAGGCTGGGCGTTCGCGCTGATGGTGGCGCGCAGTGTGCGGCCGGGCGGGCAGGGCGCGGACGAGACGCCGAAGGTGTCGGCGAAGGAGTTCGCGGAGCTGGCGGGCTGCTCGCCGGAGCGGGTGATGCGCTACTACAAGGCGTGGGACCGGGCCGCGGACGACGGGCTCGTCCCGCACTTCGAGGAGCTGGCTCCGGGCCAGGAGGCGGAGCTGCCGGACGCCGACGTCTGGCTCACCTACTACGTGTCCCGCAACAGCGCCACCTCCGAGCGCGGCACCGCGATCAGCGAGGCCGCCGAGGCGGAGGGCATCCGGCCCACCAAGGCGCTGGAGGTCGCGGAGAACCCGACGGCCCTGCGCGCCGCGATCCTCGCCGACCCCTCCACGGCCCGCGCGGCCCGCACCGCCCTCCTGGACCGCATCAAGGAGGACCCGGAGCTCCAGTCCGCGCTGGCCCGGGACGTCGTGCGCACCGACGACCTGAAGAAGGCCGTGGCGACCGAGAGCCGCTCCGCCGACCGCATCGGGTACGTCCGTCAGATCGCCGAGTCCGGCCAGGTGAAGACACCGGCGGGGCAGACCATCGACGCGCCGGTGGAACTGCGCCGGGAGGCCGAGCGGCATCTGTCCCTGATCGACGAGCTGGACGAGGGCGAGGACGCCGGCGAGTGGGCGTCCGAGGCGTACGACACGATGAAGCACCTCGTCGTGGAGACCGTGGAGGCCGACCCCGAGCTGCGGGTCCAGGAGCGGCGCACCAAGTTCTACAGCAGCCTCCAGCGGGCGACGAAGGTGTTCGAGGAGCTGACCTTCGACGACGCCCAGGAGTTCTACGAGGACGACATGGTGCAGCAGCTGGAGGAGCTCCAGCTGGCGATCGGCTCCTGCATCGCGTCGCTGCGCGGGGCGCGCGGTACCGGTACCGCCGGGGCGGCCGAGTAGCCGTACCGGGTCTCATGTCGACGTGTGCCGGTGGCGGGCCCACGCCGGCAGTCCGAACCAGCACAGCAGGTACCAGGCGACCACGGCGACGACGAGCCAGACGACGTGGTCGCCGTGGGTCGCGACGCGCAGGATCAGCAGCAGCGCGCAGGTCATGGTGGCGAGGAGCAGCAGCAGGCCGACGAAGGTCAGCCGGGAGGCCCACGCCACGGCCTCCGGTTTGATGCGCCGGCCCGAGACCAGCCGGTGCAGGGACACGGGCCCGATCAGGGCGCCGGTGGCGGAGGCGCCGAGGACGACCGTGGTGATGTAGATGGCCTGGTCGGTGTCGTTCAGGGTGGTGTACTTCGGGGTGAACGCCACCGTGAGCAGGAATCCGAACAGGATCTGGACGCCGGTCTGGGCGACGCGGACCTCCTGGATGAGGTCGCTCCACATTCGGTCGGCCCGCTCGTCCTCGGTCTCGTCACGGCCGGCGCGCCGCTCTGCCGGGTCCATGCGGCCCGGGTAACCCGGGCCGCCGGTCCTCAAACGGAGCTGGGGGGCACCGCTACCAGCGGGGCTCGACCTGCGCCTTGATCCGCCGGTCGTACAGGTCCCGGATCGCCGTCAGGGTCTCCTCGGACAGCTCGGGCAGCCGTGCCGCGTCCGCGTTGGCGCGGGCCTGCTCGGGCGAGCGGGCGCCCGGGATCACCGTGGTCACACCGGGCTGCTGGACGATCCAGCGCAGGGCGAGCTGGGCCGGGGTGTATCCCTCGGGCGCGAGGGCGGCGAACCGGGCGGCGGCCTCGACGCCGGTGGCGTAGTCGACGCCGGAGAAGGTCTCGCCCTGGTCGAAGGCCTCGCCGTGGCGGTTGTAGGTGCGGTGGTCGTTCTCGGGGAAGACCGTGTCCTTGGTGTACTTGCCGGAGAGCAGGCCGGAGGCGAGCGGGACGCGCGCGATGATGCCGACGCCGGCCTCCCGGGCCGCCGGGAGCACCTCGTGCAGGGGCTTCATCCGGAACGGGTTGAGGATGATCTGGACGCCGGCCACACCAGGGCGGGCGATGGCGGTGAGCGCCTCGGCGGCGGTCTCCACGCTGACGCCGTAGTGGGCGATGCGCTCCTCCTCGACGAGGGTGTCGAGGGCGTCGAAGACCTCGTCGCTGGAGTAGACGGGGGTGGGCGGGCAGTGCAGCTGGACCAGGTCGATGCGGTCGACGCCGAGGTTGCGGCGGGAACGGTCGTTCCAGGCGCGGAAGTTGTCCAGGACGTAGTTCTCGGGGATCTGTTCGACGCGGCGGCCCATCTTCGTGGCGACCAGCACATGCAGGTCGGGGCGGCTGCTGAGGAAGGTGGCGATGGTCTGCTCGCTGCGGCCGTCCCCGTAGACGTCGGCGGTGTCGAAGAACGTCACCCCCGACTCGGCAGCCGCCTCCAGTACCGTGAGGGCTTCCTTGTCGTCGACGTCTCCCCAGTCGGCGCCCAGTTGCCAGGTGCCGAGACCGACGACGGACGCATGCTGACCTGACCTGCCGAATTCGCGCTCTTCCATGGTGTCACCCTACGGGGTCAGCTGGGCCTGGACCGTCGGGCCGTAGCGGTCGACGATCTCCTCCACCGCCATCGCGCGCAGCGCCTCGCCCCGGGCGATGCCGAACATCACGCCCAGGCCGAGGAGGGTGGCGAGGGCGAGTTCGGCGCGCTGCCGGGGATCGGGGCCGTCGAGGCGGGCGGCGAGTCGTTCGGTGACCTGGGTGCGGAAGTTGGCGCGCAGGACGTCCCCGTGGTCGCCGTGCAGGGGGGCGAACGCGATGCGCAGGACGGGGTCGGCGCCGCGCTCTCGCTGGCCGACCACGACATGCCGGACCATGTGCCGGCCCAGCTCCTCCACGGGCGCGTCGAGAAGTGAGGCGGCGTCCTCCTCGAACGACATCACCCGGGCGAAGAGGGCGTCCTTGTTGCCGAAGTACTTCAGGACCAGCGGTGCGCTCACCCCGGCCCGTTCCGCGACGGCCTTGAGGGTGAGGTCCGCGTGGGAGTGACGGACGAGGAGGTGACGGGCGGCCCGCAGGATGGCCGCCTTGGTCGCCTCGGCGTCACGGCGGGCGGGGGCGGGCGAGGCACCCGCGGCCGCGGGGGTACCGGGTGTGGTGTTCACAGCACTCATGCTGCCCCCATCGCCCCGTCCCCGGTGGCGGGGGTACGGCCGCGGACCGGGTCGGCCGCCTCGGTCCGGGGGCCGGACCGGGCCGCGGGGCCGGACCGGGCCGCGGGACCGAGCTCGGACTCGGTGTCGGACTCGGTGTCGGACTCGGTGTCGGTGTCGGTGTCGGTGTCAGTGTCGCCGGGGATGGTCAGGGCCACCGCGCAGGCCGCCAGGGCGATCGCGCCCGCCATGGCGAAGGCCAGCAGATAGCCGTGCAGGGTGGGCACCGGGGCGCCCCCGACGAGGCTGGTGTGATGGACCAGGACGGCGGCGACGGCGGCGCTGGAGACGGCCTGGCCGATGGTGCGCATCAGGACGTTGACGCCGTTCGCCGAGGCGGTCTGCCCGGCCGGTACGGCGCGCAGGATCAGTGCGGGCAGCGCGGAGTAGGCGAGGGTGGTGCCGGTGGCCACGACCGCCGCCCCCACCATGATCATCCACAGGTCGCGGCTGTCGGCGATGCGCACGGCGTATCCGGCGGCGATGACGGCGGCGCCCAGCGCGAGGGTGACGCGCGGCCCCCTGGCGGCGGAGATCCGTGCGGAGAGGGGGGAGAACAGCAGCATGGTGACGCCGCCGGGCAGCAGGCACAGTCCGGTCTGGACGATGGAGAGCCCGAGCCCGTAGCCGCTGGCCCTGGGCGCCTGCACCAGCTGGGCCGTCACGAGGGAGTTGGCGTAGAACGCGAAGCCGGTCAGCAGCGCCGCCACATGGGAGAGCCCGACCCGGGGCCGGGACACCAGCCGCAGATCCACCAGCGGCCGTTCGGCCCGCAGTTGGCGCCACCACCACAGGGCGAGCACCACGACGGCCGTGAGGAAGAGGCCCACGATCCTGGGACTGCCCCAGCCCCACTGGCCGCCCTGGGACACGGCGAGGAGCAGGCAGACGAGCCCCGCGGCCAGCCCCAGCGCGCCCGCCACGTCGAACCGGCCGGGCTCGCGCACGGGCGACTCCGGCACCGCCCACCGGATCAGCGCGACGCCGGTGGTGCCGAGGGCGGCGGTGACCCAGAACATGGTGTGCCAGTCGGCGTACTGGATGACCATGGCCGCCGCCGGCAGCCCGAGCGCGGCGCCGATGCCGACGGTGGAGCTCATCAGCGCGATCGCGGAGCCCCGGCGCTCCGCGGGGAGTTCGTCGCGCAGGATGCTGATGGACAGCGGGACGACGGAGGACGCGGCGCCCTGGAGGGCGCGGGCCGCGATGAGCACGCCGATCTGGGAGGTCAGCGCGCAGATCACCGAGCCGGCGGCCATCAGGGCGAAGGAGAGCAGCAGGACGCGCCGCTTGCCGTACATGTCGCCGGCGCGGCCGAGGACCGGGGTGAGGACGGCGCCGGAGAGCAGCGAGGCGGTCACCATCCAGGAGACCGCGGCGGGCGAGGCGCCGGTCAGCCGGGGCAGGTCGGGCAGGAGGGGGACGACGACGGTCTGCATGACCGCCATCAGGATCCCGCAGTACGCCAGGACCAAAATCGCGAACCGAGCCCTCGGGCCGGTGGCGTCATCCCTGGTCGGGGCGGGTATCGGGACGGGCGACGCCATGGACACTCCAGCGGCCGGCACGGTGGCGAAGAATGAGTGAATGTGAATTCACCGTAGCAGTGAATTCACATTCACCCAAGGGGGTGCAGCCTTGCCGGGGGCCGGCGGACGCTACTTGCGGGCCGCCAGGGCCCTGCTGTGGGCGCTGCGGGCGATCCTCGGGCCGAGCCAGCGCTTGAGGCGGCGCAGGGCGTCGAGCTGTCCGGCGGCGCGGTCGAGGCGGTAGTAGAGCTGGGGCGGGACGTACGGCAGCAGGGGCGAGTGGCGCTGGCCGAGCAGGGCGAACATCTGCTCCGGGGGGAGGTCGATGTACCGGGTGAGGTTCTCGTACCACTGGGCGCTGAGGCGGGCGGCGCTCTGCTGGGGCAGCAGGGCGGTGCGGCGCTCGCGCTCGTAGCGGGCGAGGGCCTCGGGGAGGCCGCCGCCCCCGGCGAGCGCGTCGGCGAGGGCGAGGGAGTCCTCCAGGGCGAGGGTGGTGCCGGCGCCGATGGAGTAGTGGGTGGTGTGGGCGGCGTCGCCGAGGAGGACCAGGTTGTCGCGGTACCAGGTGCGGTTGGTGAGGGTGCGGAAGGTCAGCCACGGAGAGCCGCCGTCGGCGCCGGCCCGGCCGATCAGGGGGTGGCCCTCGAGGATGTGCGCGAAGAGCTTCTCCAACTGGACCAGGCCGTCCGTCTCGCTCGCCCGGTCCAGGCCGAGTCCGGCACAGGTCTCGGGGGCGCACTCGATGACACAGGTGCTCTGTGCGGTGCTGAAGGGGTAGCCGTAGCACCAGATCCAGCCGTGTTCGGTCTCCACGAAGGCGAAGGTGAAGGAGTCGAAGACCTTGCTGGTGCCGAGCCAGACGTAGGAGTTGCGGCCGGGTGCGAGTGCGGCGCCGAAGTGGTCGGCGTGCCGGGTGCGCAGCGCGCTGTGGACGCCGTCGCCGGCCACGACCAGGTCCGCGTCGGGCAGGTCGTCGGCCGTGACCGCGCACTCGAACTCCAGCCGTACGCCGAGTGCGCGGGCGCGTCCGGCGAGGATCTCCAGGAGTCTGTGGCGGCCGATGCCGTGGCCCTCGTCGCCGGGCTGACGGGTCGACAGGTCCCGTACATGGGCGACGCCCTGGTTCCAGACGACGGAGTGCTCCTCGATCGCGCGGGCCGACTCGGGGTCGCGGGCGCGGAGCTTGTCGAGGAGTCCCTGCCAGTAGGTGACACCCCAGCCGTACGTCGAGCCCTCGGGGTTGCGCTCGAGGACGGTGACGTCGTGGGACGGGTCCTGCAGCTTGAGCAGGATGGAGAGATACAGGCCGGCGGGCCCGCCGCCGACACAGGCGACCTTCACGCTTACCCCTTGGGATGACCAGAAGTGATCGATTGACGACGCAGGGTAGCAGTGCCCAGCCCCCTTCCCCTGACGCGCCACCTCCTGCTTTCCGCCAGTTTCTCCAGGTGAGCCGCACCACGGGCGGCGCATTCGCACGCGAAAGATCACCGGAAGGAGGGGCTCCAGGGAAAGGAATTGCCTCTTCCGCCCTCAATCCGCCCCCACCGCGCCAAGATCATCTTGGTTCAAGATTGCACGACATGTGAGTGATTGTCCGGATCACGGCCAACCGGTCCCGAAGGATTTCTCCCGCCCCCGATGTCCTCGATAGGCATGCCGGGTCGGCACCCGAACCCACCTCAGGAGACCCCGCATGCCCGACCTCAGCCGCCGTCGCGCGCTCACCGCCGCGACCGCCCTCGCCGGCGCCACGGCGCTCGCCGTCCCCGCGGCCCGCGCGAGCGACCCCGCGCACGACCACGGCCCGTCCCACGACGCCCCCGCCGCCCACGACTCCCCGGCCGCCTTCGACGAGGTCTACAAGGGCCGGCGGATACAGGGCCGGCCGTCCTCCGGAGGCGGCCATCACCACCACGGCGGCGGCTACACGGTGTCCGTTGACGGCGTCGAACTGCACGTCATGCGCAACGCCGACGGCACCTGGATCAGCGTCGTCAGCCACTACGACCCGGTGGCCACCCCGCGGGCCGCCGCCCGGGCCGCGGTCGACGAGCTGCAGGGCGCCCGGCTGCTGCCCTTCCCCGCGTCGCCCGCCAACTGACCTTCCCGCACGCCCTTTTGGAGCACCGCAGATGACCGTCCGCAAGAATCAGGCGTCCCTGTCCGCCGAGGAGAAGCGGCGTTTCGTCGCCGCCGTCCTCGAACTCAAGCGCAGCGGCCGCTACGACGACTTCGTCACCACGCACAACGCGTTCATCCTCGGCGACACCGACGACGGCGAGCGCACGGGCCACCGTTCACCGTCCTTCCTGCCGTGGCACCGCCGGTTCCTGCTGGAGTTCGAGCGGGCGCTGCAGTCGGTGGACGCGTCGGTGGCGCTGCCGTACTGGGACTGGTCCACCGACCGCTCACCGCGCTCCTCGCTGTGGGCGCCGGACTTCCTCGGCGGCACCGGGCGCAGCCGGGACGGGCAGGTGATGGACGGGCCGTTCGCCGCGTCGGCCGGGAAGTGGCCGGTCAACGTCCGCGTGGACGGCCGTACTTATCTGCGCCGGTCGCTGGGCACGAGCGTGCGCGAGCTGCCCACCCGGGCCGAGGTCGACTCGGTGCTGGCGATGGCGACGTACGACATGGCGCCCTGGAACAGCGCCTCGGACGGCTTCCGCAACCATCTGGAGGGATGGCGCGGGGTCAATCTGCACAACCGGGTCCATGTCTGGGTCGGCGGGCAGATGGCGACCGGTGTCTCCCCCAACGATCCGGTGTTCTGGCTGCACCACGCCTACATCGACAAGCTGTGGGCCGAGTGGCAGCGCCGGCACCCGGGGTCGGCGTACGTACCGGGCGGCGGGACGCCGGACGTCGTGGATCTGAACGAGACCATGAAGCCGTGGAACGACTCGACCCCGGCGGCCCTGCTCGACCACACCCCGCACTACACGTTCGACGTCTGATCAGGCCTCGGCGGTACGGCACTCGGGGTGGCCCCAGCCCTGGGCGTTCTTGGCGATCTGCTCACCGGCCGCGTAGCCCCGGCCGCACACACAGCGGCCGGGGAACTTGGCCTTGATCGTGCGCGGGGAGGCCCCGCCGCCGGAGGCCGAACCGGCCTTCCGGCGGGGCGACTTGGTCCCGCCGGAACGGGCCTGCTTCGGGGTGTCCGGGGACGGCGGCGGCTCCGGGGAGCCCTGCTCGCTGCCGGCCGCCCGCTGGACGCTCGCCGCCTGGCTGGCGGCGCGGTCGGCGAAGTCGTTGAGCGGGTCGCCGTCGACCTGGTGGGCGGGGACGTAACGGAACTCCACCGAGCGCCCGTCGAGCAGTTCGTCGATGCGCACGACGAGTTCCTGGTTGGCGACCGGCTTGCCCGCCGACGTCTTCCAGCCGTTGCGCTTCCAGCCGGGCAGCCAGGTGGTGACGGCCTTCATTGCGTACTGCGAGTCCATCCGGACCTCGAGCGGCACACCGGGGTCGGTGGCGGCCAGCAGGCGTTCCAGCGCGGTGAGTTCGGCGACGTTGTTGGTGGCCCTGCCGAGCGGGCCCGCCTCCCAGCGGGCCGGGCCCTCCGCGTCGTCGGAGACCACCCATGCCCAGCCGGCCGGTCCCGGGTTCCCCTTCGAAGCCCCGTCGCACGCGGCCACCACACGTTCACGCATGGGCACGATCATGCCATGGCCGCGCACGGGGTCCGGTCAGACCGGCGTGGTCTTCGGCAGCTCGCCCTCGGTGGTGGTGACGTCGATCACCGAGAAGTTGGCGCCCTGCGGGTCGCTGAGCGCGGCGAACCGCCCGAAGGGGCTGCTCATCGGGCCGAAGCGCAGCACGGCGCCGAGCTTGGTCGCCTTCGCCACCGCCTCGTCGCAGTCGCCGACGATGAAGTACACGTTGACGTAGGACGGCACCTCGGGCGGGAAGTCGTCCGTCATCCGCATCCGGCCGAGGACCGTGGTGTCGCCGACGTCGAACATGCGGAAGTCGACGTTGTCGTCCTCGATCTGCCGGGCGGTGTACGGGAAGACGGAGGAGAAGAACGTGTCCGCCCGGTCGGGCTCACGGGTGAAGACCTCGGCCCAGCCGTAGGCACCGGGGACGGCCTCGGCCTCGAAGCCCTCGTGGGTCCCCGCCTGCCAGACGCCGAACACCGCGCCGCTGGGCTCCCGCGCCAGGCACATCGTGCCGAAGTCGCCGACCTGCATCGGTTCCATCAGCACCTCGCCGTGGTGCGCGCGGATCTTGGCCGCCGTCGCGGCCGCGTCCGGGGAGGCGAGGTACAGACACCACTGCGACTGGCCCTCCTGGCCGGGCATCGGCGGGACGACGGCGGCGACCGCCTTGCCGTCGACGTAGGCCTGGGTGTAGTTGCCGTACTCCGACGACGACTCGCCGAAGGTCCAGCCGAGGACCTCGCCGTAGAAGGTCTTGGCGCCCTCGACGTCGGTGAACATCGCGTCGGCCCAGCACGGGGTTCCCTCTGGTTGTACGGCCATGTCGGCGGCCCTTCCGAAGAGACGACTGTGTCCGAATCCTCACGCTAGTCACCCGCTCGTCGGCGCGCGCGCCGAACGCCCCCGTCCGTCCCACACTGGGAGGGGACGGTCCGGCGGCAGGACGGGGCGGTCATGACGGACGGGACGATGGGCGCCTGGTCGGTGGCCGAGCCGGGGCCGGTGACCGGGGAGCCGCTGCGGCTGGTGCGTCGGCCGGTGCCGGTGCCCGGCGACGACGAGCTGCTGGTCCGGGTGCGTGCCTGCGGGGTGTGCCGGACCGATCTGCATGTCACCGAGGGTGATCTGCCGGTGCGGCGGCCCGGGGTGACACCCGGGCACGAGGTGGTCGGGGTGGTGGCGGGGCGGGGTGCCGCGGTGCGGGGGTTCGCGCCGGGCGACCGGATGGGTGTGGCCTGGCTGCGCCGCACCTGCGGGGTGTGCGCGTACTGCGCCCGGGGCGCCGAGAACCTCTGCCCGGCGTCGTCGTACACGGGCTGGGACGCCGACGGCGGCTACGCCGAGTACACGACCGTGCCGGCCGCGTTCGCCCATCCGCTGCCGGACGGGGTGGACGAGGTGGCGCTCGCGCCGCTGCTGTGCGCGGGCATCATCGGCTACCGGGCGCTGCGGCGGACCGCGCTGCCGCCGGGCGGGCGGCTCGGGCTGTACGGCTTCGGGGGCAGCGCTCATCTGTGCGCGCAGGTGGCGCTGGCCCAGGGCGCCCGGGTGCACGTCCTGACCCGGGGAGCCGCGGCGCGGCGGCTGGCGCTGGAGCTGGGGGCGGCCTCGGCGGGGGACGCCCACGGGGCCCCTCCGGAGCCGCTGGACGCGGCGATCCTGTTCGCGCCGGCCGGCGAGCTGGTGCCGGTGGCGCTGCGGGCGCTGGACCGGGGCGGGGTGCTGGCGGTCGCCGGGATCCATCTCAGCGACGTACCGCCGCTGCGCTACGAGAGCGAGCTGTTCTACGAGAAGCAGCTACTCAGCGTCACCTCCAACACCCGCGTCGACGCACGGGAGTTCCTGACGCTGGCGGCGCGGCTCGGCGTCCGGGCCACAACACACGCGTATCCCCTGTCACGGGCCCCGGACGCGCTGCGGGATCTCGCCGCAGGTCAGTTCGATGGCGCAGCCGTTCTGGTGAACGATCTTTCCCAACCCTCCTGATCGCGGCGCGCGGGAGTGATCGCCCCCTGTCCTGATGCATTTACGGCGCCTTCCTCACCATCCGCCCCGCTGTGCACCCTTGACACCCGCATCCGCCCCTTTCGCGCCGTACCCCTCGGTCACCGAGGGTGTTTGGCTGGTGCCTGCGGATCTTCGCAACCGATCTTCGCGAACCGTCCGCCCAGCTCCGCGCACCAGCTCTCTGGAGAGAATGTGTCCACACCGGACAGTGCCACCGCTTCCGCTCTCGACGAACCCCCCTTCGAGCCGTCGGCCGACGGGCAGCTCACCAGCCTCAGCACCCGGGCGGCCCGCCAGCTCGCCACCACCCACAAGTCCGAACCGCAGATGCAGGCGATCAGCTCGCGCTGGCTGCTGCGCATGCTGCCGTGGGTGGACGTGAAGGGCGGCACCTACCGGGTCAACCGGCGTCTGCAACTGTCCGTCGGCCGGGGCCGGGTGCAGTTCGAGCACAACGGCGCCGACGACGTCCGGGTCCTCCCGGACACCCTCACCGAGCTGCGGGTGCTGCGCGGCTACTCCGACAACGGGGCCCTGGCCGACCTGGCGTCCCGCTTCCAGACCCGTGAGGTCCGGCCCGGTCAGGTGATCTTCGAGGCGGGTCAGCCGGTCACGGAGACCTATCTCGTCGTGCACGGCCGGTTCACCCGGTACACGGCCGGCAAGTACGGCGGGGAGGAGATCGTCGGGGTCGTCTCCGGCGGCGACCAGCTCGGCGAGGAGGCCATCGGACAGGACGACCCGCTGTGGCTGTCCTCGGTGCGCGCGGAGACCTCGGGTGTGCTGCTGGTGCTGCCGGGGGACGTGCTGCGCGAGTTCCTCGCCCGGGTGCCCTCACTCGCCGCGCACCTGGAGGCCTACGCCGAGCAGCAGCGGCGGCCGATGAACCGCAAGGGCGAGGCGGAGCAGCCGCTCCGGGCCGGCCACACCGGCGAGCCGACCATCGGTGCGGGCTATGTCGACTACGAGCTCTCGCCGCGCGAGTACGAGCTGTCGCTGACCCAGACCGTGCTGAAGGTGCACACCCGGGTCGCCGATCTCTACAACCACCCGATGGACCAGACCCAGCAGCAGCTGCGGCTCACGGTCGAGGAGATCCGGGAGCGCCAGGAGTGGGAGCTGGTGAACAACCGGGAGTTCGGGCTGCTGCACAACGTCGACTACGGTCAGCGGGTCAGCACCTTCACCGGGCCGCCGACCCCGGACGACATGGACGAGCTGCTGTCGATGCGGCGCAAGACCAAGCTGTTCCTCGCCCATCCCAAGGCGATCGCGGCGTTCTTCCGGCAGTGCAACCGGCGCGGTCTGGTGCCGGGCACGGCGACCGTGGAGGGCCATGAGATCCCGGCCTGGCGCGGGGTGCCGATCTTCCCGTGCAACAAGATCCCGATCAGCGAGCAGCACACCAGCAGCATCATCGCGCTGCGCCTGGGCGAGGCCGACCAGGGCGCGGTGGGCCTGTACCAGACGGGCATCCCGGACGAGTTCCAGCCGGGGCTGAACGTGCGGTTCATGGGGATCGACGCCAACTCGATCATCCGGTACCTGGTCACCGCGTACTACTCGATGGCGCTGCTGGTGCCGGACGCGGCGGGCATCCTGGAGAACGTCCAGATCGGCCGGACGGCCGAGTGACGGCGGGGAGTGTGGCGCTGGGCGGCGCGGGGGGCGCGCTGCCCGGACCGCCGAACCTCGCCGCGAGCCTCACGGCCCGCCACAGTGGTGCGATCCCGGGGCTGCGGCACCGGGAGGTCGCCCCCGCCGACCCGGAGAAGGCGGCGGAGGTCGACCGCCGGCTGGAGGAGTGGGCGCGCGGCCTGGATCTGTTCCCGACCACCTGGAACGGCGACTTCACGGGGTTCCAGTTCGGCCGGGCCGTGGTGCTCCAGCATCCGGGCGCCGCCGATCTGGACCGGCTCACGGCGGCCGGCAAGCTGCTGCTCGCGGAGAACGTCGTGGACAGCTGCTACTGCGAGGAGGACGAGGGCCGGGGCGGCTCCCGCACCGGGCTGGCCGGCCGGCTGATCCTGGCGCAGTCGGCGCTCGACCCCTTCCACGGGCCGCCCGTCCACCAGGAGGAGTGGACACGGGGCATGCAGACCGACGGTCCGCTGCGCTCCTACTTCTGGGCGCTGAAGGACTACGCGGCCCTCGCCACGCCCAGCCAGACCGACCGGTTCGTGCACGACATGGCCCGGCTGCACCTGGGCTACCTCGGCGAGGCGGCCTGGATGGAGACCGGGTACCGGCCCAAGGTCTGGGAGTACCTGGTGATGCGGCAGTTCAACAACTTCCGGCCGTGTCTGTCGATCGTCGACGCGGTCGACGGCTACGAACTCCCCGAGCAGCTCTACGCCCGCCCGGAGATCCAGCGGGTCACGGCGCTCGCCTGCAACGCCACCACGATCGTGAACGACCTGTACTCCTTCACCAAGGAGCTGGCGTCCGACCCGACCCATCTCAATCTGCCGCAGGTCGTGGCCGCCAACGACCGGCGCGGGCTGAAGGCCGCCTATCTGAAGTCGGTCGACCTCCACAACGAGGTCATGGAGGCGTTCGAGTCGGAGTCGGCGGTGCTCGCCGCGACCTCGCCGCTCGTCGAGCGCTATCTCCGGGGTCTGTCGGACTGGGTGGCCGGCAACCACGAGTGGCACGCCACCAACACCCATCGCTACTCGCTGCCCAACTACTGGTGAGCAGCGTTTTCTTGACCGTTCATCATGCACAGCAAGGCAAGGAGTCACCGTTGACCATGACCCCCGAGGCTCTGACCGAGTCCATCGACCTGCCGACCCAGTCCGTCTACCAGAACCGGATCGCGGACTACTGGAACGCGGAGGAGAACCCGGTCAACCTCGAACTGGGCCGGATCGACGATCTCTACCACCATCACTACGGCGTCGGTGACGCCGACCGGTCGGTGCTCGACGAGCCCGATCCCCAGCTGCGCAAGGAGCGGATCACCACCGAACTGCACCGGCTGGAGCACGCCCAGGCGGAACTCCTGGCCTCCCGGCTCGGCCCGCTCACCCCGTCCGACCGGGTCTTCGACGCCGGCTGCGGGCGCGGTGGCGGCAGCGTCACGGCCCATCTGCGCTACGGCTGCCACGCGGACGGGGTGACGATCTCCGCCAAGCAGGCCGCGTTCGCCAACGAGCAGGCCCGCAAGCGGGGCATCGACGCCAAGGTGCGCTACCACCACCGCAACATGCTGGACACGGGCCTGGAGACCGGTGCGTACGCGGCCTCCTGGAACAACGAGTCGAGCATGTACGTCGAGCTGGACCTGCTGTTCGCCGAGCACGCCCGGGTGCTGCGCCGCGGCGGCCGCTACGTCGTGATCACCGGCTGCTACAACGACACGTACGGGCAGGCCTCGCGCGAGGTGTCGCTCATCAACGCGCACTACATCTGCGACATCCACCCCCGCTCCCGGTACTTCCGGGCGATGGCGGACAACCGGCTGGTGCCGGTCCATGTGGAGGACCTCACCGCGACGGCCATCCCGTACTGGGAGCTGCGCCGGCAGGCCGACCACCTGGTCACGGGCATCGAGGACACGTTCCTGACCGCCTACAAGAACGGCAGCTTCCAGTATCTGATGATCGTGGCCGACCGGGTCTGAGCCGCCCGACCGACGCCCGTGCCGTCCCAATATCGTTGGACGGCACGGGCGTCGGTCCGCTGCAATGAGCCGCATGTGTGCCCAGAGGATGCACCCGGACGAGGTCGATCTCGACGCCCCGCTGGTGAGCCGGCTGATCGACGACCAGTTCCCCGAGTGGGCGGGTCTGCCCGTACGGCGGCTGCCGTCCTCCGGGACGGAGAACGCGATGTTCCGGCTGGGCACCGACAAGGTGATCCGGCTCCCCCGGCATCCCCGCGCGGTGGAGAGCGTGGCACACGAGCAGCGCTGGCTGGCCCGGCTGGGGCCGGGTCTGCGGGTCGCCGCGCCGGTGCCGCTGGCGGAGGGCGCCCCCGGCGCGGACTTCCCGTGGCCGTGGTCCGTCTACCGCTGGCTGGACGGACGTAACCCGGTCGCGGGAGCCGTCGAGGAACCGCGGCGGCTGGCGGCGGACCTCGGGGCGTTCGTCGCCGGGCTGCGCGAGGTCGACGTCCGGGACGGGCCGCCGAACTGCCGCGGTATCCCGCTCGGCGAACGCGACGCCTTCACCCGGGACGCCCTGGCACAGCTGCGGGGGCGGATCGACACCGACGCGCTCACCGCCCTGTGGGAGGAGGCGCTGCGGGTGCCTCGGCGGACCGCGCCGGGGGTGTGGGCGCACGGGGATCTGTCGCCCGGGAACGTCCTGGTCGCCGGAGGGCGGCTGAGCGCCGTGATCGACTTCGGCACGGTCGGTGTGGGCGATCCGGCCGTCGACCTGATCCCGGCCTGGAACCTGCTGCCCGCCTCGGCACGCGGCACGTTCCGGGACGCGGTGGGCGCGGACGACGACGAATGGGCGCGCGGCCGGGGCTGGGCCCTGTCGATCTCGCTGATCCAGCTGCCGTACTACTGGGACACCAACCCCGCGCTGGCGGAGAACTCCCGGCATGTGATCGGGGAGATCCTCACGGAGGCCCGGGCCGGGTAGCGCGTCCGCGCCGTGCGGCCCTCACCGGGCCGCCGCCGTCACCCGCCGGCGTGGGCCCTGCGCAGTTCCGCGATGTCGAGCTTGCCCATGGAGAGCATGGCCTTCATGGCCCTGGCCGCCTTCTCCTGGTCGGGGTCGGTGATCATCGCCGTGAGCTCGGTCGGGACGACCTGCCAGGACACGCCGTACTTGTCCTTGAGCCAGCCGCACGGGCCGGGCTCGCCGCCGCCCTCGGTGAGCCTGGCCCAGTAGTGGTCGACCTCGTCCTGGTCGGCGCAGTCGATCTGGAAGGAGATCGCCTCGCTGAAGGTGAACTCGGGGCCGCCGTTGATCCCGATGAACTTCTGCCCGTTGGCGGTGAATTCCACCGTGACCACGGTTCCGGCGGGTCCGGGTCCGGCCTCGGTGTAGCGGGCCACCCGTCCGACCGCGGCGTTGTCGAAGATCGACACGTAGTACTGGGCGGCCTCCTCGGCCTGGCCGTCGAACCAGAGGCACGTGGTGAATCCGTCGGTGGTCATGGGGTCCCTCCTGGGGCGTGGAACGCGGTCACCAGTGTCGACCGGCGGACGCCGTGGAAGTCATCGGTCCGGCCGGAAACAATCCGGATGGCGCAGGGGCCCCCGAACTAGCATCCGGTCCCATGACGTCATCGACCGCGGACAGCGGCATCCGTCCCTATCGCCTCGACATCCCGCAGCGCGACCTCGACGATCTGCACGACCGGCTGGACCGCACCCGCTGGCCGGAGGGGCTGCCCGCCGACGGCTGGGCGTACGGCGTGCCGGGCGACTATCTGCGCGACCTGGCCCGGTACTGGCGCGAGGAGTACGACTGGCGGGCGGCGGAGGCCCGGCTGAACGAGTGGCCGCAGTTCACCACCACGATCGACGGCACACACCTCCACTTCGCGCATGTGCGCTCCCCCGAACCGGACGCGACCCCGCTGATCCTCACCCATGGCTGGCCGGGCTCGATCGTGGAGTTCCTGGACGTGGTGGGTCCGCTCGCCGATCCGGCGGCGCACGGCGCGGACCCGGCCGACGCCTTCCATGTCGTCGTACCGGGCATCCCGGGGTTCGGGCTGTCCGGGCCGGTCACCGGCGCGGGCTGGGAGGCGGGCCGGGTCGCGGACGCCTGGGCCGAGCTGATGACCCGGCTGGGCTACGAGCGGTTCGGGGCACAGGGCGGCGACTGGGGAGCGGCGATCTCCCGCGAACTCGGACGCGCCCACACCGGCCGGGTGATCGGCGTCCATCTGAACCTGCTGCCGGGGGCCCAGGCGACCCGGGAGCCCACGCCCGGGGAACTGGCGGCGATGAGCCCCGGGGAACGGGAGCGCGCGCGGGAGTCCTGGCGCCGGTGGGCGGCGTTCTCGGCGGAGGGCATCGGCTACGCCGCCCAGCAGTCCACCCGTCCGCAGACCCTGGCGTACGGCCTGACCGACTCCCCGGTGGGCCAACTCGCCTGGATCGTCGAGAAGTTCCGTGAGTGGACGGACTCGGAGGAGCTGCCGGAGGAGGCGGTCGACCGGGACCGGCTGCTCACCAACGTGATGCTGTACTGGCTGACGGGGACGGCCGGTTCGTCCGCGCGGATCTACTACGAGCGCCTGCACGCGGGGTCCGGGAGGAAGGCCGCGCCGCACGAGCCGTCCGCCGCGCCGACCGCCCTCGCGCTGTTCCCGGCGGAACCGCAGATCCCGCTGCGGGAACGGGCGGAGCGGACGGAGAACCTGGTGCGCTGGACGGAGTTCGACCGGGGCGGCCACTTCGCGGCGATGGAGGAGCCCGATCTGCTGGTGGACGACGTGCGGGCCTTCTTCCGGCAGCTGCGCGAGAAGGACTGAGGAAGGACTGAGGAGTCCCTCTGCCCAGGGCCGATCTGCCGCGGGCAGAGAAACCGGCCGCGGGCGCGGTCCGGGGCCGACAGTGAGGGCGACGGCATCCCCGCGACCCCGAGGAGAACCGATGCCCGCACCGACCACGCTCACCCCACGGGCCGAGGACGGCGACACCCCGTCCACCCGGTTCGACGACCATCTCGCCGCCCAGCTCCTCGCCCAGCGGATCGTGCTGCTGGGCACCCAGGTCGACGAGGTGTCGGCGAACCGGGTCTGCGCCCAGCTGCTGATCCTCTCGGCGGAGGACCCGCACACCGACATCGCCCTGTTCGTCAACAGCCCGGGCGGCTCGGTGCACGCCGGGCTGGCCGTCTACGACACCATGCGGCTGATCCCCAACGACGTCTCGACGCTCGCCCTGGGCTTCGCCGCCAGCATGGGCCAGTTCCTGCTGAGCGTGGGCGCGCCCGGCAAGCGGTACGCGCTGCCGAACGCCCGGGTGATGATGCACCAGCCGTCGGCCGGGATCGGCGGCACCACGGCCGACATCGAGATCCAGGCGGAGAACCACGAGTTCACCAAGCGGACCATCGAGCGGCTCACCGCCGAGCACACCGGCCAGACGCCGGAGACGATCGCGCGGGACGGCGACCGCGACCGCTGGTTCACGGCCGAACAGGCCCGGGAGTACGGCATCGTGGACCGGGTGGTGGACTCGTTCACCGAGGTCCGGCCGGCCCCGGCGCGGCGACGGATGGGGCTGTGACATGGCGAACTACACGATTCCGTACGTGGTCGAGCGCACCGCGCAGGGCGAGCGGTCCTCCGATGTGTTCAGCCGGCTGCTGTCGGAGCGGATCGTCTTCCTCGGCACCGAGATCGACGACGGGGTGGCCAATGTCGTCATCGCGCAACTCCTCCATCTGGAGTCGGCGGCCCCGGAGCAGGAGATCGCGCTCTACCTCAACTCGCCCGGCGGCTCGTTCACCTCGCTGATGGCGATCTACGACACGATGACGTTCGTCCGGGCGCCGATCTCCACGTTCTGTGTCGGGCAGGCGGCCTCGACGGCGGCCGTGCTGCTGGCGGGCGGGGATCCGGGCCGCCGGTTCGTGCTGGAGCACGCGCGGGTGCTGCTCGGACAGCCGGCCAGCGGCGGCCGTCAGGGCACGGTCTCGGACCTGGCGCTCCAGGCCCGGGAGATGGTCCGCATCCGCGCCCAGGTGGAGCAGGTGCTCGCCCGGCACACCGGTCACGACCCGGCCGTCCTGCGCGCGGACATGGACCGCGACAAGGTGTTCACCGCCCGGGAGGCGGTGGCGTACGGGCTGGCCGACGAGGTGCTGAGCCGACGCCTCGTCGGCGTCTGATCCACCGTCAGGCGACCAGGCAGAGGCCGTCGTACGGGGAGGTCGTCGTCGTACGGCGGTGGCGGGCGGGTCGGGCGTCGAGCCGGACCAGTTCGCCCTGGGCCCTGGCCAGCAGGTCGCCGAGGCTCAGGCCGAGGGCGTGCGCGGCGGCCGCGAGGACTTCCGAGGAGGCCTCCTTGCGGCCGCGCTCCACCTCGGAGAGATAGGGCATGGAGATCCGGGCCGCGTCCGCGACGTCCTGCAACGTGCGTTCCTGGGACTGGCGTTCGCGGCGCAGGACGTCTCCGACGAGGTCGCGCCAGAGGGGTTCCCGGGGCGCGGGCCGCTCGGGGTCCGGCCGGCCGGCGGGCGGGCGCAGGGGGATCACACGGGCTCGGTTCGGCGCTTGATCGGTCACCGCTCCAGCCTAGGAGCCGGGGGCGTGCCGGGAAGGGGTTCCGGTTGCGCCCTCGGTGGAATCGGGCGCCCGCCGTCAGGGGCCGGACGAGTAGGAGGACTGCTGCTGGAGGCTGCCGCCGTCGGTGGGCTGCTGGGTCATGGAGACGGCCGCCGCACCGGCCAGGACGGTGGCGACGGCGGTCGCGGCGGCCACGACCACCGCGGTGACCGGCGCGGTCAGCGTGGCCCAGGAGCGGAAGGAGCGCACCAGCCGCCACTGCACACCCGCCCGCGCCACCAGGCGCCACTCCCAGTACATGCCGAGGACCAGGCAGAACACGATGAGCCAGCCGATGCGCAGCCCGCTCGCCAGGCCGAGGTCCGTCACCTGGCGGGAGTAGGGGTAGAACAGCAGGAGCAGTTCGGGCACGAGCAGGGCCGCCAGCAGGAACTGGGCCTTCATCACGGGGGTGCGGCCGGGCAGCCGGGTGCTGAAGTAGCCGTAGAACGCCCCGTACGCCGACCAGCGCAGGGTGTGCTCGGCGAGGGCGAGCAGCTGGCCCAGGGTGAGTTCGGGCAGCAGTCTGCGCACCGCGTACCACTCGATGGCCATGACGGGCAGGGCGAGGAGGAAGGCGACGAGGGCGCCGTGCACCCCGTTGCGCCAGGGGCTGCGGGCGCCGCCGCTGGACAGCGGCGGAGGTTCCTCTCCGCCGCCGAGGCGGCGCCAGTCCTCGTCGAAGCGGTCCGGCGCGAGGCTGCCGTCGGCCAGGCCGTCGCGGGCCTTGAGGAACATCGGGCGCTGGGCAGACTGGAGCAGCGCCCAGCGTGCGTAGCGGCGGACGACGGCGGCGTGCTCGGTCCGGTCGACGGCGGCCAGCCGACGGCCCTCGACGCGCCGTTCCTCGCCGCGCAGCAGGAGGGAGAAGCCGAGGAGGGCGGCGGCGACCGGCAGGACGTCGGTGACGTTGCTGTGCTCGGCGGCGACCACCGGGTTGACCGTGAGCACGACGAAGGCGACGCCGAGGGCGGCCGCGCGCTCCTTCTCCATCGTGCGGGCGTGCCCGGTCAGGGGCATCGGCAGCCGGCAGCTGTGCCAGCGTCTGCGGACCATCACGGCGATCGCCACGACCATGAAGGCGCCGGCCGCGTGGAAGGCGATGTCCACCAGGGTGGCCTCGAAGAGCCGGGGGTGCGGGGTGGAGGCGAGCACGGTCCCGGGGGTGCCGAAGGCGCGGGTGACGTCGACCGGGAGGTACATCAGCAGCGCGGTCACCCCGGCGGCGAGCAGCCACCCTCGGCCCCGGGCGCCGAGGAGCAGCGTCGCGCGGGTCAGCGCGGGCCACCACAGCAGTCCGAGCCCGATGAGCAGCAGCGCCTCGGAGGTGGGCGAGTCTCCTCCCTCGGCGGCGATCAGCCGTCCCCAGCCGGTCACCACACAGGCCGCCAGGGCCGCGACCACGCCGACGGCGCTCCAGAGGCAGGGCGCGCGGAAGCCGACGGGAGCCACGAGGGGCACCGCGGCCGCGGCCGCCACGGCGAGGAGCGGTCCGCCCGCCGTCTCCGGCAGCGACACCCCGCCCGCCCCGTACACGAGGACCAGGGCGGCCTCGACGGCCACGCCCAGGCCGGTGACCGCGGCGAGGGCCAGGAACGCGCGGCGGTGCGGCACCTGCTGGACCGGTTCCCCGGGTCGCTTCAGGACGTTGTACAGGGCGGGCAGCAGGTACAGCAGTCCGACGGGGACGGCCACGCCCCACCAGGTGATCAGGACCGTGGCCACCGCCGAGCGCGCGGCGGCGGCGGTGATGCGCGGAGACTCCCAGGCCACGACCGCGAACAGGATGCCGAGGAGGGTGAAGATCCACAGGGGGGTGCTCACGGCGGGCCGTCGTCCGTCCGTGCCGAGTGCGTCGAAGCTGCGCAGGCCGTAGGCGGCCCCGACGCCGATGAGCAGGAAGCCCAGCATGATGCCCAGGGTGACGGGGACGGGTTCGGTGAAGGACGGGGTGAAGCGCGGGCCGGTCTCGGCGGAGGGCTCCGGCAGGAAGCCGAGGGCCCGGGTGCCGGCCGCCCGGAAGACGACCGAGGTGGCGGCTCCGTCGGCGTCGAGGGGTGCCAGGACGGCACGCCCGGGGCTCTGCCGGACGGGCCGGGTCCCGGTGATGCCGGTGATGCCGGTGTCCTTCCCGTGGACCCGTACGTCCAGGGCCCAGCGGGTGCCGACCGGCCCCGGGGCCTCGGCGGGGCGGACGGTGAACCGGAAGTCGCCGTCCCAGGCGCAGGGGCGGCGGCAGGTCTCCTCCAGCGTCCAGGCGACGACCGCCCGCCGCCGTGGCCCGTCCTGGGTCACCTCGGGTGCCGTCAGCCGGCGGTCGGTGCCGCCGTCGCTGCGCAGTCCCTCCCCCGCCACATAGCGGACGTCACCGGCGATCACGTCGTCGAGGCGGGCGGCTCCGGCCGCGGCCCGGCCCTCCCTGATCGCCGTCAGGAGGGGGTCGCCGGGGCGCAGGAGGAGGGTGTGCCGGACCGTGGCCCGCCAGGTGCCGGGGCCGACGGTGAGGTCGGCGCGGGTGGTGAGGACGCGGGGCGGGTGCGGGGCACGGACGGCCCG
Source organism: Streptomyces sp. NPDC005811 (assembly GCF_040630405.1). Lineage (NCBI taxonomy): Bacteria > Bacillati > Actinomycetota > Actinomycetes > Kitasatosporales > Streptomycetaceae > Streptomyces > Streptomyces sp. NPDC005811. Next base: position 40,132 of record NZ_JBEXXK010000031.1, read on the forward strand.
CTCCCAGTCCGCCCCGTCCGCGGGAGCTCCGCCGGCCGTGGTGCCGGTCCCCGCCCCGTCGTGACCGAGCCGGCCGGTGGACAGATGCACGGCGGCGACGCACACCAGCGCCAGCAGCCCCGCGAGGAACCACCGCGCCCCCACCCCGTACGGGCCCCGTTCCCCCGACGCTCTCATCCGCCGCTCCCCCGTGTACCTGCCGTGAATGTAGCGCCGGCGCGGGCGGACGGGGAGCCTTCTGTCACGGACCCGGCACGGAGCGTGGCGGAGGGACTCGTTCCCTTCGGTACGCATGTCCCGGCGGAGTCGGGGTACCCGCCCCGTGAGCGGGTCGTGCGGTTGCGCGTCCGCTCACGCAACGAGAACAGAACACGTCGAACCGTGACTTTCGTGGGGAGAGGTAATGCACACCGCCGTGATCGGGTCGGAGGGCAAGGTCGCCGAGGACACCGCCGGGACCAGCACGGGTGGAGCATCGTTGCCGGGAGTCGAGGACCCGCGGAGCGTCGCTCCGCGCGACGCACGGGAGCTGTCCCGCCAGTTCTTCAAGCGGCTGACCGAACTCGAAGAGGGCACACACGACTACCAGTACGCCCGCAACACGCTCATCGAGATGAACATGTCCCTGGTGCGGTTCGCGGCCGGACGGTTCCGCGGCCGCGGGGACGACATGGAGGACATCGTCCAGACCGGGATGATCGGGCTGATCAAGGCCATCGACCGGTTCGAGATCTCCCGCGAGGTGGAGTTCACGTCCTTCGCCCTGCCGTACATCGTCGGGGAGATCAAGCGGTTCTTCCGGGACACCACCTGGGCGGTGCACGTGCCGCGGCGGCTCCAGGAGCTGCGGGTGGAACTGGCCAAGGCGCGCGACGAGCTGGCCGGTCGGCTGGACCGGGAGCCCACCGTGGCGGAGCTGGCCACGCTGATGAACCTGCCGGAGAACGAGGTCGTCGAGGCGCAGATCGCCGCCAACGGCTACAACTCCTCCTCGCTCGACGCCGCGCTCACCGGCGACGGCCCGGAGCACGGCGAGTCGGTCCTCGCGGACTTCATCGGCGTGGAGGAGGACGGACTGCGGCTGGTCGAGGACTTCCAGTCGCTCGCCCCGCTGATGGCCGAGCTCGGCGAACGCGACCGGCGGATCCTGCATCTGCGGTTCGTGGAGGAGGCCACCCAGGCGGAGATCGGCGAGCAGCTCGGCTGCTCCCAGATGCATGTGTCCCGCCTGATCAAGCGGATCATCACCCGGTTGCGCGAGGGCATGCTGGGCGAGCTGGGCTGCGCCTGAGCACGTCGGCCGGGGTCACCCGCCGAAGGTGAGCAGGGCACGGACCCGCTTGCCGACCGGCACGCGCTCGGCGGTGACCTCGGCCGCCAGCGCGTGCACGATCTCCAGGCCGTGCCGGCCGACGCGCTCGGGGTCCTTGGGGAAGCGCAGGGGCAGCGCGTCGCTGCTGTCGTAGACGCACACCGTGACGGTGGAGTCGGTGCCCTCCAGTTCCAGGATGTACGGGCCGTTGCTGTGCCGGTCGGCGTTGGTGATCAGCTCGCTGACGACGAGCATCACCTCACCGCTCGCGCGCTCACCGATGCGCGCGCACCACTCGGTCCTGAGCTGGTCGACGAAGTGCGCGGCGAAACTGCGGGCCTCGGCGATGCATCCGGGTTCACCGGTGTAGTGCGCCGCTCGCCTCAGCGGTTCCACGGGTACGTCGAAACCAGTCGGTATCACTGCCCCGTCCAGGTGCTCGATCATGCGTGTCTCTCTGGGAAGCCGGACTGGCCGGACGCTGCTGCACCTGTGCTCGTACCCCGTGCCGCGCCGCACAGTCCCCGTCCGGCTCACCCGGTGCGCCCGGCGGGGCATGGGCTGCCTCACAGGGTCGGTGAGCTCGACGGGGTGGATCCGGAGGACGTCAGCACCGAGGTGCTCGGCGGCTCGGGCTCCGACGGCGTCTGTCCGGAGGGCGACGGCGAGGTCGACGACTCCTGCACCAGGCCGTTCCTCGGCGGCGAGGAGGACGGCGACGGCGGGCTCGGCGACTTCGGGCTCGGGGACTGCGAGGACGGGGACGGGGAGCCCGGGGACTGCGAGGACGGGGAGGTCGAGCCCGGCGACTGCGACGACGGCGACGGGGAGGTCGGCGAGGACGAGGTGGGCGGGCAGGAGTTCTTCCGGCCCGGGGCACAGGGCGAGGAGGATGTGGAGGAGCTCGGGGACGAGCCGGTCGGGCTCGGCGGCGGCTTGATGATCACGAACACCAGTGGGTGCTTCGGGGGATGCGTGGTCCGGTCCTTCTTGCCGCCGGTGTCGCCCCGGTGCCGTGCGAACCAGTGGTGGCCGTGGCCGGGGTCGTAGAGGACGAACTCCTTGACCACCTTCGTGGCGGGGGTGACCACGACGACGTCCGAGGGCCGGTACGAGGGCCAGGTGTCTCCGGTGCGCTCCGGCGCGGTCTGCTGCGGGACGGGCTTGGTCAGCGGGTTGCCGCAGGCGCAGCGCACCCGGGGCACGCCGCGTCCGTCGACGAGGACGGCGGTGCCGGACTGGAGGACGGACTGGTAGGCGGTGACGGCGCCGTCGCGGTAGCCGTGGTTGGTGACCCAGGTGTCCATGCGCAGCTGTACGGGGGTGAGCGAGCGCAGGTAGTCGGGGACCCCGGCGGGCTCGACCCGGGCGACCGAGGCGAAGGCCTTGTTCTTGGCCGGGGCCGCATGGAGGGCGGAGATCTGCTTCTCCACGTCGCAGCTGGCCGTGTCGCGGGTGCCGCCGTAGACCCCGGCGGCCCCGCCGTCGACGCCCTTGAGCGCGTTGCCGGCGGGCTCGGTCGCGCCCTGTGCGGGGGCGGCGGAGGCGGTCGTGGTGGAGTTGTCGGTGGCGGTGGACTCGGTGAAGGGGTCCGGGCCGGTGTTGGCGGCGGCCAGCGTGAAGATCTTGGCGCCGCCCGAGCCGCCCGAGCCGCCGGAGCCGCCGCTGCCGGGCAGCGTGAGCAGGACGGCGAGGGCGACGGCGGCCACGACGGCGGTACCGAGCAGGGCGAGCCGGGGCGCGGAGCGCCACCAGGGCCGGCCGGAGTCGGGGCCGGGCTCCGGTCCGGGCGGGCCGTCCGGGACGCCGCCGCCCGACGATCCGCCCGCGGAACCACCGGACGAGCCTCCGGACGCACCGCCGGAGGACAGCGCGTCGACCGGTTCGGTGGGGGGTCCCGAGGAGGGCGGCGGGGGTGGTTGCGAGGGGCCCGAGAGGGGGCCGGAGGGCGGTCCCGTGGGGCGGTCGGAGGACGGAGGTTCGACGCTCACATGCTCTCCCGATGTGGAATACGTCCGGCGATGCCCCGATATCGGAAACACGCACCGCTTTCGGCCACAACGGACTCATTGTGTGCTCCGGCCGGGTGCCGCCCGCAAGCCGGACGCGGACGGCCCCGCTCGACGGGCGGCCTCTCCCGGCCCTGCTTAGCGTGGCAGCGTGAGCCCACGCACCCCCACCGACCAGGCCGCCGGCCGGCCCGGCACCGGCCGGGCGACCGGCCGCCACGGATGGCCTACCGCCCTCGGCGTGGCGCTGACGGGGCTCGCCTCGATGATGGTGGTCGCGGCGCTCGGCCTGTGGGCGGCGAGGGCCACGGATCTGCCGCAGGACGCGTTCCCCCGGGTGGTCGCGGCGACCGTGGTCACGGCCGTCGGAGGCACCGTGGAGCTGTCCGGGAACGCCGGCGGACTCGCCGACACCCGGGCCGGGATGACGGTGGTCCCGCTGTCCGTGACCCTGGTGGGCGCGCTGGTCACCGCCGCCGGGTTCCTGCGGCCGCTGCGGCACCGGGCGGTCGCCGGGGCCCGGGAGCTGGCCGGCTGGGCGGCCCGGATCGCCGTGCTGTGGCTGCTCGGTCTGCTGGGTCTGGCGCTCGCCGCCCGCCAGACCTTCGCGGTCGACCTGGGCAGCGACACGCTGAACGACCTGGGCGATCTCTTCGGCGTCCACCCGGAGGTCGGCTTCACCGCGAACGTGCCGCTCACGCTGCTCGTCGGGCTGGTGTGGCTGGCCGGGGTGCTGCTGCTGGCGCTGCTGGTCTCGCGCGGGGCGCCGCTGCCGGCCCGGCTGCTGCGGTTCCAGGAGTCGGTGCGGCCGGCGGCGTACGCGATGGTCGCGCTGCTGCTCGCGTGTGTCGTCATCGGCCTGGTCGTGGCCCTGGTGGTGGCGGCGACCCGCGGGCACGCGCCGGAGACCCTGGCGGTGGTCCTGCTCGGACTGCCCAACCTGGTGTGGATGGCGTTCACCCTCGGGCTGGGCGCCACCTGGAACGGCCGGGTGGAGGGCCCGTTCGGGCTGCCCATGCCGCACGTGCTGGACGAGGTGCTGCGCGGCAAGGAGACCGCCGCGCTGAATCTGAGCAGCATGGCCGAGTACGACGGCCGGGTGTGGTGGCTGGTCGTGGTGGACGCGGTGCTGCTGCTGGGGGCCGCGTTCGTGATGGCGGCCCGCTCGCCGGCCCGTATGCGTGCCTGGCAGCACGCCGTGCACATGGCGGCCGCGCTGGTGCTCACGGTGCTGACGATCTGTCTGGTGGGCCGGGTCTCGGCGCACTACGGCCTGACCGTGCTCGGCATCGACGATCTCGCCGGTCTCTCCGGAGAGCTGTTCCTGCACCCCGAGGTGTGGTCCGCGCTCGGGCTCGCGGCGCTGTGGGGGCTGGTCACCGGGTTCCTGGGCGCGCTGCTGGCGCGGCCGGTGCACCGGCGTGGCGCGACCGGCCCGCCCCCGGGTCAGGGCTGACGGTCACGCAGGACGGGCCGGGCCCAGGCGGGGGGAGACGGGGTGACGGCGGGGACGGCTACCGGTTCGGTCGGCGGGTGCCCTCCCCTGCGGCCGTCCCGGCCCGCCGCGCGCAGGGCCGCGACGAAGGCCCGGCAGGTGTCGTGACGGGCTTCGGGGGTCTTGGCCAGGGCCTTCGCGAACACGGCGTCGACCGGTGGCGGCAGGTCCGGCCGGGACGCGGTGAGCGGGGGCGGTTCGTCCTCCTGGTGGGCCCAGAGCAGGGCCATGTCCTCGTCGCGGACGAAGGGCGGATGTCCGGCGAGGGTCTCGTAGACGACGCAGGCGAAGCTGTAGACGTCGCAGCGGCCGTCGACCGGTCGGCCGGAGATCTGCTCGGGGGCGACGTAGTCGAGGGTGCCGACGAACTGGCCGACGGTCGTGAAGCCGGTGAGCGACAGCGACTTCTTCGTCAGGCCGAAGTCGGTGAGGTAGACGTGCTCGGGGTGGTCGCTGTCGGTGCCCCGGGAGACCAGGATGTTCCCGGGTTTGACGTCGCGGTGGACCAGGCCGTGGTCATGGGCCGCGTCGAGGGCGGACGCGACCTGCGCGGCGATCCGTACGGCCGTGGCGAGGGGCAGCGGGCCCCGGCGGTCGAGGAGGTTGCGCAGGTCGCTGCCCTCGACGTAGCGCATGGCGATGTACAGCACACCGTCGGTCTCCCCCGCCTCGAAGACCGGCACGATGTGCGGGTGGTCGATCGCGGCGGCGACCAGGGACTCATGGGTGAAGCGTTTGCGGAAGGTGTCGTTGCGGGCCAGTTCCGGGGCGAGCAGTTTGAGGGCGACGGTGCGTTCCAGGCGCAGGTCGCGGGCGCGGAAGACGACGGCCGTGCCGCCCCGGCCGATCTCGTGCTCCACGCGGTAGCCCGCGATCTGCCGGCCCACCAGGTCGGAGGGGCGCCCGGAGAACGCGCTGGTCTCCATCAGGCGGCTCCGGGGACGGGGGCCGCGCCGGGCGGGTGGTCGGTGGCGTAGGTGCTCAGCCGGGTGCCGTCGCCGTAGACCCAGCGCTCCTCCGCGGAGTCGTACAGCCACATGGACTCGCCGTCGACGACCACCCCGATCCGCAGGTCCCGGGTCCGCCGCCGGAAGGACTCGCCGTCCAGGGCGCCGCCGGCCAGTTCCTCGACCGCGGCGCGGTAGCGCGCGAGGGCCTCCTCGGCCCGGGCGAGCAGGGGCCGCGGATCGGCGACGGCGGTGGGCGGGGCGTCGGCGAGCGGCGGGTCCTGCGGTACGGCGACGAGATGGCGGCCGTCGACCCAGGCCTGCCAGCCGTTGGCGCACAGCACGTGCCCCCAGTCGCCGCGCCGCTCCAGGAGCCGGACGGGCAGCAGCGGGTCCAGCGGCACGGTGGGCCGGGCCGGATCGGGGGCCTCCCAGGCGGGCATGCCCAGCGGGGGGACGACGTGCGTGGGCCCGAAGGCGGTGGTGGTCATGGGCCGTGCCTACTTCCGCATCACGGCGGGTTCGTGGCGGCGCAGCAGCCGGGAGACGACGAACCCGAAGACGACCGAGAGGACGACGAGCATGCCGATGTCGAGCAGCCAGATCTGCGCCCGGTGCTCGAACAGCGGGTCAGCGGTGATGTCCCCGGGCACGATCCGGGACAGGCCGATGGTGCCGGCCATCGCACCGAGCGCCCAGCGCGAGGGCACGAGCCAGGACAGCTGTGCCAGGCCGGGCACCCCGTCGAGTTTCAGCAGGGCTCCGCAGAAGACCACTTGGACGATGGCGAGCAGCACGAGCAGCGGCATGGTCACCTCCTCCTTGCGCACCAGCGCGGAGACCAGCAGGCCGAGCATCATCGCGGTGAACGCCAACAGGGCGACGGCCACGGTGATCTCGACCAGGGGTGGCAGCAACACACCCTCGCCGCCGGGCGCGTCGAGGTCGACGCCGAGCAGGGCCACGAGGGTGAGGACGACCGCCTGGACCACGGTGACCGCGCCGAGGACGACGACCTTGGACATCAGGTACGCCGATCTGGACAGGCCGACGGCCCGCTCCCGCCGGTAGATGACGCGTTCCTTGACGAGTTCGCGCACGGCGTTGGCCGCGCCGGTGAGGACGCCGCCGACGCACAGGATCAGCAGCGCGTTCATGGCGGTGTCCCGGGTGAGTTCGCCGCCGGCGAGGGCCCGGGCCATGGCGCCCATCACGAACGGCAGGGCGATCATGATGGCCAGGAAGGTGCGGTCGGCGCCCAGCGCCGCGGTGTAGCGGCGGACCAGGGTGCCGAGCTGGGCGGCGCGGCTGCGGGGCCGGGGCGGCGGCAGCAGGATGACGGGGCCCTCGCGGGGCAGCCGGGGCTGGGCGCTGGAGTTGACGACGTAGCGGTGGTGGAACGCCGAGTCGCGGTACTGTCCGGCCCAGTCCCGGTCCTGGTCCCGTTCGAAGGCCTCGAAGGCCTCGGGCCACTGCTCGAAGCCGAAGAAGCCGAGGGCGTCGCCGGGCGGCCCGTAGTAGGCGATCCGGCCGCCGGGGGCGAGGACGAGGAGCCGGTCGCAGACGTCGAGGCTCAGGACGCTGTGGGTGACGACGATGACGGTGCGGCCGTCGTCGGCGAGGCCGCGCAGCATGTGCATCACCGAGCGGTCCATGCCGGGGTCGAGGCCGGAGGTCGGCTCGTCGAGGAAGAGCAGCGAGGGCTTGGTCAGCAGCTCCAGCGCCACGCTGACGCGTTTGCGCTGGCCGCCGGAGAGGCTGTGCACCGGTTGTCCGGCGCGCTGTTCCAGGCCCAGTTCGCGGATGACCTCGGAGACCCGCTCGCGCCGTTCGGCCTTGGCGGTGTCCTGCGGGAAGCGCAGTTCGGCGGCGTAGGTGAGGGCGGAGCGGACGGTGAGCTGGGCGTGCAGGATGTCGTCCTGGGGGACGAGGCCGATGCGCTGGCGCAGTTCGGCGTAGTCGTGGTACAGGTCGCGGCCGTCGTAGACGACGGTGCCGTGGTCGGCGGGGCGCTGGCCGGTGAGGGCGTTGAGCAGGGTGGACTTCCCGGCGCCGCTGGGGCCGACGACGGCGAGCAGGCACTTCTCCCCCACCGGGAACGACACATGGTCGAGCAGGGTCTTGCGGCCGCGGTCGACGGCGACGGTGAGGTCCTGGACGTCGAGGGAGACCTCGCCGGTGTCGACGTACTCCTGGAGTTCGTCGCCGACCAGGCAGAACGCCGAGTGGCCGATGCCGACGATGTCCCCGGGGCCGATCGGGGCGCGGGTGACGGGGAAGCCGTTGAGGTAGGTGCCGTTGTGGCTGTCGAGGTCGGCGATCTCGTAGCCGCCCTCGGGCAGGGCGCGCAGTTCGGCGTGGCGGCGGGAGACGACCAGGTCGTCGATGACGAGGTCGTTGTCGGCGGCGCGGCCGATGCGGACGGTCCGGGTGGGCAGCGGCCGTACGGAGGTGGGGCGGCGGAAGGTGCCCGTCAGGGAGGGCATGGACACCGCCGAGGGCCGTTCCGGGACGGGTGGCGGGCGGCCGGCGAGGACGGCGCGGGGGCCGTCGGCCGGGCTGCCGAAGCGGATCACGCTGCCGGGGCCCACGTCGAGCACCCGGACCCGGCGGCCGTCGGACCAGGTGCCGTTGGTGCTGTCCTCGTCGGTGAGGGTCCAGTGGTCGCCGTCGGGGCGCAGCACGGCGTGGTGCCAGGAGACCCGGGCGTCGTCGATCACGATGTCGCTCAGCGGGTCCCGGCCGAGGTAGTAGGCACGTCCGGGGATCATCACGGTGGCGCCCGTCTCGGTCTCCAGCACGAGTTCGGGCGCAGTCGGGGCGACGGGGCGCTCCACCATGCCGGAATTCTATCGATTCGCGCCTGGGCACGCCCAGTGGTGTGCACGCTCGGGGTGGAGTTCAGCCGACGGGGAGGACGAGCGCCGGGAGCGTCCGCTGCATACGCAGCGCGTCCACGGACTCGGCGAGGAGTTCGTACTCGGTGGTGTCGTCACTGACGGCGACCCGCACCAGCCGTCCACCGCCCAACTCGTCGGCCACCAGCTCCTGCTGGCCGATGTCCGCGCACCAGGAGCGCAGCAGGGCGGGTACGTCGGGGACGCCGTCGCCGACGGGCACGAGGGCGCCCTGCGGGACGTGTGGGCCTTCGGGTTGCGGATCGAGGCGTTCGGCCATCCATAACGCGCGGTCCCGTAACCACCACAGCGCGAGCGCCAGCGTCGGCGCGCGGTACGTCCCGAGCGGTACGCCGATGCGACGGCCGTCGCAGTATCCGTACGCCGTGACATGGCACAGGAATTCGTCGTGCATGTCTCCACTCCCCCGAGTGCTCGTATGCCGGCCCTGCCTCGCTTTCCGTGCGGCTCCTGTGGGGCGGAGCGCCCCTGACGTTCGAGTATGTTCACTTCTAAAACACTGTCACCATGACTTTCCGGCCAGTCTGTTGGCATATTCACCGCCACTCCTGACCGGAATCGGACAGCGGACCCGCCCCCTCCGCTCACCTGCGCACCGTTTCGCCTGGTAACCGTCCGATGACACGGCGAAAGCGGCCGCGGTGGCCGGATAACACCCTGGCCGACGATGCGTTCCTCCCCTTGCGGCGGGCTACAGGAACAAGGACCACCGCAAGGGGAGAAACCGTGAAGCGTACGGCCGGCCGAACGGCTCAGCCGTTGATCAGCGCGTCGATGCGGGCCAGCTCGTCGTCCTCGAAGTCCAGGTGGGCCAGCGCGCCGACGCTGTCCTCGATCTGGCGGGCGCTGCTCGCGCCGACCAGCGCGGAGGTGACCCGGCCGCCGCGCAGCACCCAGGCCAGGGCGAGCTGGGCCAGGGACTGCCCGCGGGACTTGGCGATGTCGTCCAGGGCGCGCAGCTTGCCGACCAGGTCCTCGGTGAGCGCGTCGGAGTTCAGGAACGGGCTGTCGCTCGCCGCGCGCGAGTCCTCGGGGATGCCGTCGAGGTAGCGGGAGGTGAGCAGGCCCTGCTCCAGCGGGGAGAAGACGATCGAGCCGACCTGGAGCTCGTCGAGGGCGTCGAGCAGGCCCTCGCTCTCCGGGCGGCGGTCGAGCATCGAGTAGCGCGGCTGGTGGATGAGGAGCGGGGTGCCCAGCTCGCCGAGGATGCGGGCGGCCTCGCGGGTCTGCTCCGCGGAGTAGTTGGAGACGCCGACGTAGAGCGCCTTGCCCTGCTGGACGGCGGAGTGCAGGGCGCCCATCGTCTCCTCCAGGGGAGTCTCCGGGTCGGGGCGGTGCGAGTAGAAGACGTCGACGTAGTCGAGGTCCATCCGCTTCAGGCTCTGGTCCAGCGACGACAGCAGGTACTTGCGCGAGCCCCACTCGCCGTACGGCCCGGGCCACATCAGGTAGCCGGCCTTGGTGGAGATCACCAGCTCGTCCCGGTAGGACGCGAAGTCCGTCTTCAGGAAGTGACCGAGCGCGGACTCGGCGGCGCCGGGCGGCGGGCCGTAGTTGTTGGCCAGGTCGAAGTGGGTGATGCCGAGGTCGAAGGCGCGGCGCAGGATGGCCCGCTGGGTCTCGGCCGGGCGGTCCGGACCGAAGTTGTGCCACAGGCCGAGCGACAGCGCGGGGAGCTTCAGGCCGCTGCGTCCGGTGCGCCGGTAGGGCATGTCCGCGTAGCGGTCGGGGTGTGCGGTGTACAACGCGACTCCATCCGGGGTGGTCCCACGATCTTCCGCCTCCACTGTTCCCGAGTGCCGTGCAGCGGTCCAACAGAAGAATCCGATGGAATTGTGCGACTACGCTTCTCAATCATGGAACTGCGCCACCTCCAGCACTTCGTCGCGGTCGCCGAGGACCAGCACTTCACCCGGGCCGCCGAGCGGCTGCTGGTGTCCCAGTCGGGCCTGTCGGCGTCCATCCGGGCGCTCGAGCGCGAGCTGCGGGCGCCGCTCTTCGTGCGGACCACCCGACGGGTGACGCTGACCGAGGCCGGGCGGGCGCTGCTGGCGGAGGCGGAGCGGATCCTGGCGCAGGTGCGGGCCGCGCACGAGGCGGTTGCCGCGGTGCAGGGCGTGGTGCGCGGGACGCTCTCCGTGGGTACCGAGCAGTGCATCGCGGGGGTGCACGTGGCGGGGCTGCTGGCCGCGTTCCGGCGGCGGCACCCGGACGTGGAGATCCGGCTGCGGCAGACCGGCTCGGGCGCCCTCGGCGAGGAGGTGGCGGCGGGCCGGCTCGACCTGGCCTTCGCCTACCGCACCCAGGCGGACTCGGACCAGCTGCGCTGCGTACCGCTGGCCACCGAGCCGATGTACGTGCTGTGCCATCCGGAGCACCGGCTCACCAGGGCGGCAGCCGCCCTGGTGCCGGAGGACCTCGCGGGCGAGGTGTTCGTCGACTTCCACCCGGACTGGGGGCCGCGCCGGGCCACCGACGCCGCCTTCGCGGAGGCGGGCGTACGCCGTACGGTCGCGCTCGAGGTCAACGACGTGCACAGTCTGCTGGACCTGGTGGGCGAGAACCTCGGGGTGGCCGTCGTACCGCGGCACTTCCGGCACAAGCGCGAGGCGCTGACCGCGCTGCCGCTGAAGGACACCGGCGAGGCGGCCTACGAGACGGTCGCCCTGCTGCCGGCCCCCGACGCGACGAGCCCGGCGGCCCGGGCGCTGATGGCGCTGCTGGAGGCCGGGGAGGCCTGACCCCGTCAGGCGAAGGCGACCACTTCGCCGGCCATGACCTGAGGAGGGTTGGGGAGGAGGGCCGCGAGGTGCTCCCGTACGAAGTCCACGGCCCGGGCGATCGACTCCTCGGCGCCCGCCCGGTCCTGGAAGACACTGGTGGAGACCATCACCCCGTCCCCGGCGTCGAGCCAGTAGTAGGCCACGAAGCCGGGGACCTCACGCATGAGCGGGACGAACCCCTCGTGCACGAGCCGTCCCGCCTCCGCAGGATCGGTCACCCCTTCGTACCGCCGCACCGCTGCGTACATCGCCGAGCTCCTCATCTGGGGCCAGGGTCCGGCTCCTGCCGGACGTCCTGGATGCCGTACCCCCGCCGCGCGGGCCGGGCCCGCACGACGGGCGGCAATCACCTCAAGGGCCGCCCCGGGTGATCCGAACGGCGGCCACCCGCCCCGGGCGCTTCCAGGGGCGGGCAAAGAAGCGGCGCGTGGGCGCGGGCTGCGCGATGGTGGAGTCATGCATGCGAAGGACATCCTCATCGACGGGTTCAACCGCATCCGGGAAGAGGTCCACGCCGCCGTCGAGGGCCTGGACCCCGACTCCCTCAACGCCCGGCCCACCCCCGCGACCAACTCGGTCACCTGGCTCGTCTGGCATCTCACCCGCGTCCAGGACGACCACATGGCCGACGCCTTCGACCTCGACCAGGTGTGGTGGGGCGAGGCCGACAACTGGGAGAAACGGTTCGGGCTGGACCTGCCGCGCCACGACACCGGGTACGGGCACGGTCCGGAGAAGGTGGCGAGGGTGCGGGTCGCCGACCCCGAGCTGCTGACCGGCTACCACGACGCCGTGCACGAGCAGAGCCACAAGGCGCTGCGCGCGCTGACGGCGGCGGATCTGGAGCGGGTCGTGGACGTGCGCTGGGATCCGCCGGTCACGCTGGGCGTACGGCTGGTCAGCGTCCTGTCCGACGATCTCCAGCACGTCGGACAGGCCGCGTATGTGCGCGGGCTGCTTCAGAGCGCGGCGGCGTAGCCCGGCAGCACGACGTCCTCGATCAGGGCGTTGCGCTCGTCGAACGGGATGAACGCGCTCTTCAGGGCGTTCACCGTGACCGTGCGCAGGTCCTCGACGCCCCAGCCGGCCTGCTCGACGAGCAGCGTCATCTCGCGGGTCATCGTGGTGCCGGACACCAGACGGTTGTCGGTGTTGAGGGTGACCCGGAAGCCGAGGTCCTTCAGCGCGGTGATCGGGTGCTCGGCGATGGAGGTGGCGGCGCCGGTCTGGAGGTTGGACGTGGGGCACATCTCCAGCGCGATGCGCCGGTCGCGGACCCATCCGGCCAGCCGGCCGAGCTTGCCGTCGACGATGTCCTCGGTGAGGCGCACGCCGTGCCCGATGCGCTGGGCGCCGCAGACCTGGAGGGCCTGGTGGATGCTGGGCAGGCCGTGGGCCTCACCGGCGTGGATGGTGAAGGGCACGCTCTCGCGGCGCAGGTGCTCGAAGGCGTCGAGGTGGTCGGCGGGCGGGAAGCCGTCCTCGGCGCCCGCGATGTCGAAGCCGACGACGCCGGCGTCACGGTAGGCGACGGCCAGGTCGGCGGCCTCACGGACGTGGTCGAACATCCGCATGCCGCAGAGCAGGGTGCCGACGCGGACCGGGGTGCCGGCCGCGGCGGCCTTCGCCATGCCGGCCGCGAGCCCCTCCTGCACGGTCTCCACGACCTCGTTCGGCGTGAGCCCGCCCCGGACGTTCAGTTCGGGCGCGTAGCGCACCTCGGCGTAGACGACGCCGTCGGCCGCGAGGTCGAGGACGTACTCCTCGGCGACGCGCAGCAGACCCTCGCGGGACTGCATCACGGCGAGGGTGTGCTCGAAGGTGGCTATGTAACGCACCAGGTCGCCGGAGTTGGCGGCCTCGAAGTACCAGGCGGCCAGCTCGTCGGGGTCGGTGGTGGGCAGCGTGTGGCCGATCGCGGCGGCGAGCTCGACGACCGTGGCGGGGCGCAGGCCACCGTCGAGGTGGTCGTGCAGGACGGCCTTGGGAAGGCGGCGGATCACATCGGCGTCTACGCGCGTAGCAGTCATGGCGGGTCTTTCCTCGGGCGGGGCGGTTCGGGGCACGGGGCGTTACGGGAGGCGGATCAGCCGGCGGGCTGGAGCAGGTCCCAGCGGTTGCCGTACAGGTCCTGGAAGACGACGACGGAGCCGTACGGCTCGTGGCGGGGCTCCTCCAGGAAGGTCACGCCGGCCGCGGCCATCCGGGCGTGGTCGCGGGCGAAGTCGTCGGTGTGCAGGAAGAAGCCGACACGGCCACCGGTCTGGTCGCCGATCCGGTCGCGCTGGGCGTCGCCCTTGGCGCGGGCGAGCAGCAGCCCGGTGCCGTCCTGCCCCTCACCCGGCCGGACGACGACCCAGCGGGCACCGTCGGGCCGGGGCTCGTCCTCGACGAGCCGGAAGCCGAGCGCGTCGGTGTAGAAGCGGATCGCCTCGTCGTAGTCGTCGACGACGAGGGTGACCAGGGCGATGCGGGACATCGGGGCCTTTCGGGGAGGCACGGCAGGGGCGATTGACGGGAGAGGTTATACGTAAAACTTGCGTGGCGCCAGTTGCCTGGGCGGATCATGGGTCGCGGGGGCTGTCACGGCCCGGACGCGGGCCCGGGCGGGTGGTGGACCGGGGCCGCCGGAGGCGTTGCGGCGCGGCGCCGACGAGACCCTCGGGGGTGCCGCCCCGGCTGACGATCCGGTTCGTCCAGGAGGCGGAGGCGTGCACGGTGGTCACGGCCTGGTGAGCAGGTTCGTGGAGGGCGCGACGCGGGTCCGGGGTTCGTGGCGGCGGGCCGCGCGGGCGCGAGGGATGCCGTAGGCGGCCGGGCGGGCCGACGGACCGGCGCGCCCGGCGGTGGACGCCGTCAGGACGGCGCGATGCCGCAGTCGACGGCCTCGCGGGCCGACTCGGGGCACGACCCGTGCGACAGCGGGGGCCGGGCGGGCAGGCCGGGCCGGGCCGGGCAGGCCGGGCAGGCCAGGCCGGGCAGGCCAGGGCCAGGCAGGCCGGGCAGGCCGGGCAGGGCAGGGCCAGGCAGGGCAGGGCCAGGCAGGCCGGGCAGGCCGGGCAGGGCAGGGCCAGGCAGGGCAGGCAGGCCGGGCAGGGCAGGGCCAGGCAGGGCAGGGCCAGGCAGGCCGGGCCGGGCCAGGGCGGCGCAGCGATACCGGCCCGCGCGCCGGGTGTCCATGTGCGGTCCCAGCGCGACGGCGATCCGCGCGGGGACCTGCCCCGGGCCGCCCGGAGCACGCTCTGCGCCCGTGGCCTGGCCCGGCGACCGGTGCCCGGTGCCCGGCTCCATGGCCCCGAGCCGCCTTCTTCGACCCGGTTCCGCTTCCACCTGGGCAGGGACCCCCCGAGGTCGACAAGGGCCGGGCGGCTCAGGGGAGTTCGTGCCGGGTTCCGTCGGCGATCGCGTGGAGCTTGTCGGGGTTGGCCACGTTGTGGAGGGTCGAGATGCGGCCTTCCGGATCGAAGTCGAAGGTCAACGTGGCGACCACGCGGTCCGGGCCGCGGAAGACCACGCCCGGGCCTCCGTTGATCCAGGCGAGCTCCGCCCGCATCTGCCCGGGCTCGATGCCCTGGTAGGTCGCGGTGCCGAGCGCGGCGAACCAGCGGGCCACGGTCTCCCGGCCGACGACCGGCTTGAGGGCCTGGCGGACCTTGCCGCCGCCGTCGGTCCACAGCGTCACGTCCGGGGACAGCAGCTCCATGAGGGTGTTGATGTCGCCGCCCGCCGTCGCCGCGAGGAAGCGCTCGGTGACGTCGCGTCGGCGGGCGGGGTCCGCGGTGAACCGGGGCCGCCGGGCCTGGACATGCTCGCGGGCGCGGTGCGCGGCCTGCCGGACCGCCGCCTCCGAGCGTTCCACCGCCTCCGCGATCTCCGCGTGGCTGAAGGCGAAGACCTCCTTCAGCACGAAGACCGCGCGCTCCAGGGGACTCAGCGTCTCCAGCACGACCAGCAGGGCCATGGAGACCGAGTCCGTCGTGGCGACGCCGTCGGCGGTGTCCGGGCCCGTGAGGATCGGCTCGGGGAGCCACGGCCCTACGTAGGTCTCGCGCTGGTGACGCGTCGAACGAAGCCGGTCCATCGCCAGGTTGGAGACGATCCGGGTCAGGTAGGCCTTGGGGTCGGCGACCTGGGAACGGTCGGCCGCCGACCACTTGAGCCAGGCGTCCTGGACCACGTCCTCGGCATCGGCTGCGGTGCCGAGGATGCGGTAGGCGACGGAGAAGAGAAGGGTGCGGTGCTGCTGGAAGGCGAGCTGGTCGGCACCGGCCTCCTGCGAGGGGGTCACTTGGCGCTCCGAATCCGGGTGTAGCGGCCGCCGTGCGGCCAGAACGCGCCCGAGGCGGGCATCTTCTTCATACGGGCGAAGGTCGGCCACGGCGCGGCGGTGACGGTCTCCTTGTAGCGCGCGGCCCGCTTGCCGGTCAGCACGATCCGGCGCGGGCTGTCGTCGGGACGGGTGAACTGGACGACGGCGTCGTCCCGGCCCAGGCTGACCGGTGTGTGGTAGTAGCCGAAACGGAAGGGCCTGGGCTCCTTGCCGGCCAGCACCCGCAGGATCGAGAGGGCCGCGTGCACACCGGTCGGCATGCCCCCCTGACAGGTTCCGTGCATCACGCCGTAGCCCTGACGGATCGCCGCCGCATCGCCCACGGCGTAGACGTCCGGGTGGGAGACCGAGCGCAGCGCGCTGTCGGTGATCACTCGGCCGCGCTCGTCGACGGCCAGACCCCCGGCGGCCGCCAGCGGCGGGACACGGGTGCCACTGGTCCACAGCACCGCGCCCGCCGGGACGGCGGAGCCGTCCGCGAGCTCGACGCGGTCCGGCAGCACCTTGGCCACCTCGACGCCGCTGCGCACCCGCACGCCGAGCCGGGCCAGCGCCGCGTCCAGGTGGGTCCTGGCCTTCGGGTGCATGGCCGCGCCCGGCTCCTGCCGGCCCAGCAGCACCACGTCGAGCTGCGGGTACCGCTCGGCGATCTCCGCGGCGGCCTCGACGCCGGTGAGGCCGCTGCCGCAGACCACGACGGTCCGACCGTCGAGGCGGGCCAGCCGATCGGCGAGAAGGGCGGCGTCCTGCACGCTGTCGAGGGTGTGGGCGTGGTCGTCCACACCGGGGACGGCGGCGGTGTCCGCGATGCCGCCCAGGCCGTAGACCAGGGTGTCGTAGCGCAGGACCCGGTCGTCGTCGATCCGGACGGTCTTCGCCTCGGCGTCCACGGCGGTGACCCGGCCGCGGACGAAGTGGGCGCCGGTGCCGTCCAGCAGCTCCGGGATGTTCCTCTCGGCCGTCTCCTGGCCGGTGGCGGTCATGTGGAGTCGGAGCCGCTCGGTGAAGGTGTCGTAGGGGTTGACCAGCGTGACCCGCGGGTTTCCGCGTTTCCTGGTGCGGGCCGCGAGCTGGATCGCGGCGGAGAGCCCGGCGTAGCCGGCGCCCAGGACCAGGACCTCGTGCTGCTGCGCTGCTGTCGCGTTCATAGCTGTGCCGCCTCTTTCGTGTCGGTCGTTCCCGCGCTGCGGACGACCACCAGACGCAAGCTGCCCTTCCGTACGTGACATGGGGTCCATGTGACCTGCGTCACGCGAGGGGCATTCGTTAGCGTCGGCGTATGGAGATCACTGAGCCGGTGCGTGGGCCCGGGCGGCGGAAGAGGGACGTTCTGGCGCGGCTGGGGCGGGAGAGCGATGTCTGGGTCGCCTCCGCGGACGCGGCGGGCGTGCCCTGTCTGGTCGCCCTGTGGTTCGTCTGGGACGGGGAGTGCGTGTGGCTGGCGACCCGGCTCTCGAATCCCACCGGCCGCAATCTGCGGACCGGCGGGCGGACCCGGCTGGCGTTCGGCGACACCCGGGACGTGGTGCTGATCGACGGGGAGACGGTGACGTACCCGGCGGACGACGTCCCCGAGGAGGCGGCCGGGGCGTTCCTGGCGAAGACGGGGTGGGATCCGCGCCGGGAGAGCGCGGTGTACGCCTTCTTCCGGGTGCGGCCGGTGGCCGTACAGGCGTGGTGCGGCACGCGTGAGCTGCCGGGGAGGCATCTGATGCGGGACGGGGTGTGGGTGGACTAGGTGGAGCAGGCGGGCGGACCGGGCCGCAGGGTGACGGTGCGGCGGCCCGTCGGTCACGCCGGTCCGCGGTGGGCGGCGTCGAGGCGCTCCCGTTCCCCGGGGGTGAGACGCAGGGCGCCCGCCGCGATGTTCTCGGCGAGGTGGTCGGGGTTGCCCGTACCCGGGATGGCGAGGACGTGGGGGCCCTGGGCGAGGGTCCAGGCGAGCCGGATCTGGGCGGGGGTGCACCCGTGGGCGCGGGCCACGGCGAGGACGGCCTCGTCGTGGGCGGTCGTCGCGCCGAGGGCTCCGCCGTCACCGGCGATGGCGAAGAACGGGACGAAGGCGATGCCCTGCTCGCGGCAGACGGTGAGGAGTTCCTCGGTCGCGGGGGTGGAGGCGCCGAGGCCGTACCGGTTCTGCACGCTCACCACCGGGGCGATGGCCCGGGCCTCGGCGAGATGGCGGGGTTCGACGTCGGAGATGCCGAGGTGGCGGATCAGGCCGGCCCGGCGCAGTTCGGCTAGGGCCCCGAAGTGTTCGGCGATCGAGTCCTGGCGCATCCGGCGCAGGTAGACGAGGTCGAGGTGGTCGCGGCCGAGCTGGCGCAGGTTCTCCTCGACATGGCCGCGCAGGTCCTCGGGGCGGGCCGCGGTGCCCCATTCCCCCGCCCAGGTCCGGAAGGGGCCGACCTTCGTGGCGATGAGCAGGCCGTCCGGGTACGGGGAGAGCGCGCTGTTGATGAGTTCGTTGGCCGAGCGGAGGGAGGAGAAGTAGAAGGCGGCGGTGTCGATGTGGTCGACGCCGAGCTCGACGGCCCGGCGCAGGACCGCGATCGAGCGGCCGCAGTCGCTCGGGGTGCCGTGGTGGAAGGCGGCGCTCCCGGTCAGCCGCATCGCGCCGAGGCCGACGCGGTGGACGGTGAGGTCGCCGAGGGTCCAGGTGCCCGCGGCGTCCGCGGTGATCGCTGCGCTGCTCATCGGCGCAGTCTCGCACGCACCGCGGACGCCGGCACCTCCTCGTGGCGTGCCGTCAGCAGGCCACGGTCTCCTCGCACTTGCGCAGCGCCTCCTGGACGTCCCGGCTCCAGTGCCGCGCGGTCCGGGGGGTGGCCGAGGAGACGGTGTGCACGGCCGACTCCCGGCGTTCGAGCAGCGGGCGGGAGCGTGCGCACCGGCGCTCCCCCGCGGGCGGGGTGCCGCCGTGGGCGACGGCCTCCTCGACGATGTCGGCGAGATCGCCGTCCGGGAGGGGCAGTTCCAGGTCCTCGTCGACGAAGCCGACCACGGCCGGGACGTACTCCACGAGGGCGCGCAGGGCCTTGGTCAGTCCCCGGCGGCCGCGCCGCAGGCCTCTGAGCACGTGCAGGGCGGTGGCGATCTCCACCTCGGTGGCCTCCCGGCTCAGGGTGGCGGGGGTGATCTCCGTGTGGCTGAGCCACCAGTCCGCCTCCTGGTCCTCGCCGTGCGCGCGGTGGTGGAGGTAGAGGCAGTACGAGGACACCGGGTCCCCGGCGCCGGCGCCGTACTGCCACCAGAAGCGGCCGCTGTCCTCGCAGCCGGCCAGATGGAGGAGGGCGCCCAGGACGCGCGCGCCGCTCGGTTCGGGCAGCGCGCTGCCGTGGAAGGCGCCGAGGCCGCTCAGGGCTCCGGGGCGGGTCAGCAGCGCCTCGCACAGGGCCCGCAGGTCCCGGGCCGAGGGATGGACCCTCGGGGGGCGGCGGGCGGCCGCCTGCTGGGGGCGGTTCCGCGCCCCGGCGCCGTCGCCGGCCGGGGCGGCGACGCGGGCGGCTATCCGGGCCTCGGCGGCCTCGATGTCGCAGCGGCGGTAGGGGGCCGTGGGCACGAGCCGCGCCCCGGCCAGCAGCGTGTCGATGTCGCTCACGGTGTCGTAGGTCATGAACGCTCCTCCTCCTCGGCGCACGAGGTGTAGATCTCCCGCAGTCGGTGCCGGGCGTAGCGCTCGATGGAGCGCACGCCGGCCTGGGTGATGCCGAGTTCGTGCGCCACCTCCGCGGTGTCGTAGCCCTCGCAGTAGCGCAGCCGGATGACGTCCTGCTGGCGCTCGGGGAGGGCGGAGATCGCGTGGAACAGCCGCAGGTTCTGCTCGATGACCTCGAAGGCGTCCTCGGCACCCTGGAGGGTCACCGTCTCGAAGACGGCGGTGTCCATGAGGGTGGCGCGCCGGCCCCGGGCCCGGGCGTGGTCGACGACCCGGTTCTTCATGACCCGCCAGGCGTAGGCGGCGGGGTTCTCGGCGCGCAGTATCTGGGGCCACTCCCGGGCGAGTTGGACGAAGGCCTCGTCGACGGCCTCCTCGGCGTCCGCCCGGCAGCGCAGACAGCGCTCGGCCTCGCGGACGTAGCGCGGGCGGTGCATCTGGTGGAAGGCGCTGAAGTCCAGCGGCAGTTTCTCCGGCGCCCGGGGGTTCCCGGCGGGGCGCAGCTCCTCCTGGGTCACCGATCGCCTCCCGGGAGCCGGTGGTCCATCTCCCGGACGCCCACCCGCACCAGGGCGGCGACGAACCGGCGCGCGAGCGTGACGGCTCCGGGTCCGAAGACCCGGAGGGCGAGCAGGGACAGCGCCACGTCCCGGGCGAGCTGTGCGAACTGGTCGTTCACGGACCGTTCGGTCCTTCCGCTGGGTGTGCGGGGCTCAGGAGCCCCGGAAGGCGTCGGTCACACCTTCTGCCACCACGGCGTTCGGGACGGGCGTTTCGTGCATGCGGGATTCGGAACTCGCGAGGAATTGGCCGCTTCGGACTACGGACCGCGCCGTTCCGGACTATCGCGGCACGGTTGCTGTCCCGCGGATGCCCGCTTCTGTCGCGTTCGGCTCTGTCGCGTTCGCCTCGGCGGCGCTCGCCTCCGTCGTGTCCCGCTCCGGTGGGGTTCAGCCCAGCGGCTTGTCCAGGACCGCCTTGCGGTGGCTGAAGGTCTCGATGGAGTAGCGGCCGTGGTAGTTGCCCATGCCGCTCTCGCCCACTCCGCCGAACGGCAGGTCGGAGACGGTGAGATGGGCGAGGGGCAGACCGAACCCGAGGCCGCCGGAGGAGGTTTCGGCGGCGATGCGCGAGCGGGTGGTGTCCGACTCGGAGAACACGTACAGCGCGAGGGGCTTGTCGCGGTCGTTGATGAACCCGATCGCCTCGTCGAGCCCGGAGACGGTCACGATCGGCAGGACCGGGCCGAAGATCTCCTCGGCCATGACGGGCGACGCGGGGTCGACGTCGGCGAGGACGGTCGGCGCGATGTACTTGTCCGTACGGTCGTGACGGCCGCCGGTCACGGTCCGCCCGGAGTCCAGCAGGGCGGTGAGCCGGTCGAAGTGGCGTTCGTTGACGATCCGCCCGTACTCGGGGGAGGCCTGCGGGTCGGTGCCGTACAGGGTCTCGACGGAGCGGGCCAGCAGGGGTTCGAGGGCGGCGGCGGTCTCCGGGTCGGTGAGGACGTAGTCGGGGGCGACACAGGTCTGGCCGGCGTTGAGGAACTTGCCGCGGGCCAGCCGGTCGGCGACGACGGTGAGATCGGCGTCGCGGTCGACGAACGCCGGTGACTTGCCGCCGAGTTCGAGGGTGACGGGGGTCAGGTGCTCGGCGGCGGCGCGCAGCACGATCCGGCCGACGGTGCCGTTGCCGGTGTAGAAGACATGGTCGAAGCGCTCGGCGAGCAGGGCCGTGGTCTCGGGGACACCGCCCTCGACGACGGCGACCGCCTCGGTGTCGAGGTGCGCGGGCAGCAGCCGGGCCAGGGCGGCGGAGGTGGCGGGAGCCAGCTCGCTGGGCTTGACGACGACCGCGTTGCCGGCGGCGAGGGCGCCGACCAGCGGGGCCAGCAGCAGCTGGGCGGGGTAGTTCCAGGGCGCGATGACGAGGACGACGCCGAGCGGGTCGACCTGCGTCCAGGCGCGTGCGTCGGCGCCGAGGTGGGCCGGGACCGGGGCGGGCTCGGGGGCGAGCCAGCCGTCCAGGTGGTCGAGGGTGTGGTCGATCTCGCGGATCGTGAAGTCGATCTCGGTGCGGTACGCCTCGGTGGCGCTCTTGCCCAGGTCGGCGTGGAGGGCGGCGGCGAGGTCGGCGCCGTTCCCGGTGAGCAGCGCGCGCAGCCGGCGCAGCTGGTCCGTGCGCCAGGCGACGGGCTTGGTGCGGCCGGTGCGGAAGGCGGCGCGCAGCCGGGCGACGACCTCGGCGGGCCGCTCCGGGGCGGCGAGGGGGCCGGTGGACTGCTCGGGGGTGGCGGCGGTGGTCACGGTGCCTCGCTGGGGTTGCGCGGGCCTTGCGGCCCTGGTTCGGACGGCGAGCGGTCAGCTCGGTGTATATGCCAACCTTTCAGGGACCAAAATACATTCCCCGGGCAACCACTACGTTCCGTGCAGGGTGTGCAGGCGCTTCTCCAGGTAGGCGCGCTCGGCCGGGTTCTCGGCCAGCGCGAGGGCGGACGTGTAGGCCCGGGCCGCCTCGGCGGGGCGGTCCAGGCGGCGCAGCAGGTCGGCCCGGACGGCATGGAACACGTGGTAGCCGTCCAGATCGAGCGCGTCCACCAGGTCGAGGGCGGGCCCCGGTCCGTCGGTCTCGGCGACCGCCACCGCCCGGTTCAGCGCCACCACCGGACTCGGTGCGAGGGCCGTCAGCCGGTCGTAGAGCCGCAGGATCTGGCCCCAGTCGGTGGCCGCGGCGGTCGGCGCGTCGCTGTGGACGGCCTGGACGGCGGCCTGGATCTGGTAAGGGCCCGGCCGGTCGCGGCGCAGACAGCGGCGGACGAGGTCCTGTCCCTCGGCGATCAGCGCCCGGTCCCAGCGGCGCCGGTCCTGTCCGGGCAGCGGGACGAGCGTGCCGTCGGCGTCCTGCCGGGCGTCCCGGCGGGACTCGACGAGCAGCATCAGCGCGAGCAGCCCGGTGACCTCGGGTTCGTCCGGCATCAGCTCGCCGAGCAGCCGCCCGAGGCGCAGGGCCTCCGCGCACAGGCCCGGATCGCCCTCGTACCCCTGGTTGAAGATCAGGTAGACGACGGCGAGCACCCCGTTCAGCCGGTCCGGCAGGTCGGCGTCGCGGGGCACCCGGTACGGGATGCGGGCGTCGCGGATCTTCGCCTTGGCGCGGACCAGGCGCTGGGCCATCGTGGGTTCGGGGACGAGGAACGCGCGGGCGATCTGCGCGGTGGTGAGACCCCCGAGGAGCCGCAGGGTGAGGGCGACCCGCGCCTGCGGGGCGAGCGCGGGGTGGCAGCAGGTGAAGATCAGCCGGAGCCGGTCGTCGCGCACGGGGCCCTCCTCCGCGGGCGGGTCGGGGGCGTACAGCCGGGCCGCCTCGGCGTGCCGGGCGTCCCGGCCGGCCTCGCGGCGCAGCCGGTCGACGGCCCGGTTGCGGGCGGTGGTGATGATCCAGCCGGCCGGGCTGGGCGGCGGCCCGGTCTCCGGCCAGCTCCGCAGGGCCGTGGTGAAGGCCTCCTGGACCGCCTCCTCGGCGAGGTCGATGTCACCGAGCCGGCGGACCAGGACGGCGACGGCCCGGCCGTACTCCGCTCGGAACACGGCCTCGACGTCGACCGGGTCGCCCATCGTCCGGCCTCAGTGCCGGTCCACGAACGGCCGCACCTCGATGGGGAGCGTGGTGGCCAGGGCGGCCTTGCGGCCCCACTCCAGTGCCTCGTCGAGGTCGGCGGCCCGGATCAGGCACAGCCCGCCGAGGTACTCCTTGCCCTCGGCGTACGGTCCGTCGGTGACGAGCACGTCACCGTCCTTCGGCCGGAGCACGGTGGCCGTCTCGGGTCCGTGCAGACCACCGGCGAAGACCCAGGCCCCGGCGGCGCGCAGCTCGTCGTTGTAGGCCTCCACCCGGCGCATGATCCCGGCCATCTCCTCCGGCCCGGGCGGTGTCCCGTCGGCGGGCTGGACCACGCTGAGCAGGTAGTGCTGCATGACGTCCTCCTTGGCGTCGTGTGCCGTTCTCTCACCTCCTACACGAACGGCACTCCCCCGGATCGACACCCCGGACCCCGACACGGGAAAGAATCCTGCCCATGACCGCACCGCACCCCCTCGTCATCCGCGCCCGCCGTCTCGCCGACGACCTCCTCGTCCCGCACGCCGAACAGGTCGACCAGGGCGAGGTACCGGTGGGCCATCTGACGGAGATCAGACGCTCGGGCCTGCTCGGGCTCAACGCCCCCAAGGAGTACGGCGGCGCCGAGGCGCCCGGCGCGGTGGTGCGGGAGACGGCGGAGATCCTGGCCGGGGCCTGCTGCTCGACCTGGTTCGTGCAGACGCAGCACCACACCCCGGTGCTGACCCTGGCGAAGAGCGAGGGCCCGGTGCGCGAGCGCCTGCTCGGCCGGCTGGCCACCGGCGATCTGCTGTCCGGGGTGGCGTACGCCCATCTGCGGGCGCATCCCCGCGTCCCCGTGCGGGTCACCCGCGAGCGGGGCGGCTGGCGCTTCGACGGGAAGGTCCCCTGGTACACGGGCTGGGGCCTGAACGACGTGCTGCTCGTCGCGGGGGTCACGGACGCCGACGAGGCCCTCTTCGCCTTCGCGGAGGCCCGCGAGCAGCCCGGTCTGCGGGCGTCCGCGCCGCTGCGCCTGGCCGCTCTCGGCGCGGCCCGCACGGTCTCCCTGGACCTGGACGGCCTGTGGCTCCCCGACGAGGCGGTGGCCCTGCGCACCCCGTACCGGACCTGGGCGGCGACCGACCGGCTCAGGACGGTGAACGCCAACCCCGCGGTCTTCGGCATCACGGAGGCGGCGCTCGGGCTGGCGGACGAGGAGACGGCCGGCCGTCTGCGCACCCGCCTCGCGAAGGTGCGCGCCGAGGCCTACACCCTGACCGACGAGGCGAAGCCGCACGAGCACCTCGACGACCGTCTGGCCCTGCGCTCCCAGGCCTACGAGCTCATGCAGACGGCGACCACGGCGGCCGTGGTGACAGGAGGAGGCCGGGCGATGCTCCTGACGAGCAGGGCCCAACGCCTGGCGAGGGAGTCCCTGTTCCTCCTGGTCCAGGGCCAGACGGGGGAATCCCGCCGCTCACATCTCAACGCCCTGATGGTCTAGGAGCGCGGGGAACTGCGCGAACGCCCCCCACGCACCGGCACACGCCGCCGCACCCCGGCCACCCCCCTCAGCCCGCGAACGGCACCTGAACGGAGTTCACCCGCTTCCCCCAAGGGTGCTGCCACACCCCTTCTCCCGCGAGCAGCGGCAGCACCCCCTCCCCGAACCAGTACGCCTCCTCCAGATGCGGATACCCCGACAGCACGAACTCCGAGATCCCCAGCGCCGCGTACTCCTTGATCCGCTCCGCCACCTCCGCATGGCTGCCCACCAGCGCGGTCCCCGCGCCACCCCGCACCAGTCCGATCCCGGCCCACAGGTTGGGATGGATCTCCAGCCCGTCCCGGCTGCCCCCGTGCAGCGCGAGCATCCGCCGCTGTCCCTCGGACTCGCTGCGCCCGAGTCCGGCCTGGACGGACCGCACGGTCTCCGGATCGAACCCGTCGAGCAGCCGGTTCGCCTCCGCCCAGGCCTCCTCGGCGGTGTCCCGGGTGATGACGTGCAGCCGGATGCCGAAGCGCGGAGCACGCCCCTCCCGCGCCGCGAGCTCCTTGACCCAGGCGATCTTTCCGGCGACCTGGGCGGGCGGCTCGCCCCAGGTGAGGTACACGTCCGCGTGCCGGGCGGCGATCTCCCCGGCGAGGGGCGAGGAGCCCCCGAAGTACACCTCGGGGACGGGGTCGGGCACCCGGGCCAGCCGCGCGTCCGCCACCCGCAGGTGCTCGCCGTCCAGGTCGACGGTCTTGCCGTCCCACAACCCGCGGACGATCTCCAGGAATTCACCGGTACGGCGGTACCGGTCGTCCTTGTCGAGGAAGTCGCCGTAGGCCCGCTGTTCATGGCTCTCGCCGCCGGTGACCACGTTCAGCAGCAGCCGTCCCCCGCTGTGGCGCTGGAAGGTGGACGCCATCTGCGCGGCGAGGGTCGGGGAGACGAACCCGGGCCGGAAGGCGACGAGGAACTTCAGCCGTTCGGTGTGCCGACTGACCATGGCCGTGGTCAGCCACGCGTCCTCACACCAGGCTCCGGTCGGGGTGAGCACGCCCACGAAGCCCAGGTCCTCGGCGGCGGCCGCGATCTGGCTCAGATAGGCGACCGTGGGCGGCCGGTCGCGTCCGGAGGCGGTGGCCGGGGTGCCGTGACCGCCGCCGACGACATGCCGGCTGTCGCCGTTCGTGGGCAGGAACCAGTGGAAGGTGAGGGACACGTGGGGTCTCCGATCAGCAGTGCCGCTAGAGGAGGCCGTGGCGCGGCGGCCGGGTGCCGCTGAGCGCGTGGCGGCCGATGTGCTGGATCTTCCAGTGGGTGGGGTCGTGCAGGGTGTGGGTACGGGCGTCGCGCCAGTACCGGTGCAGATTGAGCGAGGCGAGGGCCGCGCGGGTGCCGGAGACCTCGAAGAGAGAGCTGGACACCTCGACGGCCGCGCGGGCCGCCTGCACCTTGGCCGCGGCGACCGCGAGGGAGGCCTCGGCGGCGGAGTCGTCCGTGAGGTGGGCGCGGGCCGTGTCCACGGCGCGGGCGGCCTCGCGCAGAAGTGCCTCCGCCGCCCGTACCTGAAGGGCGAGTTCTCCGAAGCGCTGGATGAGCAGCGGGTCCTCCGCTGCCGTCTCGGCCTCGCTCTCGAACCACGGGCGGCTCTTGGCGGTCACGAACTCCGCCGCCTCGGCCAGCGCGCCCGCCGCGATCCCGGCGTCGATGGCGGCGTGCAGCAACTGGGCCACCGCCCCGTGCAGTTGGGGGCCCTCGAAGGTGAGGTGGTGGGGCAGGACACGATCGGCGGGTACGGGGACGCCGTCGAGCCGGACGGTCCCGCTGGCCGTCGTGCGCTGGCCCAGGCCGTCCCAGTCGTCGGTCACCGTCAGCCCCGGGGCACCGGCGGGGACGTAGGCCACATGGAGTCTGTCGTCCTCGGCGCGGGCCAGGACGGGGATCCAGTCGGCGAAGAGGGCGCCGGTGCAGTAGTGCTTGACCCCGTTCAGGACGTACGAGCCGTCGGGCCGTGGCTCCAGGCGGGTGCGGATGTCCTGGACGTGCCGGGTGCCGGCCTCGGACTGGGCGTTGCCGAAACGGCGGCCCGCGAGCAGTTCGGCGAAGAAGAACTTCCGTTGTTCCTCGGTGCCCTGACGGCGGATCACATTGACGTAGGCGAAGTGGCTCTGCGGGATCTGGGCGAGGCTGGCGTCGGCGGTGGCGAGGAGGCGGAAAATCTCCGCGAGGGTCCCGGCGCTCACGTCCGCCCCGCCGTGGTCGGCGGGGACGGTGACGGCGAGCAGCCCGGAGGCCGAGAGCCGGTCCAGCTCGGCGCGCGGCAGGCGGCGTTCGGCGTCCCGGGCGGAGGCTCCGGGCCGGAACTCCTCGGCCAGGGCCGCGGCGAGCGTGAGGGCCTCGGCGTCGTCGGCGATGACGTGCGCGGCGGTCATGGTCAGCTCGCCGCGGCCAGGTAGGGGGTGCGGCCGAGGGCGGCGGAGAACTGGTCGACGACCTGGCCGAGTGCCTCGGCGGTGGCCGGGGCGACGGTGACCGTGCCGTCCTCGTGGGCGGTGATGTCCTTGTCGAGGGTGAACCAGCCCTGCACGATGTGCGCGGCGCCCATGGAGTTCAGGACGGGCCGCAGCGCGTAGTCGAGGGCCAGGACATGGGCGGTGGAGCCGCCGGTGGCCAGCGGCAGGACGGTCTTCCCGGTCAGCGCGTACTGCGGGAGCAGGTCGAGGAGCGCCTTGAGCACTCCGGAGTACGACGCCTTGTAGACGGGCGTGCCGACGACCACGCCGTCGGCGCGGGCGAACAGTGCGGTGGCCTCGACGATCGCCGGGTGGCGGAAGTCCGCGCCGAGCAGCGCCTCGGCGGGGATCGTACGGACGTCGAGCGGGATCACCTCGTGACCCTGGGCGGTGAGCCGCTGGTCGAGGTGGCGCAGCAGGCGCCCGGTGCGGGAGGAGGCGGACGGGCTGCCGGAGACGGACAGGACGGTGGCCATGGGTCCTCTTTCAGGCGTGGGCGGGCACGGACGCGGGAACTGCTTCCGGCAGTCGTTCCTCCAGCTCGCGCACGAGCGGCAGGACGCGCTTGCCGAAGTACTCGACCTCCTCGTGGTAATGGAGGAAGCCGAGGAGGCCGGTGCGGAAGCCGTCGTTGTACTGGACGAGGTCCTCGAGGGTGGAGTCCTGCCACATGCCCTTGCCGTCGGCTGTGGACGGTCCCGCCTGCCGGACGGCGGCGCCGAAGCCCTCGCGGTCGGCGTGCGCGACGATCTCCCGGAGGGTCTCGCGGGCCTCGGCCTCGGTGTCACGGGCGATCAGGAAGCCGTTGAGGCCGAACTTCGGTGCCGTACGTCCGGACGCGGCGGCGGAGGCGCGGACGGCGGTGGAGTTGCCGCCCTGGAAGATCTCCGGGTGCGGGCGCTCGGGCGTGTTGAGGGGCTTGGGCTTGAGGGAGAAGTCGCGCAACCGGTAGAAGTCCCCGGCGAGTTCGATGTGGTCCTCGGTCCAGATCCCGCGCAGGGCGCGGATGAACTCCTCGGAGCGGCGGATGGGGGCGCCCCCGGTTCGAGCGAAGCCGAGAACTGGGGGAGTTCGTCGTGCTCCAGCCAGGGCTCGCCGAGGGCGGTGAACTCGCCCTTGAACCAGCCGGAGACCACGTTCACGGCGAAGCGGACGGCGGCGATGACTTTGGTACTCGGTACCGTAGCCGGCCATGTAGCGGACCTGGCTGAGGGCGTAGTCGAAGCCGTTGTTCTCGGCGAGGACGGCGAGTTCGCGGTTGTAGTCGTACCCCCAGTCGGTGCGCTGCTCGATCCTGCTGGTGACGAGTCCCCCGCTGACGTCGGGGACCCAATAGGCGAATTTCAGGGGCACGGCGGGCATGCGGAACTCCTGTGGCGGAATGTTTTCGGGCACGCCGAATTCGGGGGACGCGGCGAATTCAGGCGGGGAAAAGAAAAGGCGCGGCGGATCTCAGGGAACGGAGAAAGGAGGGATCAGGCCGCGGCGCGACAGGAGGCGCTGGAGACGCGCGCGAGGTCGACGTGGCGTCGCCGCGTGAGGTCCAGTCGCATCGTCATGCCGTCGATCGTGGCAGTCGCCGGTGAGGGCAGTCAAGGAAAACCCGACCGGTCTCGTATCGCGGACCATTGAATTTCACGAAGGTGTGACAGGGAAACCCTTGAACGACCGTGGAATGGGACCGCATTCTGCTGCGGGTGCGAACAGAACAGCTGGAATACATCGCGGCGGTGACACGGCTCGGCTCGCTGCGCCGGGCGGCCGAGGAACTGCGGCTCTCCCAGCCCGCGTTGAGCGAGACCGTGCGGAACCTGGAGCGGGAGCTCGGCGTCGATCTGCTGGAGCGCAAGCGGTCCGGGGCCACGATGAGCGCCTCGGGCCGGGAGCTGCTGCCGCACATCATCGGGGTGCTCGACGCGGTGGACCGGCTCCGGGCGGCCGCGGGCGAACAGCACAGGATCCGGCGGATGGTGCGGGTCACCACGGTGAACGCGGCGACCACGCCGCTGCTGCTCCCGGTGCTGCGGGAGTTCCGTGCCGCGCACGCCCTCACCCAGGTGGAGGTGGTGGGCGCCCAGCAGACGGACATTCACCGGGGGCTGCTGGAGGGCGGGTTCGATCTGGGGCTGGTCAACCATCTGGAGGGCGACGACGTGCCGGCCGAGTTCGAGTCCACCGAGCTGTTGCGCGGGCGCCCGGTGGTGTGCGTACGGCCCGACAGTCCACTGGCCGCACGGCCGGAGGTGTCGGTGGACGAACTGCTCGGCGTCCCGCTGATCGTCATGCGGTCGGGCTATGTCATGCACCGCTTCGTGCACCGGCTCCTCGGCGGCCGCGATCCGGCGTTCGCGTACTCGACGGACGGCGCGGAGATGGGGAAGCTGATGGCCGCCGAGGGGCTCGGGGCTACGGTCCTGCCGGACTTCAGTGTCGTCGGGGATCCTCCCCCAGCCTTCGGCCGGGGGGACCCCCATTCGCTGCGCTCACGGCGCGGTGCGCTCACCCATCGCCCGCTCGCCGGGGACACGACCGGGGTGCTGCTGACGCTCCAGCGGCGCAAGGCGGAGTCGGTGCCCCAGGCCGCGCGGGACCTGCACGACGTGTTCGTGCGCCGGGCCCGGGAGATGGCCACCGGAGCCGGGTGGTGACACCGGACGCCGGACACCGGCTCCGGCACTCACTCCTCGTCGTGCGCCGGGACGACCACCAGGAACGCGTCGGACCTCAGGTCCATGACGACGGTCGCGGGGCGGCCCTCGGCGCGCAGCCGCGCCGCGCATTCCTCGGCCGGCCAGGAGCCGCGGGGCGCTCCCGCGGGAAAGCGTTCCAGCACCGTCGCGCGCATGGGGCGGACACCTCCGGTTCGGGGCCGTATCTCTCGGGCCGTATCGGACGACCACGCAGCGTCTGCCCCGGATCGCGGCGGGCATGTTCACGCCGAGGGCACGGGGTCCTCCTCCGCCGCGGGCCGGGAGGGGCCGTCGGCCGTCGCGGCCCGGCGGTCCCCGGTCAGGCGGCTCGGCCACCAGGCGCGCGGCCCGATGTCCAGGACCAGCGCGGGCACCAGCAGGGAGCGCACCACGAGCGTGTCGAGCAGCACGCCGAAGGCCACGATGAACGCGATCTGGACGAGGAAGGCCAGGGGGATCACGCCGAGCGCGGCGAAGGTCGCGGCGAGCACCACGCCCGCCGAGGTGATGACTCCGCCCGTGCTGACCAGGCCGCGCAGGACGCCCCGGCGCACCCCGTGCCCGAGGGACTCCTCGCGGACCCGGGACATGAGGAAGATGTTGTAGTCGACGCCCAGCGCCACCAGGAACACGAACCCGTAGAGCGGCACGGACGGATCGGTGCCGGTGAAGCCGAACACGTACCGGAAGACGAGCGCGGAGACGCCCAGCGTGGCGAGGAAGTTCAGGGCGACCGTGGCGACCAGCAGGACGGGCAGCAGCAGGGACCGCAGCAGCCCGGCGAGGATGAGCAGGATGAGGGCGAGGACGACCGGGACGATGAGCGTGCGGTCGCGTTCGGCGGTGCGCAGGGTGTCGTACCGCTGGGCGGTGTAGCCGCCGACGAGGGCGTCCGCGCCGGGGACGGCGTGCAGGGCGGTGCGCAGCCGGGCCACCGTCCGCAGGGCGTCGTCGCTGTCCGCGGCGGCGGCGAGGGTGACGTCGACGCGGACGCGGCCCCCGACGACCAGCGGGGAGCCGCCGGGGCGTCCGTTCGCGGTCCCGGCCGCCGCCGAGGCGACGCCCTCGGTGCCGCGGACCGCGCCGAGCACCCGCTCCAGCCGGTCCGCGTCCGCGACGACCACGGTGGGGTTGCCGGCACCACCGGGGAAGTGCTCGCCCAGGGTCTTCTGGGCGGCGACGGAAGGGGCGGCGTTGACGAAGGTCTCGTCGAGGGGGACGCCCTGGGAGCGGAGCGCCGGCGCGAAGGCGGCGCCGGCCAGCAGGACGGCGAGGGTCGCGGCCCAGACCCGGCGCGGCCGCCGGTCGACCAGCCCGGCCACCCGGCCCCACACACCGCGGCCGTCGGTCCCGCCCTCCGCCGCTTCCGCCTTGGGTTTGGCGGGCCAGTACGCGGCGCGGCCCAGGACGACGAGGACGGCGGGCAGGAAGGTGAGCGAGGACAGGACGGCGCAGCCGATGCCGAGGGCACCGACCGGACCGAGGGCGCGGTTGTTGGTGAGGTCGCTGAGCAGCAGGGCGAGCAGCCCGAGCGCGACGGTCGCGGCGCTGGCCACGACGGCGCCCCAGGACTGCCGCAGCGCGGCCCGCACCGCCGTGAAACGGTCGCCGCCCCGCGCGAGTTCCTCACGGAAGCGGGCGGTCAGCAGCAGGGCGTAGTCGGTGGCGGCGCCGATGACGAGGATCGACAGGATGCCCTGGACCTGTCCGTCGACCCGGACCACGTCGTGGTCGGCGAGGACGTACACGACCGCGCAGGCGAGGCCCAGCGCGAAGACCGCGCCGAGGATGATCACCAGCGGGAGCAGGACGCTGCGGTAGACCAGCAGCAGGATCACCAGGACGGTGAGCAGGGCGACGCCGAGCAGCAGTCCGTCGATGCCGGCGAAGGCGTCGGCGAGGTCGGCCTGGCCCGCGGCGGGGCCGGCCAGCCGGACGGTGGCGCCGGGGACGTGCTCGGCGGCGGCACGGATCCGGTCGAGGGCGGCGGCGAGCCCGTCGCCGAGGTCCGGGCGGAGCGGGACCACGGCCTGGAGGGCGGCGCCGTCCTCGGCGAGGACGGCCGGGGAGATCCGGCCGCGCACCCCGGGGGTGCCGCTGAGGGAGGCCAGGGCCCGGTCGGCCGTCGCGCGTCGGTCCGCGAGGCCGGAGCCCGTCCACACCACGACGGCCGGGAGCGTCTCGTCCTGGCGGAAGGCCCGCTGGGCGGCGACCACCTCGGTGGACTCGGCGCTGCGCGGCAGGAACGCGGCCTGGTCGTTGGTGGCCACCTCGCCGAGGCGTCCCGCGTAGGGGCCGAGGACACCGCCGACGGCGAGCCAGACGGCGATCAGGAGTAGCGGGACGAGCCGGCGGGCTCGCCGGGATGGGGAGGACATGGCGCTCCGGGCTCCAGGAATCTCGGTGCTGCTGATCTCGACAGTGAACAATCTCAACCATAAACAATCTCGATGATTGAGTGAGTTTTCCCGCAGATCCTAGCCCGGCTCAGCGGCCGTGCGGCGCGATGGTGCCGAGTTCCTCGTTCATCGCCGTCAGGAACCTCACCACCACCGCGAGTTCCTCCCCGGTGAACCGGGAGCGGGCCACGTCGGTCGCCTGGGCGAGCGGGCGGAAGTAGGTGCGGGCGGCGGACCGGGCGTCGGCCGCGTAGTACAGGTGCACCACCCTGCGGTCGGCGCTCTCGCGGACGCGACGGATGTGCCCGGCCCGCTCGAGCCGGTCCACGCACGCGGTGACGGCCCCGGAGGTGAGTCCGAGGTGTTCCCGCAGCCGCTTCGGCGTCAATGGCTCCTCGGAGTCGAGGATCGCGGCGAGCGCCTGGACGTCCGTGGCGTGCAGCCCGTGCTCGCCGGCGAACGCGTGCACCAGGCGGTTGATCTCCCCGTTCATCCGGCGCAACGCCACCGCGAAGGCGTGCAGATCGGTCCCCGCCCCGGGGTCGCCGGACCGCCGTTCCCGTTCCCCCGGCTGCCGGTCCTGGTCGTTCGCTGTGGCCACGCGATCAGCCTAGTCGCCCGCCCCGCCCGGCCGATCGGGCGGCACCGGCGCGAGCGGCGCATCCGGGACGGCGTTCCGGCGGGAAGGGGTAGACAGAGGACGACGGTCACCAGGGGGGCCGACGCGAAGGACCGAGAGTTCATGACGGCAGACGACCTCGGCGCCGGGCCCCTGTGCCTGGTGACCGGAGCCACGGGGTACATCGGCGGACGGCTCGTCCCGGACCTGCTGGCGGCGGGCCTGCGGGTGCGCTGTCTCGTCCGCTCTCCCGGGCGGCTGCGCGACCATCCGTGGGCGGGCCGGGTGGAGGTGGTCCGTGGGGACGTCACGGACGCGGAGTCCGTCGCGGCGGCGATGCGGGGCGTCGACGTCGCGTACTACCTGGTGCACGCGCTGGGCACCGGCGAGGACTTCGAGGAGACGGACCGGCGGGCCGCGCGGATCTTCGCCGGGGCCGCGCACGGCGCGGGCGTGCGCCGGCTCGTCTATCTGGGCGGGCTCACCCCGTCCGGCGTCCCGGAGGAACGGCTGTCCCCGCATCTGCGCTCCCGCGCCGAGGTCGGCCGCATCCTGCTCGGCTCCGGCGTGCCCACGGCCGTACTGCGGGCGGCGGTCGTCATCGGCTCGGGGTCGGCCTCCTTCGAGATGCTGCGCTATCTCACCGAGCGGCTGCCGGTGATGGTCACCCCGAGCTGGGTGCACACCCGGATCCAGCCGGTCGCCGTACGGGACGTGCTGCGCGCGCTGACCGGCGCCGCGCGGATGCCGGCCGAGGTCAGCCGGGCCTTCGACATCGGCGGCCCGGACGTCCTGACGTACCGCGAGATGATGGAGCGTTACGCCGCCGTCGCGGGGCTGCCGCACCGGCTGATCCTGCCCGTGCCGATGCTCTCCCCCGGACTGTCCAGCCACTGGGTCGGACTGGTCACCCCGGTGCCGGCCTCGATCGCCCGGCCGCTCACCGAGTCGCTGCGGCACGAGGTGGTGTGCAGGGAGCACGACATCGCCCGGTACGTCCCGGATCCGCCGGGCCATCCGATCGGCTTCGACGAGGCGCTCCGGCTGGCCCTGCGGCGGGTGCGCGAGGCCCGCGTGACCACCCGCTGGTCCTCGGCCTCGCTGCCGGGGGCACCCAGCGATCCGCTGCCCACCGACCCCGACTGGGCTGGCGGAAGCCTCTACTGCGACCACCGCGAGCTGGGGGTGGACGCCCCGCGGGCCTCGCTGTGGCGGGTGATCGAGGGCATCGGCGGCGACAACGGGTGGTACTCCTTCCCGCTCGCCTGGGCGGTACGGGGCTGGCTGGACCGGCTCTCGGGCGGGGTGGGACTGCGCCGGGGACGCCGGGACGCCGCCCGGCTCCGGGTGGGCGACTCGCTGGACTTCTGGCGGGTGGAGGAGATCGAGCCGGGGCGGCTGCTGCGGCTGCGGGCCGAGATGCGGCTGCCGGGTCTGGCCTGGCTGGAGATGTACGCGGAGACGGACGGCTCCGGGCGCACCCGCTTCCGGCAGCGCGCCCTGTTCCACCCGCGCGGGCTGCTCGGCCACGCCTACTGGTGGAGCGTGTCGCCGTTCCACGCCGTCGTGTTCGGCGGCATGGCCCGCAACATCGCGCGGGCGGCCCTGGCGGACGCGGCGGCGCGGACGGACGAACGGACGCCCGCCGGCTGACGGCGGGCGCATCCGCCGGGCCCCACCGGACGGAAGCGCCTGACAGGCCCACAGCCCCACAGTCCGACATCCCCTCGTCCCGGAGCCCGCCATGAACGTCTCGGTCGTCCTGTTCACCTCCGATCTGCGGCTGCACGACCACCCTCCGCTGCGCGCGGCCCTCGACGGCTCGCGCGAGGTGGTCCCGCTGTTCGTGCGCGACCGCGCGGTGGACGGCGCGGGGTTCGCCGCGCCCAACCGGCTGGCGTTCCTCGCCGACTGTCTGCGCGATCTGGACGCGGGGCTGCGGCAGCGGGGCGGCCGGCTGGTGCTGCGGTCCGGGGACCTGGTCGAGGAGGTGTGCCGGGTGGCCGCCGAGGCGGAGGCCGACGAGGTCCATCTGGCGGCGGACGGGAGCGCGTACGCGCAGCGGCGCGAGGAGCGGCTGCGGCACGCGCTGGAGGCCGAGGGGGTGCGGCTGCATGTGCACGGCACGGTGACGACCATGGTGGACCCCGGTGTGCTGGCCCCCGGCTCCTCGGACCACTTCGCGGTCTTCACGCCGTACTTCGGACACTGGTCGCGGCAGCGGCTGCGGGACGTGCTCGGCGCGCCGCGGGCGGTCCGGGTGCCGGAGGGCGTCGGCTCGGAGGAACTCCCGGACCGCAAGGGCCTGTCGGGTCTCTCGCCGGCCCTGGCCGAGGGCGGCGAGACGGAGGGCCGCGCGCGGCTGACCGCCTGGCTGCGCTCGGGCGTCCCGGCGTACGAGGACCGGCACGACGACCTGGCCGGCGACGCCACCTCACGGCTCTCGCCGTATCTGCACTTCGGCGCCCTCTCCCCCGTCGAGCTGGTGCACCGGGCGCGCGCCGCGGGCGGGCCGGGCGCCGAGGCGTTCGTACGGCAGGTCGCCTGGCGCGACTTCCACCGCCAGGTGCTGGCCGCGCGGCCGGGGGCGGCGCTCGCGGACTACCGCACCAAGCACGACCGCTGGCGTACAGAACGCACGGCGGGCGGGGACGTCGAGGCGTGGCGGGAGGGCCGTACCGGCTATCCGGTGGTGGACGCGGCGATGCGGCAGCTCCTCCACGAGGGCTGGATGCACAACCGGGGGCGTCTGCTGACGGCGAGTCTCCTCACGAAGACGCTCTACGTCGACTGGCGGATCGGCGCCCGGCACTTCCTGGACCTCCTGGTCGACGGGGACGTGGCGAACAACCAGCTCAACTGGCAGTGGATGGCCGGGACCGGCACGGACTCCCGGCCCAACCGGGTGCTGAATCCGGTCACCCAGGCCAAGCGGTACGACCCCGACGGGGCGTACGTACGGCGCTGGGTGCCCGAACTCGCGGACCTGGCGGGTGCGGCGGTGCACGAACCGTGGCGGCTGCGGGGGCTGGACCGGGCGGCCGTCGACTACCCCGACCCGATCGTGGACCTCGCCGACGGCCTGGCCCGGTTCAAGCGGGCGCGTGGCCGGGACTGACCGGTCCGCCGCACCGGATGGGATGCGAGGGGCACGACCCGCGCGACACCTCCGGAGGCACCCCCATGGCCAAGATCCTCTTCGTGATGACCGGCAGCGACCGCCGGCTGGGTCGGCTGGACGGTCGCGGGGCGTCTCACCCGGCGTCGTACACGGCCGCCAGCGTCTCCAGGGCGTCGTCCAGCGCAATCGGGCGGGGCAGGCCGGGGGCGCGGCCGGCCCAGCCGGGGCCGCCGAGCACCACGGACGGTGTGCGGCGGGCCCCGCGCACGCCCCAGCGGGTCGCCGCGACATGCCGGGCGAGGGCCAGGCTCGCGGTGGAGCGGGCCTGGGCCCACAGCACGACGGCCACCGGGCCCAGCCGCTGGACGGCCGCGGACAGCGCCTCCGCCGGCACGGCGGCGCCGAACATCCGGGTGGGCACGTCGAGCCGGCTGAGTCCGGCGTTGAGCGCCTCCAGCGGAAGGGTGTGCTGCTCCCCCGGTACGCAGGCGAGCAGCACCGGGCCCGGCCCGCCCGGGACGTCGCCGGGCGCGGCGGGGCGGGTGGCGCGGCGCAGGGCCGTGGAGACGTGCCAGGACAGCAGGTGCTCGACCTCGACGTACCGGTCCCCGGACGAGGCCCACTTGCGTCCCACGGCGTGCAGGGTCGGCACCATCACCTCCTGCCAGGCGGCGGTCAGTCCGTGCCGGTCGACGGCCTGCGTGAGCTGTTCGGCGACGGCCGGCGCGTCGAGTCGTACGGCGGCACGCGCGAGGCCCCTGCACTCCTGGCGGACGTCGCCGCCGAGCGGGAGCCCGCCGGTCTCCCGCGACCGTTCGCGCACCCCGCCGGCCGTGTGGCCCGGGAGCGGGCCGGCGCCCTCCCGTGCGGCGCGGGCGGCCTCGGCGGGCGGTACCCCGGCCGAGGTGAGCCGGCACATCGCCTCCAGCACGGCCACGTCGTCCGGGCGCCAGCGGCGGTGCCGGCCGTCCCCGCGCACGGCGGGACCGATGCCGTAGCGCCGGTCCCAGGAGCGCAGGGTGGTGGGGGCCACACCCAGGCGGCGAGCCAGGGCGCCGGTGGTCAGTGCGGTGTCGTCGGGGGCGGTGGACTCGCTCATGTGCCGACTTTACGGCTGATACGACGCAGAAACGACGCGTGTTGAGGGGGACCGGCCGCCGCTCGGACGATGACCTCACGGGGCCGCGCCCCGCAGGACGTCCCGCACCGGCCCGGGACGGGTCGCCCGAGGTGAGGAGCCGTCGTCATGAGCCCGCTGCCGTCCCCCGCCGTCCCGTCCCTGCCCGCGACCGGCGCGGAGCCGCTCGCCGACGAGGAGATCGCCCGCGGTCTGATGGCCGGCGACGAGGCCTGTCTGGCCGCCGCCTACCGGCGCTGGTCCGCGCTGGTGCACTCGCTGGCCTGGCGGTCCCTGGGGGATGCGCGGGAGGCCGAGGACGTCAGCCAGCAGGTGTTCCTGGGCGTGTGGCGGGGCCGTGCGGGCTACCGGCCCGAGCGCGGCACGCTCGGCGGCTGGATCGTGGGGATCACCCGCCGCCGGATCGCCGACAGCCTGGCGGCGCGGACCCGTCGGCTGCGTCTCGTCGCCGCGGCCGGCTCCCAGCTGGCCCTCACCGACCCGGACCGGGACCGCCCCGAGGCCGCGCTCGACCGCGTGCTGGTGAGCGGCGAACTCGCCCGGCTCCCGGCGCCCCAGCAGCGGGTGCTGCGGCTGACGTTCTACGAGGACCTCACCCAGACCCAGATCGCGGAGCGCACCGGCTGGCCGCTCGGCACGGTCAAGAGCCATGCGCGGCGCGGCATGCAGCGGCTGCGGGTCCGCCTGGAGCCCCAGGGCGAATCTGTTTTCGACGCATCAACGCTGCACGCGTAGGCGACGCCCCTTCTCCTTCCCCGCCGCGCGGGTGCATCCGGACCGGGCCCTCCCCCGGAAGTACCGTTCGGCCCCTCCCGCCCGCCCCCGGGGAGTGTCGGCGCTCCCCGGGGGCGGCCTCTGCACCCCTCTACACATAAAGGCCGAATAAGCGCAGAATGTCTGTGCGCGGCGCTT
Organism: Streptomyces sp. NPDC005811; assembly: GCF_040630405.1. Taxonomy (NCBI): domain Bacteria; kingdom Bacillati; phylum Actinomycetota; class Actinomycetes; order Kitasatosporales; family Streptomycetaceae; genus Streptomyces; species Streptomyces sp. NPDC005811. Next base: position 78,068 of record NZ_JBEXXK010000031.1, read on the forward strand.
ACCGCACACCGCACCAGACGCGGTCAGGCCTGCAGTCGAAGGAGACGAGTGATGGCCAACGTCTCGCCAGGTAGAAGCGACATATCGACCCACCCCGACGTATCCGAGATGCGGGCACGCTACGAGGCCGTGCTCGACGGCGGCCGTGACGTGGCGCTCGTGGACGGACCGGTGTTCCTGCTCGGTCTGTACTGCGCGGTGTCGCCGTGGGTGCTCCACTACACCACCAGCCAGCCCGACCTCATGACCCACAACCTGGTCGTGGGCATCGCGATCGGTCTGCTGGGCCTCGGATTCACCGCTGCTCCGGCCCGGATGTACGGCCTGAGCTGGGCCATGTGCGCACTCGGCGTGTGGATGATCATCGCGCCGTGGGTCGTCGGGACCAGCCCGGACACCGGCGTCGTGGTCAACAACATCATCATCGGCGCCCTGGCCGTGATCCTGGGGATGATGTGCGCCTTCACGGCGGCGAGGAGCGCCCCGCGGGCGTAACCCCCTGCCCCACCGGAACGAGAAAGGCGGCCCGGCCGGCCCGCGCAGGCGGATCGGCCGGGCCGGGTCGTGCGCGGCGGGGGGTCAGCTCACGTTGAGCGCCGTGTCGTCGATGACGAAGGACGTCTGGAGCGTGGAGCCCTCGGTGCCGGTGAACTTGAGCGTGACGGTCTGGCCGGCGTAGCTCGCGAGGCTGAAGCTGCGCTGGGTGTAACCGCTCGCGGCGTTGAGGTTGGAGTAGGTCGCGAGCGTGCCGAGGACCGTGCCGGAGCTGTTGAGCACCTGGACCTTCAGCGTGTCGTACGCCGTGCTGGTGGTGGTCTCCGCCGTGTCGATGTGGAGATAGAAGCTGAGCGCGGCGGTGGTGCAGCCGGACGGGATGGTCACCGACTGGGAGAGCGTGTCGGTGGTGGCCGAGCCGTATCCGTCGAGCCAGGCGTAGTAGGACCCGGTACGGGCCGACTGGCTGGAGGAGTTGGTGATGACCCCGCTGGTCGCGCTCCAGGTACTGGCGCCGGACTCGAAGCCGTTGTTGCCGAGGAGCTGCGCGGAGGTGCAGGTGCCGGAGCCGCCGCCGTCGTCACCGCCGCCGCTGCTGCTCCCCCCGGCGAGCCACTCGGTGGCGTTGAGGGCGAGGGCGGCGTTGGTGGCGCCGGAGTCGTTCCAGCCGTCGTAGAGCGTGTTGCCGGACTGCCCCGTGCCGTCGTCGATGGGCGAGCTGTCGCCCCAGAAGGCGACCCGGCCGCTGCCGAAGGTGCTGGTGGCGAAGAAGGCGCCGGTGTTGCCGGAGTAGCCGGTGCGGTAGAGCAGGCCCTTGACGCCGGAGTTGTCGGCGGGCTTGAGGGTGGCCGTCGTACCGCTGGCGATCAGGCTCTTGCTCACGGTGCCGAAGGAGCCGTGCAGCACCGGGTCGGTGCTGTCGCTGATGGCCGAGGGGTAGTCCGAGCTGATGCTGAGGGAGTCGATGGAGAAGCCGAACGGGTCGGTGGAGTCGACGCTGTTGTTCGTCATCAGGTCGTTGAGGATCTCGACCGCGTCCTCGCCGTCGTTGTTGCGGTCGGCGCCGGTGTGGTCGGAGACCATGAACAGACCGCCGCCGTTCTTCACGAAGTTCATGATCGCCGTCTTCTCGGCGGTGGTGAACAGCGTGTTGGGCTCCGGCAGGACCAGCGTGTCGAAGTTCGACAGGTCGGTCGTGGACGAGCCGCCGTAGGTGAGGGCGCTCGTGGCGGTCTTGAGGCTGTAGTCGCCGGTCTTCTGGAGGGCGACGCCCCATGACGACAGCGCTCCGGTCCAGTCCGTCTCCGAGGACGGGGAGGAGTCCTGGGAGAGCGGGTCGGGCTTGCTGGTGGAGATGATCCAGTCCGCGTTGCCCGCCTCCTCGGCGTGGCCGTCGTCGAAGAGGATCCGGTGGGGGGTGGCAGCGTGGGCGGGGGTGGCGGTCGCGGTGACCTGGAGCGCGGCTCCGGTGACGAGCAGGCCGAGGCCGGCCAGGAGCGTGGTGACCTTGCGGGGGTGTCTCGGTGATCCGGGCATCCGGCGAACCTCCGTGAGGGGGTGGGGAGAGGGCGGGTGCGGCGGCGATCTGCGCGCGTAGATCCAGCAAGGAAGGGTTCTACACGCGTTGACTGATTGAAAGGTACATGGCATGACACCCCTGTGAACATCAAGCGCGGGCAATAACGTGCGCGAAATCGTCGGCAGCGGGGCCGGAATCGACTGTCCCACCGTGGAGCGGGCACAAGCCAGTCGACGGGCTCTCACCAAGGAGGGGCAGAGATGGAGATCGACGGGATCATCAGTGCCATCTTCATCGGCATCATCATCGGCGTGCTCGGACGGCTGGTCGTCCCGGGCCGCCAGCGGATCGGCGTGCTGTGGACGATCGGGGTCGGCATCGTGGCCGCGCTGATCGGATCGGCCCTCGCCTCGGTGCTGGGCGTGGCCGACACCAAGGGGGTCGACTGGATCGAGTGGCTGATCCAGATCGGCCTCGCGGCGTTCGGGGTGACGGCGCTGGACCGGGCGCGGTCACGCCGGTGAGCGCGCCGGGGCCGGGGCGGGCACCGGTCCGCACCCGCGCGGGCGGACCACCGCCCGCCCCGGCCCCGGCTCTGCTCTGACCCACCGGCCACTCCTCACCGCCCGCCGAGCAGCCCCTGGTACCACGTCAGCGTCGCCGCCACCGTCTCCTCCAGCGGCGTCGGCGTGACCCCGAAGGCCTGCTCGAAGGCGGAGGAGTCCAGGATCTGGGGCTCGGTGTGCTGGTACCACATCTCGGCGTACTCGGCCATGAACTCCGCGTCGAAGGGGCCGTAGGGGCGGGGCTCCCCGACCACCAGGACGTTCAGCGGGCCGCCGAGGCGCTGCTCGATCAGCGCGTGGACCGCGCGGGTGCTGACGGCGGGCGCGGTCGGCAGGTGCCAGACCCGTCCGTCGCCCTCGGGGTGTTCGCCGAGGGTGGCCAGACCGGTCGCCACGTCCAGGATGCCCGTGTAGCTGTGCGGCAGGTCGATGTCGCCGATGCCGAGCACCTCGCCGCCGGTCAGCGCGGCCGGGAAGACCGCTCCGCCGAGGGTGGAGTTGAGCACGCCGGGGCCGACGAAGTCGGCGGAGCGGCCCAGCACCACCCGGGCCCGTCCCTCGCGGTGCGCGGCGAGGTACCGCTCGTCCAGCCGGGCGCGCATGCGCCCCTTGCGGGTCGTCGCCCGCCACGGGGTCTCCTCGGTCATGACCGCTCCCCCGGTCTCGCCGTACGGGTAGAGCGTGTCGAGGACGACGAGCCGTGCGCCGGAGTCCTCGACGGCGCCGAGGACGGCCTCCTGGATCCGGGGCATCGCCTCGACCTGGAGGTGATAGCCGACGTTGACGCAGTGGTACACGACCCCGGCGCCGGCCACGGCCGCCCGTGCGCCCTGCGGGGTACCCACGTCGGCGGCGTGCCGCTCGACACCCTCGATCGCGGGGCCCTCGCCCTTGCGGTCCACGAGGCGGACGGGGTGCCCCCGGCGGACCAGTTCCCGGGCGAGCGCGGTCCCGGCGGGGCCGGAGCCGAGGACGGCGTGCAGGGCGCGGTTCTCGCTGGTGACGGCAGACATGACGATCCTCTCGCTGGTGTCCCGGCCATCCGGTCGTGATGGCCAGTCGCAACAGTTAGAGACTGTAACTCTTGCGATTGGCGCTAGCAACAGTGGGAGGTCCGGGTCTTCGTTAGGGTGTGTCACCTGAGACGCGGATGCCGTGGTGGCGACCGCGGAGGAGAGAGGAGCGCCGGTGGCCGGCAGTGCGCAGAGCCCGAGGGCGCGGTACCGGGAGCAGACCCGGGCCGAGATCAAGGACATCGCGCTCCGGCAGCTGGCCGAAGGCGGCACGGGGGCCGTGGCACTGACCCGGATCGCGAAGGAGGTCGGGCTGTCGGGCCCGGCGCTCTACCGGTACTTCGACAGCCGGGACGCGCTGCTGACGGACCTGATCCGGGACGCGTACGCCGATCTGGCACAGGCCGTCTCGGCGGCGGCCGGGGCGCTGCCCACGGGAACCGCGCCCCGGATCAGGCTCCAGACGCTCGCGGTGGCCGCCCGGAGCTGGGCCGTGGCCGCACCGCACCGCTATCTGCTGATCCAGGGCACTCCGGTACCCGGCTACACGGCACCCGCGGACACGCTGGACAGCGCCCGTGCCGTGCTGTGGCCGTTCCTGCCCGCGTTCGCGGAGGCGGAGCCCTCGGCCTCGGTACGGCCGGTGGTGGCCCAGATGACGGCGTGGGCGGCGCGGGACGCGGCGGTCGCCGAGTGGGCCCGCACCCAGGTGCCGTCCGGTGCGGAGGGCGTCGCCCTGGCGGGCGCCGTGCTCACCTGGACGCACCTGCACGGCGCCACCGGTCTGGAGGTGTCCGGCCAGTTCGAGGGCATGGGACACGACGGGGCCACCCTGCTCACGTCCCAGCTCGACCTACTGGCGGACGGCTTCGGACTGGGCTGAGCCGCTGGGGGCACGGCGCCACCGGAGCTTCACGGCGCGCCCTGAGCGCCCCGGATGCGCGGGGCGACTGTTTCACGATGCGACCCCGGGCGACCGGGAGCTGTGGCGGGCTGGCACCGTCGTCGATCGGGTGCTGCGGCGGCCGATGAGGTGCTGCGGTGGGCCGGGCCCTTGGCCTCACCAGGCCCGGCGGCCGAAAGGGTGCTACGTCGTGAGCGGTCCGACGGCGCGACCCACGCTACGGCGTGTACAGATACGGCGTCGTGGTGGTCAGCGCGGCGAAGCCGAGGCGTTCGAGGATGGGGCGACTCTGGTCCAAGGCGTCGACCTGGAGATAGCGGTAGCCGCGCTCGGCGGCGATGCGGGCGCGGTGGGCGATCAGGGCGCGGTAGATGCCGCGGCCGCGCCACTCCGGAGTGGTGCCGCCGCCCCACAGACCCGCGAACCGGGTGCCCGGGACGAGTTCCACGCGCGCCGAGCTGACCGGTTCGTCACCGGCGAGGGCGACCAGGGCGACGATCGCGTCCGGGTCCGCGGCGAGCCGGGCGAGGACGAGGTCCCGCAGGAAGGAGCCGTCGTGGCCGAAGGCCTTCTCGTTGGCCGCGACCATCAGCTCGACGCCCGCCGCGTCGGTCACCCGTTCGATCCGCACGCCCTGCGGCGGCGGCGCGTCGAGGAGCTGCTCGCTCGTCTCGCCGATCATCAGCGTCTCCTCGGGTTCGGCGGTGAACCCGGCCTCCGTGAGCCGTCGCCCGAGGTCGGCGGGGCGGTCGTGGCCGTAGTGCTTCCACTCGAACTCCGCCCCACGCCCCGCGAAGAAGGCGACCTGCGCGGCGATCGCGGCGTCCGCGTCGACGCCGTCCAGATCCGACCAGAGGACGCCGTTCCAGCCGCCCTCGCCGCCGACGTGGCGGACCACGCCCCCGGTCCGTTCGACCCGGGCGTCGAAGCTCTCCGGGCGGGCGCCTTCGCGCATGTCCCGGTCGTACAGGGCGAGTACCGCGGCATGATCCATACGGCCCACTCCAGCATCCCTGCGCCGCGCCCCACAACAGAATTTTTCGCGCGCCGGAAGCCGCCGTACCGCCTAGGCTGTGCGGCGCCGAAGATCGTCGCGCCGGCGAGGAGGGCGGTACTCCGTGATCGAGAAGAGCGAGCTGCCGTATCTGCGCCGCTGTGTCGAGCTGGCCGCCGAGGCGCTCGAGGCCGGGGACGAGCCGTTCGGGTCGGTGCTGGTCGGCGGGGACGGGACGGCGCTCGCCGAGGACCACAACCGGGTGGCGGGCGGCGACCGCACCCGGCACCCCGAGTTCGAGCTGGCCCGCTGGTCGGCGGCCCGGCTGACCCCCGAGGAGCGGGCGGCCGCCACGGTCTACACCTCCGGGGAGCACTGTCCGATGTGCGCGGCCGCCCACGCCTGGGTCGGGCTCGGCCGGATCGTCTACGTCGCCTCGTCCGCCCAGCTCGTCGCCTGGCTGGCGGAGTGGGGGGGCGGCGGCAGCGCCGGTACGGCCCCTGCCGGTGCACGAGGTGGCCCCCGGCGTGACCGTGGAAGGCCCGGTCCCAGAACTGACCGACGAGGTGCGCGCACTGCACCGGCGGTTCCACGACGCCTGAGACCGGCGCCCGACACGGATCCGGCACTCGCAGGCCGACACGTCCAACCCGACGGTTCACCCTCACGACGTCCCGGCGCCCGGGACCGACGCCCGACACAGGCCCGGCACTCGGCCCGCCGACACATCCCACCCGGCAGTCCGCCCCCACAACGTCCCGGCACCCAAGACCGACGCCCGACACAGGCCCGGCACTCGACCCACCGACACATCCCACCCGGCAGTCCGCCCCCACAACGTCCCGGCGCCCGGGACCGACGCCCGACACAGGTCCGGCACTCGGCCCGCCGGGCCTCCCGCTCGGCGGTTCGGCCCCGCGACGTCCGTCCGGCCGGCGACCCGCCCGCCGACACCTCGCTTCGGGGAAACCGGCCCGACGGCGGACGTGGCGGAAGCTCCGTGGTGTGGTCGGGTACGGCGCTTCCCTCGGGGCCGCCCGATGCGCACCGCAGGTCCCCCGTTCGGCGGGGGCCTGCGGGTCGGCTCGGCACAGGCTCAGGAGGCTCGGCCCCGTGCGTTCAGCCCGCGGCGCCCGGGCGGAAGCGGCGGTAGAGGACCGCGCCGGCCAGGACCAGGGCCGCGCTGCCGGCCAGGGCGGGCACGGTCGCGTCGGCACCGGTGTGGGCGAGCGCGGACACGGTCCGCTCGGAGGCCGGGGTCTGGGGCGCCCGGGCGTGCGGGACGGTCCTGCCCGGGGCGGGACGCTGCGGCTCGGGCTCGGGGGCCGAGGGCTGGCGCGTGGGCGGCACCGGCGTGCTCGGACGGCCGGGCTGCGCCGGGTGCTCGGGCTTGTCGACCGGGCCGTTCACCGACTGGTTGCCGAACACCGGGTTCAGGACGCCGACGACGTCCACGCTGTTCCCGCTGGCGTTCAGGGGCAGGTCGACCGGTGTCTGGAGACCGTTGCCGGAGACGGCTCCGGGCGAACCGGCCGTCGTACTCGTCGCGCCCGCCCCGGAGGCCGGGGCGTGCTTCGGCGCGGCGCTCTTGTTCGCGCAGCTGTTGCCGAACGCGGGGTTCAGCAAGCCCACCAGGTTCACGGTGTTGCCGCAGAGGTTGACCGGGAGGTGCACCGGGAGCTGCACACCGTTGCCGGAGGCCACGCCGGGCGAGCCGGCCGCGGTACCGGCGGCGGAGGAGTCGGCGAACGCCGGCATCGTCACGGCGGCCATCGCGCCGGAGGCTGCTGCTACGGCGAGCACACCGTTTCGGGTAGCCCGTCTCATGGGTCCCTGCCTTCCATACATGCCATACAGGTCGCGGGCACTCGCCCGCACCAGGTAAAACGCGGGCGAACCGAACGAGTTATGCCCAATCCGTCATTCACCCCATCGGGCGCCCCGGGTCGAACGGCCTCACGCCCCGCGGCCCGGCCCCCGCGAGGCCGTCGGGCGGCCCGGCGGGGGCCGCCGCCCGTCCGGAGGCGCGCCTTCCGGAGGCCGCCTATCGTGATCCGGGACGCCGGTCCCCCGTCCGCTGCGGGGCGTCCCTGGAGGCATTGATGCTGGCCATGCTGTCGACGCGGCGCCGCCGCGCCCTCGCCACGGGCGCCGCGCTCACCCTGCTGGGGACGGGACTGCCGACGGCCGCGGCGGCGGCCGGGGACGACCGCTCCGGGCTCGACCGGTTCTACGACCAGAAGATCTCCTGGTCGGCCTGCGACCTGGACGGCGTTCCCGAGGACCTCCGGTGCGGCAAGGTGACGGTGCCGCTCGACTACGCGCACCCCGGGGCGGGCTCCCTCGATCTGGCGCTCGCCCGCTACCGGGCCACCGGCGACAAACGGGGCTCGGTGCTCCTGAACTTCGGCGGCCCCGGTGGCGCGGGCGTCCCCGGACTCGCCTACGGCGGCAAGGACTTCATGGAGCTGACCGACGGCTACGACGTGGTGTCCTTCGACCCCCGGGGCGTCGGCCGCTCCTCCCCCGTCAGCTGCGGGGACACCGAGGAGGCGGACGACGGGCTCAGCGCCCTGGAGGACGACACCGCGCTCGACGACCCCGGGGCGCTGCTGGCGCGGCTGGAGCGGACCGCCGCCGACTGCGCACGGCACTCCGGGCCCGTCCTGACCCATATCGGCACGGTCGACGCGGCGCAGGACATGGACGTCATACGCCGGGCGCTGGGCGACAAGAAGCTCAACTACCTGGGGTTCTCGTACGGCACCCGGCTGGGCGCCGTCTACGCGGCCCGGTTCCCGGGCACGGTCGGCCGGATGGTGCTCGACGGCGTCGACACCCTCACCGAGCCGCTCACCGAGCAGGGACTCGCGGGCGCCCGGGGCCAGCAGGTGGCGCTGGACGACTTCGTCGACTGGTGCGTGAAGGACATCGCCTGCCCGTTCGGCACCGACGCGCGGACCGCCCGCGAGGAGGTGCTCCGCACGGTGCGCTCGCTCGACGAGGATCCCGTGCCGACGGACTTCGGTGACGACTTCACCGGCCAGGACCTGGTGGCCGCCCTCGGCCAGGGCCTCTACAGCGAGGAACTGTGGCCCTCCCTGGAACGCGCGCTGGCCCGGCTCGTCGAGGACGGCGACACCTCCGGGGTGATGGCCTTCGCCACCGGCGGCGTCTCCTTGCCGGCCCGCGCCCCCCGCACCCCCGGCCGAGCCGCGGGCCCCGCCCCCTCCCCCAGCCCGCTCGTCGACGCCGAGGACGTGCCGCTGGACAACCTCCCGGCCGCGCTGATGGCGATCAACTGCGCCGACGACCCGGACCGCCCCACCGCCGAGCGGATCGCCGCCGATCTGCGCCGGCTGCGCGCCGACTACGACAAGGCGTCACCGGTGTTCGGCCGGTACCGCCTGTCCGAGGTCCTGCTCTGTTACGGCCGGCCCCGGGGCACCGACTTCATTCGCGAGAAGGTGAAGGACCTCGACACGGCGAAGATGCTCCTCGTCGGCACCCGCGGGGACCCGGCGACGCCGTACCGCTGGACCGTGGAGACGGCCGAGCGGCTCGGCGACTCGGCCGTGGTGCTCGACAACCGGGGCGAGGGCCACACCGGCTACGGCTCGTCCAAGTGCGTGCACCGCAAGGTCGACGACTTCCTGCTGTACGGTTCCCTGCCCCGCACCGGCAGTTCCTGCCTGTCCGACGAGGACGGCGGCTGAGTGCGCCGGTTCACGCCGTGGCTGCTCGTCGTCCTGTGCGCGGCCGGGGCGCTCACCGCGTCGTGGGCGCTGTCCGCCCGGTGGTGGTGGGCGGCCGGCCCCCTGCTCGCCCTGGCCCTGCTCGGCGCCCGGGACCTGCTCCAGCGCCGCCGCGCGCTGCTGCGCAACCACCCGCTGGTCGGCCGTCTGGGATACCCGGTGCGGGAACCGGCGCCCCCGGCTCCCGCACCGCGCGGCGGGGCGGAGTTCTTCGCGCCCTCGGCGGGCCCGGTCCCGCCGCCCGAGGAGGAACCGAGGGTGCGCGTGGGCGGGCCCGACTGCGTGCTGCCGTACGACATGGCCCTGCTGAACGTGTCGGCGCTGAGCTTCGGGGCGCTGTCCGCCCGTGCGGTCCTCGCCCTGGGCCGGGGCGCGGCGCTGGGCCGTTTCGCCCAGGACACCGGGGAGGGCGGGCTCTCCGACCACCATCTGCGAGGCGGCGCCGACCTCGTCTGGGAGATCGGCTCGGGCTACTTCGGCTGCCGTACGCCCGACGGGGGCTTCGAGGAGCGGGAGTTCGCCGACCGGGCGGCGCTGCCCGAGGTGAAGTGCGTGTCGCTGAAGCTGTCGCAGGGGGCCGCCCCGGGCGGCGGCGGGGTGCTGCCGGGGGCCAAGGTGAGCGCGGAGGTGGCGCGGGAGCGGCGTGTGGTCCAGGGGATGACGGTGGTCTCGCCGCCGGGTCACCGGGTGTTCTCGACGCCGCGTGAACTGGTGCTGTTCCTGGCCCGGATGCGCGAGCTGGCGGGCGGCAAGCCGACCGGGTTCAAGCTGTGCGTGCGGTCGCGGCGGCAGGTCCTCGCGGTGTGCAAGGCGATGCTCGAGGAAGGCGTCGCGCCGGACTTCGTCGTGGTGGACGGCGCCGAGGGCGGGACGGGCGCCGGACCGCCGGGCCTCGCCGAACGGCCGGGGATGCCGCTCACCGAGGGGCTGATCACCGTGCACAACGCGCTCGTCGGCGCCGGTCTCCGGGACCGGATCCGGATCGGCGCGAGCGGCGGGATCGTCACCGGCGCGGACATCGTCCGGCGGCTCGCCCAGGGCGCCGACTACACCAACGCGGCCCGCGCGATGATGACCGCCGTCGGCTGTGTCGGCGCCGGCCGCTGCCCCACCGGCGCCTGTCCGGTCGGCGTCGCCACCCAGGACCCGTGGCGGGTGTGGGCCCTGCACGTCGGCGACAAGGCCCGTCGGGTACGGCACTACCAGCGGGCGACGGTCCGCAGCGCCGTCCGGATCATGGCGGCGCTGGGCGTGTCCGAGCCGGGCGGGCTCACCCCCGCGCATCTGCTGCGCCGTACGGACGCGCGGACGGTCCGTTCCTACGCCGAGCTGTACGAGTGGCTGGAGCCGGGCGCCCTCACCGCCGGACCGCCCGCCGGCTGGGCGGCGGACTGGGCGGCGGCGGACCCGGACACCTTCGGCTGACGTCCGCCGGAACGCGCCGAGGCCCCGGCTCAGCCCACGAACGCGTCGATCGCCGCCGTCAGCTCGGCCGGCTTCTCCACGGGGAGTTCATGGCCGGCGTCCAGGATGCGGACGGTGGCGTCCGGGTAGGCCTTCGCCATCCGGAGCATCTGCCCCACCGGCAGCTGGATGTCGTAGTACCCGTGGATCATGAGGGTGGGGGCCTTGATCTCCCCGACCCGGTCCAGGACGTCGAAGGCCCGCATGGCGCCGTACAGCGTCATGACCACCTCGCGCGGGGTGCCGGCGGAGGAGTCGACGTACCGGCGGATCTCCTCCCGGGGGAAGCCGGGGGCGAAGGCGCGCTGGATGTTGGTGGCGACGAACAGCTTGAAGGGGACCAGGGTGGAGGCGGCCATCAGCAGGCCCCGTCCCCGGTTGTACGTCATGCGGGCGATGGAGTTCACCAGGACCATGCGCTCCACCCGCCCCGGGTGGGACAGGGCGACGGTCTGCGCGATCATCCCGCCCATCGAGTGGCCGACCAGGACGCAGCGCTCGATGCCGAGGTGGTCGAGGAGGGCGACGAGGTCCTTCGCCAGCTCGGCCACCGTCCGCACCCCGGCGCCGCCGCTCTCGCCGTGTCCGCGCAGGTCGAGGCGGACCACGCGGCGCGTCCCGGCGAAGTGGGCGACCTGGTGGTCCCAGCGGCGCCGGTTCGCCGTCCAGCCGTGCACGAAGACCAGCGGTGTCCCGCCGCCGTCGCGCGGTCCCTCGTCGTCGTACGTCAGCGGTGCGCCGTCGACTTCGAGCTGCGGCATGGGTGCCTCCTGCGGTACGTCCCGGTTACTGACGCGTACGGTAACCGTCGGCCGGGGCTGTCGTCACCGTCGTACGCCGAGGAAATCCGGGACTTTGCCGGAGACCCCGCGCGGCCGGGCCCAACGGGACGTCCCGCCGACCGCTTTGCGCGTGTTACCCCGAATGCCCCATAGGTGAATCGGTCCTATGGTGCTCATATGGAGCACGCACTCAGCCCCGCGACCCTCTCCGAACTGCGCCGCCCGCGCCCCTATCCCGCGGTCTCCGTGCTGACCCCCACGCACCGCCGGGAGCCGGACAACGCCCAGGACCGGGTCCGGCTGCGCAATGTCGTGGCCGACGCGAAGAAACAGCTGGAGTCCGACCCTGGGGTCACCCGTGAGCGGCGCGCCGACGTCGCCGACCAGCTCGACCGCGCGCTGGCCGAGGTCGACCTGACGTACACCGAGGACGGGCTGGTGATCTTCGCCGCGCCCGGGGAGCACCAGGTGTGGTCGCTGGGCCGTCCGGTGCCGGAGCGGGTCGTGCTCTCGGACACCTTCCTGACCCGCAACCTGGTCTCCGCGCAGGCCGCCGAGCGGCCGTACTGGGTGCTGTCGGTCTCCGCCGACCGGGTCACCCTGTGGAACGGCGGGCCGGAGCGGGTCACGGAGGAGCACCTCGGCGGCTTCCCGATGGTCCGCCGGCAGGAGAACTTCGACGCCGAACGCCGGGAGCAGATCGGCGACACCCCGAGCACCTTCCGCGACGAGGACACCCGGCACTTCCTGCGCGAGGCCGACACCGCGATGAGCCGGCTGCTGCGGCTGGCCGCCCGGCCGCTGTACATCACCGGTGAACAGGCGGCCCTCTCCGCCCTCGACGAGATCGGCACGGTCACCCGCGCCGCGGTGCACGTCCCGCACGGCGGGCTGTCGCACGGCACCCCCGACTCGGTGTGGCAGGCGGTGCGGCCGATGGTCGCCGCCGAGGCCCGCCGCAGCGTGGACACGGTCAGCCGCGCGCTGGAATCGGCCCTCGGCCGCAAGGAGTTCGCGGCCGGTGTGGACGAGGTGTGGCAGAGCGCCCGCGAGGGCCGGGTCCGGCTGCTCGCCGTCGAGGAGAACTACCGGGTGACCGTGCGCGACGACGGCGACCATCTGATCCCGGCCCTGAGCGGCGACCTCGACGCCCGCGAAGACATCGTGGACGAGATCGTCGAACAGTGCCTGGAGACCGGCGCCGACGTGCGCTTCGTCCCGGACGGCACGCTCGGGAGCGAGGCGGGGATCGCGGGAGTCCTGCGGTACTGACCACGCTGCCCCCGGTCCGGCACCGCCCCCGCCGTGCCGCCACCCGCCCCGCGTACGCTACGAGTTGATCGTCGCCGGGGAGAGGGAGCGCACGTGGGTGACCTGCTGGGTGTGGCGGTGCTGGGGGCCGGGCACATGGGGGCGGACCACATACGGCGTCTCGACCGCGTGGTGGGCGGGGCCAGGGTCGCCGCCGTGGCCGACCCCGACCCGGCGCGGGCGAAGGAAGCGGTCGCCGGGATCGACGGGGTCTCCGTGCACACGGAGACGGAGGCCGCGCTGGACGCCCCCGGGGTGGAGGCGGTGCTGATCGCCTCGCCCGGTCCCGCGCACGAGGAGGCCCTGCTCGCGGCGCTCGGCCGGGGGCTTCCGGTGCTGTGCGAGAAGCCGATGGTGCCGGACTCGGCGGGGGCCCTGCGCATCGTCGAGGCGGAGGCCCGGCTCGACCGGCGGCTCACCCAGGTCGGGTTCATGCGCCGCCACGACGCCGAGTACCGGCGGCTCAAGGCGCTCCTGGACGACGGGCGGCTCGGGCGGCCCCTGATGCTGCACTGTGTGCACCGCAACGTGTCCTCGCCGCCGGACTTCACCAGCGCGATGCTGATCGACAGTTCGGTGTCGCACGAGATCGACGCGGCCCGCTGGCTGCTCGGCCAGGAGCTGACGGCGGTCTCCGTGCTGCGGCCTCGCCCCTCCTCCGGCGCCCCGCAGGGGCTGCTCGACCCGCAGTTCGTGGTGTTCGAGACCGACGGCGGTGCTCTCGTGGACGTGGAGGTCTTCGTCAACTGCGGCTTCGGCTACCAGGTGCGCTGCGAGGCCGTGTGCGAGGCGGGCAGCGCGCGCATCGGCGACGACCACGGGATGCTGGTGACCGCGCGCGGTGACGCGGCGACCGAGGTGCCGCAGGACTATCTGGTCCGCTTCGCGGCGGCCTACGACCGTGAGGTGCAGAGCTGGGTCGACGCCACCCGGCGGGGGCGGGTCACCGGCCCGACGGCCTGGGACGGCTACGCGGCCTCCGCGGTCGCGGAGGCCGGGGTCCGGGCACTGGAGAGCGGCGGGCGCGTGGAGATCGCCCTCGCCGGGCGTCCCGCGCTGTACGCCGGGCACGACGACTGAGACCGCCCGGCCTCAGACATTGCCGAGCAGGGCCTGCAGCCCCTCGTCGACGGCGGCCCCGACATCCTCCCGTCCCGCCGGGACCACGGCGTAGCTGCGCAGCAGGAAGCGGCGCAGGGCGAAGGTGTCGAACTGGAGCAGGGCCATGCCGAACGGCGAGTGCAGCTCCACCACCGTCCGGGCCGGGCCGCAGGGCCAGATGTGCACGTCACCGGTGCCGGCGGGACCGCGCAGGCCCTCCTCCAGCAGGGTGCGGCCGAAGGTCCAGGTCGCGGCCTCCTCGGCCAGGGAGATCTCCGCGGGGAAGTCGAGGTGCACGGCGAACGGGTCGGCGGCGGCGTAGCGGAGCGACGCGGCGACGGGCAGTTCCTGGTCCTCGGCGGTGATCAGACGCGCGCGGACGGGCTGTTCGAGGGTGATGTCCATGCTTGTAGGACCCCGGAGGCACCGCTCGCATTACGCGAAAGCGGGTGCTACTTGATGTGATCTGCGTCACGACGTCGATGACCTGAACATACGGCCGTCGAACAGGCGACCGGCGGTCTTCCCGTAGCCCCCTGCGGTCCCTCAAGTCACGTACGTCACCTACGACTTGACCCCCCTCCGGGCATATGACCAGCACCACCGTGAGCCCGCCTCGGGGACAGGGGCATATGCCAGAGACACCACTGAATCGTGTGTTGCCAAATCCCTTACACGCCGTCGCGGGCTGTGCAACAGTCGTAACGGCCCTTCCGTCCCCGTTCGTCGTACCGTCCCCGCATCGGAGTGCGTCATGCCGTCCCATCTGTCTGCGGACCATCCCGCCGGCCGGCCGCCGGGACGCGGCTCGGTCGACGCGCTGATCTCGCAGACGCGACGGCTCAAGGTCGACGTCGACGCCGTACGCCGGGACGCCCGGGACATCGACACCGGTGACCCGCAGGGCCGCTGGCAGCGCGCGCTGTACGACCTGGCGCTGCATCAGCTCGAGGACCTCGACGCCCATCTGGCCCAGCTCCGGGATGGCCCGCCGCCGGCCCCCGCCGCCCCCCGGGACTCCCTGCTCAGCCGGGTCGGCAGCGCGGAGTGGAATCTGCTGGCGGACGACGCCCACTGGTCCGCCGAGCTCTACGGCATCCTCGGCCGCGACCCGGCCACCCCCGCGCTCACCCTCGACGAACTGCCCTCCCTCGTCCTCGACGAGGACCGGCCCAAGCTCACCGTGATGGTCACGGACTGTCTGGTGGACGCCCGCCCCATCGACGGCGAGTTCCGCGTCGTCCGGCCGGACGGCGGGGTGCGGACCGTGCACATGATGGGTGAGCCCGTGCTCGACGGCGACGGCGGCACCGCCTCGATGTGGGCCGTGCTCCGCGACGTCAGCGAACTGCGCCGCAGCCAGGGCGAGGTACGCAGGACCCGTGACTCGCTGCAACGCCACCGGCAGCGCGCCCAGAGCGAGCGCCGGCTCGCGGTCGAGCTGCACGAGGCCGTGCTCCCGCCCGGACACGGTGCCCTGCCCCTGCCGCACCGGGGCACCGGCACCCTCGACCTCGCCGCCGCCCGGCTGCCCGCCGCGACGGGCTCGCCCCTCGGCGGCGACTGGTACGACGCCCTCGAACTCCCCGACGGCCAGACGCTGCTCAGCGTCGGCGACCTCACCGGCCACGGCCCGGCCGTCACCGCGGACACGGCGATGCTCCTCGGCGCCCTGCGCGGCATGGGCATGGCCGGCACCGCACCCGCCCAACTGATGGGCTGGCTCAACCGGTTACTGGACACCACCGCGCAACCCGTCCTGGCCGGCGCCCTGTGCTGCCGCTACCGGCCCGACACCCGCGCCCTCACCTGGGCGCAGGCCGGACACCCCACCCCGCTGCTGTTCCGCGGCGGGACGGGGTGCCGGCTCGACACACCCGACGGTGTCCTCCTGGGCGCCACCACGGGCGCCGTCTACGGGCAGGCCGAAGCGACCCTCGAAACGGGCGACCTGCTCCTGCTGCACACCACCGGACTCGTGCCCGGCGACAGGACGCACCGACTGCTCGGTCTCGCCCCCCGCTTCCACGAGGCGCGCACCGCACAGGACTGCCTGCGGACGGTCCTGGAGGAGTTCGGCGAGAGCGGGCGCGACGACGACGCCTGTGTGCTCGTCGCCCGGGTCACCCGGTGATCAACTGCTCATCAACGTACCGCCGACGCACTCACGCCTGAGCGGTGTTGCCGCCCCGTCCTCCCCTCGGCCTCGGCAGCGCCTGCCTGATCTGCTCACGCAGCTCGCTGATGCTCGGATAGCCGGCGTACTCCGCGGTGAGCCGGTACATCTCGCGCAGCCGGTCCCAGGTGCGACGGGAGGAGTTCGAGCCCATCGACATCAGGGCCAGCCGGGCGTAGCGGTCCGCCTGTTCCGGATCGTCGGCGATGAAACAGGCCGAGGCCATGGACAGATGGTCGAAGATCTTCGACCGTTCCCGTCCGTCGACCCGGAGCGCCAGGGCCTTCTCCGCGTAGTACTGGGCGTGGACGGCCGCCTGCGGCTCGAACTCGGCCAGGGTGCGGTAGGCCAGGGCCTGCATGCCGTACAGATCCTCGTCCTTGAAGGTCTGCATCCAGGACGGCGGTTCCACATCGGCCCGGTCGGAGACGAAGAGGTCCTCCGCCTGGCCCAGGGTGCGGCGCATGGCCTGGCCCTTGCCCATCGACGCCTGCGCCCAGGCCTCGATGGTGTGGAACATCGCCCGGGTCCGGGGCAGCACCTGGCTGCCGGAGCCGGACTGGGCCAGCTTCATCAGGTCCAGGGCCTCGTCGGGCCGGCCGAGATGGACCATCTGACGGGCCGCGCGGGAGAGCGCCTCCCCCGCCCGCGGCCGGTCGCCGCCCTCCCGTGCGGCATGGGCGGCGATGACGAAGTACTTCTGGGCGGTGGGTTCGAGGCCGACGTCGTGCGACATCCAGCCGGCGAGGACGGCGAGGTTGGCGGCGACGCCCCACAGGCGCCGCTGCAGATGGGCAGGATGGTGGTAGGCGAGCATGCCGCCCACTTCATTGAGCTGTCCCACGACGGCCTTGCGTTGCAGCCCGCCCCCGCGGGCCGCGTCCCAGGCTCGGAACACCTCGACCGACCGCTCCAGTTCCTCGATCTCCTCCGTCCCGATGGGGGCGGCCTCATAGCGGTCGAACCCAGCGGGGTCGGCATGCGGGAGGAGGGGGTTGTCGAGGACGGGAGCGTCGGCGGAGAGGGTGGGGTCGGTGTGCAGCCATTCGTACATGGCGCTGCTGAGTGCTGATCCCGCGGCGAGCGCGGCACCCGCGCCCACCAAGCCGCGTCGGTTGAGCATGAGGTCCATTCCCGTGAATTCGGTGAGGACCGCGGCAGTCCGTTCGGGCGCCCACGGCAAGCCGTCGGGATGTTCTGCGCTCCCGCCGCCCGGCCGTTTCCCCGTACGCCCGTGCCGTACCAGACCGAGGTCCTCGATGGTCACGACACGGCCGAGACGCTCGGTGAACAGAGCCGCCAGCACCCGCGGCACCGGATCGCGCGGGATCTCTCCCGTGTCGATCCACCGCCGCACCCGGGAGGTGTCGGTCGACAGCTGGGGGTGGCCCATGGCCGCCGCCTGCCGGTTGACCAGCCTCGCGAGTTCACCCTTGGACCAGCCGGCCAGGCCGAACAGGTCCGCCAGGCGGGTGTTGGGTTGTCCGCTCACGTAAGCCCCCAGGTTCTCGGCTGAGTTGACAGTAGCCCGGTGAAAGTTGCCGAGCGACTATTCGCCAGGGTTCGCCAGGGTCCGCCAGATGGTGTGCCACTGGGCGACGGGTGTCAGGTAGGAACGCGCCACCCCGACCCGGTCGCCGAGGGACATTCCCCAGGGTGCACCCGGGTGATCGGTCGGGGCAGCGCTTTGACTCGCAGGCACACGAAGGGATCTGTTCCGCCCATGTACGCAGCATCGTCCTCCGTGTCCGCCCCGCCCCGGTCGCTGCACCCCCGCCCGGGCGGCGGCGGCCCCTATCTCGCCCCCGCGCGGACGGCGGCCCCCGTGCTCGGCGCGGCCGGCGTCCGCCGTCCCGCGGGGCTCGGCACCCAGCCGCTCAGCGGCAGGCTCGACCTGTCCGGCCCGCAGGGCGCCCAGCTGCGCACCGCGCTCGCCTCGGTGCACCGGATCTGCCCGGAGTTCGCCCCGGTGCAGGTGCTGCGCCGCAGCGGACGCACGGTGCTGCTGGTCGGCACGACCGGGCGCAGTACGGCCGTCGCGAAGTGCTTACTGGACCACTCGCCCGTCTGGGCCGAGCGGATCCGGCACGAAATAGCGTCGTACCGCACGTTCGTCCGGCAGCGCCCCCCGGTGCGGGTGCCGAGACTGATCGCGGCGGACCCGGACAACTGCACCCTGGTGATCGAGCGGATGCCGGGGCGGGTGGCGGCCCTCCAGCGGCACCCGGCCGAGGCTCCGCCGCGGGCTGACATCAGGGCGGCCCTCGGCGCGATCTGCCGGCTGAACGCCTGGCGGCCGCCGGCGGGCACCTTCGACGCCCCGCTGGACTACGCGGCCCGGATCTCCCGCTACCACGAGCTGGGGCTGCTCACCGACCGGGACCTGGGCGACCTGCAGAAGCTGCTGCACGGCATCGCGGC
Source organism: Streptomyces sp. NPDC005811 (assembly GCF_040630405.1). NCBI lineage: Bacteria > Bacillati > Actinomycetota > Actinomycetes > Kitasatosporales > Streptomycetaceae > Streptomyces > Streptomyces sp. NPDC005811. The sequence continues at coordinate 96,569 of NZ_JBEXXK010000031.1, forward strand.
CTCCGCGGGCCGGCAGGGCATGGGCCAGTTCTGCCACGGCGACGCCCTCCTGTCGAACATCCTCGTCTCACCGGCCGGTCCAGTGCTGGTGGACTGGGAGCACGCGGGCTGGTACCTGCCGGGCTACGACCTGGCGACGCTGTGGTCGGTCCTCGGTGACGCGCCGGTGGCGCGCCGTCAGATCAGCCAGATCGCCCAGTCGGCGGGTCCGGCCTCCCGGGACGCCTTCCTGGTGAACCTGATGCTGGTGTTGACCCGGGAGATCCGCACCTACGAGACGGCCGTGCAGCGTTCGATGCACGACACGGCCCCGGCGGCCCCGGGTGCGCCCCACCCGGGCGCCGCGCCGTCCGGCGAGGAACAGCGGCTGCTGCTGCGGCGGCTGCACGACGACTGCCAGCTGGCCCGCCGGGCCGTGCGCGCGGCGGTCGGCACTCGCTGAGGGGACGGAGGGCCGCGGTGCGCCGGAACGGCGGTGCACCGCGGCCCTCCGTGCGTCGTCATCCGTGCGTCGCTACCACGGCAAATGTCCTTTATGTGGTCATGATTGACGGGTCATCGGCAGACCGAGGAGGCCGCCTTGCCAGGACCCGTCACCCACCCCCGACCACCCGCCCACGCCCGAAGAGCCGCCGGGGCCCTCGCCTCGGCGGCTCTGCTGCTGCCACTGCTCGGCGCGGCGCCGTCGGCCGCCGAGACCGGGGCGTCCGGTCTCCAGCAGGCCTTCGCCACGGCGGCCGCCCGCTACCACGTGCCGCAGAGCGTGCTGCTGGGCGTCTCCTACCTCCAGTCCCGCTGGGACTCCCACGCCGGTGCACCCAGCGTGACCGGCGGCTACGGCCCGATGCACCTCACGGACGCCCGGACCGCCCTGGCCGGCACCCCGCACCACAGCGAGGCCACGGAGGACGCCCGGGGCGACGACGCCCGCCCTGCCCGGCATCCGCAGGTGCGGCTCCCCGAGGGCGACGAGATCCCGGCCCGGCTGCGCACCCTCCCCCGGGCCGCGCGGCTGACCGGGCTGAGCGCGGCGAAGCTGCGCAAGGACCCGGCCGCCAACGTGGCGGGCGGCGCCGCGCTGCTCGCCGACGCCCAGGAGTACCTGGGCGAGCCGCTGAGCGAGGACCCCTCGGACTGGTACGGCGCGGTGGCCCGGTTCTCGGGCGCGGACGACAGCGAGACCGCCGCCGCGTACGCCAACGACGTGTACGAGGTGATGCGCACCGGCGAGCGGCGGGTCACCGACAGCGGCGAACTCGTCGCGCTGACCGCGCAGCCGACCCTGGACCCCCGGATCACCCAGATCGACCGGGCCGGTCTGCGCCAGGGCTCGGCCGAGGGCACCGAGTGTCCGCCGGGGGTGTCCTGCGAGCGGATCCCGGCGCCGTACGAGGCGTTCGGCGCCGGCGACTACGGCAACCACGACGAGGCGGACCGGCCCGCGTCCTCGCCCATCCGGTACATCGTCATCCATGACACGGAGGGCGGCTGGGAAGGGGTCATCAACCTGGTCCAGGACCCCACCTATGTGTCCTGGCACTACTCGCTGCGCTCCACCGACGGGCACATCGCCCAGCACGTCCGGACGAAGGACGTGGCCTGGCACGCGGGCAACTGGTACGTCAACGCGAACTCGATCGGGCTGGAGCACGAGGGCTTCCTCGCCCAGCCGGACTCCTGGTACACGGAGGCGATGTACCGGTCGTCGGCGCGGCTGGTGGCGTTCCTGGCGGCGCGGTACGGCGTTCCGCTGGACCGGCAGCACATCCTCGGCCATGACACCGTGCCCGGCCCGACCGCGGCGAACGTGGGCGGCATGCACACCGACCCGGGCCCGTACTGGGACTGGCGGCACTACTTCGAGCTGCTGGGCAAGCCGCTGGAGGCGACGGCGCCCGCGGGCAGCGCGGTGGTGACGATCCGGCCGGACTACGCCACCAACCGGCCCGCGTACCTGGACTGCGGCGGCAAGGGCAAGGCGTGCGCGGCGCACGGCTCCAGCGCGGTGCGGCTGTACTCCGACCACGACGAGAAGGCGGCGCTGGTCACCGACCCCGGCCTGGGCACGCCGACCACCGGGGTGAACGACCTGTCCTCACGGGTCTCCACCGGTCAGCAGTTCGCGGTCGCGGGCACCTGGGGCGACTGGACGGCCATCTGGTACCTGGGCCGCAAGGCCTGGTTCAGGAACCCGCGGTCCAAGCCGGCGGCGGTGCCCTCCCACGGGGTGCTGATCACTCCGAGGGCGGGCCTGGACAGCGTTCCGGTGTACGGGCGCGCCTACCCGGAGGCCTCGGCCTATCCGGCGGGGATCCCGGTGCAGCCGGTCTCCGCGCTGCCGTACACCCTGCCGAAGGGCCAACGGTACGTGGCCGGGGACCGGGTGCCGGGCGAGTACCTCTACGCGGGCTCCTTCGACCCCAGCACGCATCGGGTGGTCGAGGGCAAGGACAAGTACTACGAGATCCAGTACGGCCACCGGGTGGCGTTCGTCCGCGCGGCGGACGTGACGATCGTCCCGGCGTCCTGACGCCTCAGCCCTGCTGGAACAGCTCCGCCGGGAGAGGCTTCAGCAGGGCGTACAGGTCGTCGGTGATGGGGCGGTCCCAGGCGGCGATGGTCACCAGGACGTTGTCGCTGCGGTCGAACTGGACGCAGGAGATCCGGCCCTCGGAGAGCTTCAGGCGCCGCACGATGAGCAGGTTGTCGCCCTGCATCACGGGCATGTCCTCGGTGCCGACGACGGTCACCTCCTCGTCGTTCTCCAGGGCCAGCAGCAGCTGGGCGACCTCGAAGGGGACCTCGCCGTCGGCGACCTCGCGGGCCGGGGAGCCCTCGGGGAGGTTTCCGATGATCATCGCGGGGCCGCGGCCGCCGAACAGGTCGTAGCGCAGGAAGACGCCCTGGCAGCTGCCGTCGGGGGCGGGCAGCAGGCCGGCGCCGAGATTGCCGGGCCAGTCGCCCGGGTCCATGGCCAGCACGTCGAAATCGGGGCCGGCGGGGGTGGCGCTGCGGCGGCGGAGGAACGACATGCCGCCATCGTACGGCCCCGTCGGTGTCGGCCGGGTTTCGCGTGCGGGTGGTTTGGGGCTGATCGCGCAGTTCCCCGCGCCCTTCGGGGCGGACAGCGTCCCGTTGGTTATCAGTTCGCGATCTTCTTGTGGCGTTCCGCGTGCCGGGCGACTCGCGCCGGCGATGGCGGCCTGGGTGCGGGTGGCCGTGAGGTCGGGGGCGGTGGCGGTGGCGGTCGCGGTGGGCCGACGGTGCAGGACGGGTCCGGCGCCCTCGGTCCAGGTGAGGACGGGAACGGTGGGGGTGGCGGCCGTCGCGTTGAGGCGCCGCAGCGCCTCCGCGGGCGGCAGGAGCCGGTGCGCGTCGGCCGGGCTCGGCTCGCCGGGACGTACGGCATGGGAGATGAGGGTCCGGACGGCGACCCGCAATTCCCTGACGGCGGCCGGGGCGGCGAGCCCGGACGGCTCGGCCTGATCATCGGCGATGCCCCGTCGCCGTCGTGGCGCACGGTGAGGGCCGGATCGAGAGCGAGCCGGACGTCCCGGTGGGGCGGGTCCCCCATGGGGCCATTGGTAGGTGACGTACAGACCATGAGCCGGTCATTCCTCGACCGGTACCGGTGGGACCACCGCGATCGGGCTCGCCGCGTGCAGCAGGACCGCCTGGGTGACGGAGCCGAGCATGCGGGCGGGGGCGAGGAGGCGGCGGCGGTGGCGGCCGACCACGACCAGTTCGGCGTCGCGGGAGGCGGCGACGAGGAGTCCGGCCGCGTCGCCGGGGGTGGGGACGGTGTCGACCCGGACTTCGGGGTGCCGGGCGCGGTGCGGGGCGAGGAAGCCGTCGGCGAGGGTGCGGGTCTCGTGCTCGATGGCGTCCTGGTCGTAGACCGTGACGGGCAGGTCGCCGGGGGCGACCCAGGTCTGGATCGGCCACGGGTAGGCGGCGACCACGTGCAGACGCGCGCCGCGCAGGGCCGCCTCGGTGAAGGCGAGGCCGAGGGCGGCGTCGTCGGGGCCGTCGGTCTTGAGGCCGACCACCACGCGGGGTCCGGGTTCGACGGGCAGGGTGAGGTCGACCGTGCGGTCCGGCCGGGGCACGATCACGACGGGGCATTCGGCGTCCCGGGCCGCGCTCAGCCCGTTGGAGCCGAGCAGCAGACTGGCGAAGCCGCCGCGGCCGCGGGAGCCGAGCACCAGCAGCTGCGCCTCGGCGCCGAGCGCGGGCAGCAGGGCGCCGGGCGCGCCGTCGAGGCCGGCGTACTCCACGTCCGGCACGCCGGACGCGCCGTCCCCCGCGAGGCGGGCCCTGGCGTCGGCGAGGACGGGGTCGCCCTCCGGGGGCGGAGGCACGGGGACCGGCGCGCCGGGCGGCGCCCAGACGGAGTGGTGCCGTACGTGCGCCACGCGCAGGGGCGCCCCCCGGCGGCGGGCGGCGTCGGCGGCCCAGTCGAGGGACCGCAGGCTGTCGTCGGAACCGTCGACCGCCGCGACGACCGGCAGGGTGCTCATGGTCCTCACCTCCGGAGGACGACCTTCGTCCCGCCGGGGCCAGCCTCGCTCAGCCGGGGCCGTGCGGCGACGTACGCGGGTCGCGTGTCCGGAAAAACGGACCGAACGCCCCTGATCAGGTCAGGTCGAACTCTCCCTCCCGCGCGCCCGAGACGAACGCGCCCCACTCCGCGGGGGTGAAGATCAGGGAGGGACTCTCGGGGCGCTCGCTGTTGCGCATCGCGATGAATCCCTCGACGAAGGCGATCTGGACATCCCCCCGCCCCCGGCTGCTGGACTGCCACTCGGCGTTGCTGAGGTCCAGCTCAGGCTTGTCCCAGCCCTTGAGCGGCTGCTGCTGGATGGTGCTCTCGGCCACGTCCGTGCTCCTCCCGGTTCGTCGTCCGCGGGTCAGCCTAGCGATCGGTTCCGGGTGCCGACAGAGCACGTGGACGGTGCCTTTCAGGACTCGGGGGGCCGCGCTCCCACGAGCCACATGGAGAAGAACTGCGAACCGCCGCCGTAGGCGTGTCCGAGCACCTTGCGGGCCCGCTCCAGCTGGTGTTCCCCGGCCTGGCCGCGGACCTGGAGGGCGGCCTCCGCGAAGCGGATCATGCCGGAGGCGCCGATCGGGTTGGTGGACAGGACGCCGCCCGACATGTTGACGGGCAGGTCCCCGTCGAGCTCGGTGACCCCGGACTCGGTGAGTTTCCAGCCCTCGCCCTCGGCGGCGAAGCCGAGGTTCTCCAGCCACATGGGCTCGTACCAGGAGAACGGCACGTACATCTCGACGGCGTCGATGTCCCGGCGCGGGTCGCCGATGCCGGCCTGGCGGTAGACATCGGCCGCGCAGTCCTTGCCGGCCTGCGGGGAGACGGCGTCCTTGCCCGCGAAGAGGGTCGGTTCGCTGCGCATCGCGCCGCCCAGCATCCACGCGGGCGGCCGGGGCGAACGGGCCGCGCCCGCACGGTCGGTGAGGACCATCGCGCACGCGCCGTCGGAGGACGGGCAGGTCTCGGAGTAGCGGATCGGGTCCCACAGCATCGGCGAGGCCTGGACCTTCTCCAGGGTGAGGTCGTGCTCGTGCAGATGCGCGTACGGGTTCTTCAGCGCGTTGCGCCGGTCCTTGTACGCGACCAGCGAGCCGACGGTGTCGGGGGCGCCGCTGCGCCGCATGTAGGCGCGGACGTGCGGGGCGAAGAAGCCGCCGGCCCCGGCCAGCAGGGGCTGCTGGAAGGGGATCGGCAGGGACAGGCCCCACATGGCGTTGGACTCGGACTGCTTTTCGAAGGCGAGGGTGAGGACCGTGTCGTGGACGCGGGCGGCCACGAGGTTGGCCGCGACCAGCGCCGTCGAGCCGCCGACGCTGCCCGCGGTGTGCACCCGCAGCATGGGTTTGCCGACCGCGCCGAGCGCGTCGGCGAGGTACAGCTCGGGCATCATCACGCCCTCGAAGAAGTCGGGCGCCTTGCCGATGACGACGGCGTCGACGTCCGCCCAGGTCAGCTCGGCGTCGTCGAGGGCGCGCCGGGCGGCCTCGCGGACCAGTCCGGCGATCGAGACGTCCCGGCGGGCGGCCACGTGCTTGGTCTGGCCGATGCCGACGACGGCCACGGGTTCCTTGCTCATCGCGGATCCCCTTCGAGTACGGCGACCAGGTTCTGTTGCAGACACGGGCCGGAGGTGGCGTGGGCGAGGGCCCGGTCGGACTCGCCCCGGTGCACGGCGGCGGCGGCCTCGCCGATGCGGAGGAGACCGGCGGCCATGATCGGGTTGGCGGCGAGGGCGCCCCCGGACGGGTTGACGCGGACGTCGTCGCCGAGCCGGAGCGCCTTGCGCAGGACGACCTCCTGCGAGGTGAAGGGCGCGTGCAGTTCGGCGGTGTCGACGGGCCGTTCGAAGGCTCCCGCCTTCTCGGCGGCCAGCCGGGTGGAGGGCGAGTCGGTCAGGTCGCGCACGCCGAGCGCGTGGGCCTCGATGCGGTGGTCGATGCCGCGGATCCAGGCCGGGCGTTCGCACAGCTCGCGGGCGCGGTCGCCGGCGGCGAGGATCACGGCGGCGGCGCCGTCGCCGATCGGCGGGCAGTCGCCGGTGCGCAGGGGCCGGACGAGGTAGTCGCCGTGCGGGACCGGGCCCCGCAGCTGGGCGTGCGGGTTGCCGGTGGCGCGGCTGCGGGCGGCGATGCCCGCGAGGGCGGGCTCGTCGGTGTCGCCCGCGTCGATCAGCGCCTGCGCCTGGAGGGCGGCGAGGGCGACGGAGTCGGGCCACAGGGGCGCGAGGTAGTACGGGTCGAGCTGCCGGGTGAGCACGTCGCGCACCGACCCGGGCGAGGACTTGCCGTAGGAGTACACCAGCGCGGTGTCGGCGTCGCCGGTCAGCAGCTTCGTCCACGCCTCGTACAGTGCCCAGGCGCCGTCCATCTCCACATGGGACTCGGAGATCGGCGGCCAGGCGCCGACGCCGTCGAGGGCGAGGGTGAAGGAGAAGGCGCGGCCGGCGAGGTAGTCGCTGGAGCCGGAGCAGGTGAAGCCGATGTCGGCGGTCTTCAGTCCGGTCCGCTCCAGCACGTCGTGCAGGACCGGCATGAGCATCTCCACCTCGGAGTGCTCGGCGGTGCTGCGCAGGGTGTCGCTCTGCCCGAAGGCGACGACGGCGATGTCCCGGGTCACAGCAGCTCCTTGTACGTCTCGTAGTCCGCGTCGGGCTCGCCGGTGGGCCGGTAGTGGTCCGGGTAGCGGCCGCCGTCCGTCCACACCGGTTCGACCCTGAGGCCCATCCGCACCTGGTCGTACGGGATGCCGCCGATGCGTCCGTGCAGCGCGAGGTCGGCTCCGTCGAGGGCGATGTGGGCGTAGACGTAGGGGACCTCGATGTCGAGGTTCTTCGCCTTGATGTTGACGATGCAGAAGGTGGTGACGGTCCCGGCCGGGCCGACCTCGACCTGTTCGGCGGTGGCGACGCCGCAGGTGGGGCAGGCGCCGCGCGGCGGGACGTAGACCTTGCGGCAGGAGGGGCAGCGCTCGCCGACGGTCCGCCGGCCGGAGAGGGCGGCGATGTAGGCGGACTGGGCCCGGCCGGGCGAGTAGGTGTAGTCGAGCCGGGCGTGGGCGACGATCCCGGCGACCTGGTCCTCGAACGTGCCGTCGCTGTCGCCCGGGGGGACGGGCTCTCCGTCGTACGGCTCGAAGCAGGCGATGTCGGTGATGGCGCCGGTGCGTTCCCCGGCCCAGCGGATCCGTACCCGCATGCCGGTGCGGACGGCGTCGGGGCCGGGGGCGTCGAGGGCGTGCAGCAGGGCGGTGTCGGCGCCGTCGAGTCTGACGAGGACCCAGGCGAAGGGGGTGGCGAGGGGCTGTCCGCGGCGCGGCTCGTGGTTCCAGGCCCAGGTGGTGACCGTACCGGTGGGCGCGACCTCGACGAGGTCCCGGAGTTCCTCGGCGGTGACGGGGTCGTATTCGACGGGGGGCACGAGGGTGCGCCCGTCGGTGGTGGCGACCCCGAGGACGACCTGCTCGCGCAGCCCGGTCAGGAAGGCGCTCTGCACGGGCCCGAGGGAGCGGGTGAAGGGGAACTCGACGACGAGGGGGGCTTTGAGGACTTCGGGCATGGGGGGGCTCCTCAGACGCGCTTGTAGACGGGCGGTCGCTTCTCCGCGAAGGCGCGGGCGCCTTCCTTGGCGTCGGCGGTGTCGAACACCGGCCAGCCACGCTTGAGTTCGGCGGCGAGCCCGTCGGTCTCCGTCATCTCGGCGGACTCGTACACCGACGCCTTCACCGCCTCCACGGCCAGCGGCCCGCAGGCGTTGACGCGTTCGGCGATCTCCAGGGCCTTGTCGAGGGCGCCGCCGTCCGGGACGACATGGCCGATGAGGCCGACGTCCGCCGCCTCCCGGGCGGTGTAGGGCCGGCCCGTGAGCAGCATCTCCAGGGCGTGGGTGCGCGGGATCTGCCGTTGCAGGCGGACCGTGGAGCCGCCGATCGGGAACAGGCCGCGTCTGACCTCGAAGAGGCCGAAGGTGGCGGACTCGCCGGCGACGCGGATGTCGGTGCCCTGGAGCATCTCGGTGCCGCCCGCCACGCAGTACCCCTCGACGGCGGCGATCACCGGTTTGCGCGGCCGGTGGTGGCGCAGCATGGCCTTCCAGTGCAGATCGGGGTCGGCCTTGAGCCGGTCGCGGTGCTGTTCCCCCTCCATGCCCTTCCCGGCCAGGGCCTTGAGGTCCATGCCGGCGCAGAAGCTGCCGCCCGCCCCGGTGAGGACGACCGAGCGGACCGCGTCGTCCTCGTCGGCCTCGAGCCAGCCGTCGTACAGACCGACGAGCATGCCGATCGAGAGCGCGTTCTTGGCCTCCGGCCGGTTGAGCGTGAGCACGAGTGTGGCGCCCTCGCGCCGCACGGTGAGGTGTTCGGTTCCGCCCATCGCACATCTCCCCTCGGAAAGAACGAGAACAGGTTGCAGGAGGCGTGAAGGCACTTCAAGAGTTTTCTGACACTCAGTCAGATTTCTTGGTGAGGACCCTTCCCTGTTGTCGCGCCCTTTGCTCTGATGACCGGCGAACCGTTGCAGGAGCCGGGGCGCCCAGGGTCAGGAGGAGCGGTGGAGTACAACCTTGCCGACCTGTTCGAGTCGGTCGTCGACGTGGCGGCGGACCGCGAGGCGCTCGTGTACGTCGACCATCCGGGCACCGGCGCCGAGCGCCGGCTGACGTACGCGGAGCTGGACGCGGCGGCCAACCGGATCGGCCACCATCTCCTGGACAGCGGGATCCGCCCGGGGGAACACGTCGGCCTGCATCTGTACAACGGGGTCGAGTACCTCCAGACGGTGCTGGGCTGCCTGAAGGCACGGATCGTGCCGGTGAACGTCAACTACCGCTATGTCGAGGACGAGTTGGTCTACCTCTACCGGGACGCCGATCTGGTCGGCCTGGTCTTCGACGCGGAGTTCACGGAGCGGGTGGCGGCCGCGCTGCCGCAGGCCCCGGCGCTGCGGCACCTGGTCCGCGTCGGCCCGGCGGGCGAGGGGGTCACCGCCTTCGCGGACGCCGAGGCGGCCGGGTCACCGGAGCGCGGCTTCCCGGACCGCTCGGGCGACGACCAGTTCATCATCTACACCGGTGGCACCACGGGCATGCCCAAGGGTGTGATGTGGCGTCAGGAGGACCTGTTCTTCTCGGGGCTGGGCGGCGGGGCGCCGACCGGGGAGCCGGTGAAGAAGCCGGAGGAGCTCGCCGAGCGGGTCGCGGCGGGTGGCTCGGGGATCACCTTCTTCCCCACTCCCCCGCTGATGCACGGCACCTCCACCCTCACCGCCTTCATCGGCTTCAACTTCGGCCAACGGGTGGTCCTGCACCGCAAGTTCGTGCCCGAGGAGGTGCTGCGGACGATCGCCAAGGAGCGGGTGAACGCCGTCGCCCTGGTCGGGGACGCGATGCTGCGGCCGCTGATCGACGCGCTGGAGGGGCCGATGAAGGGCACCGACTGCTCCTCGGTGTTCAGCGTGTCCTCCTCCGGGGCGATCATGTCGGACACGGTCCGCGCCCAGTTCCGGGCGCTGCTGCCGCACGCGATGCTGCTGAACAACTTCGGGTCCTCCGAGTCCGGTTTCAACGGCACGGCGACCGACGACTCCGGCCCCGAGCGCGGCTTCCGCATCCGGGTCAACTCCCGTACCCGGGTGGTCGATCCGGTGACGCACGGACCGATCGCCCCGGGCGAGGTCGGCCGGGTCGCCCAGCAGGGCCATGTCCCGCTCGGCTACTACAACGACCCGGCGAAGACCGCCGAGACGTTCTTCGAGAAGGACGGCGAACGCTGGGTGCTGCTGGGCGACATGGCCACCGTCGACGAGAACGGCGTGGTCGTCGTCCTGGGCCGCGGCTCCCAGTGCATCAACACCGGCGGCGAGAAGGTGTACCCCGAGGAGGTCGAGCAGGCGCTGAAGTCCCATCCGGACGTGTACGACGCCCTGGTGGCCGGGGTACCCGACGCGACCTGGGGCCATCATGTGGCGGCGGTGGTGCAGGTGCGCACCGGGGCGCCGCGCCCCTCCCTGGAGGAGATCCAGACCCATTGCCGGACCCGCCTCGCCGGCTACAAGATCCCCCGCCGGCTGGTGATCGCCGACACCATCCGGCGCTCCCCGAGCGGGAAGGCGGACTACCGCTGGGCCCGCGAGGTCGCGGCGGCGGAGAGCCCCTGAGCGCACCGGCCCGGTGAACCCGTCGTACGCGACGGAAATCCCCGGCCGCCCCCTTGCCCGACACGCCTCGACCTGGATTACTGATCCACAGCGGATCGACCGAATGATCGGTCGCCCGGATTGGTAGGGTTGAGGCGGTTTGGCGAAGGAGGCTCCCATGGCGGACACGAGGGACCTGCTGGACGAGGGCGAGCGACTCGACGCGGCCGGCCTGCGGGCGGTGCAGCTGGAGCGACTGCGGGCCACCCTGCGGCACGCCTACGCGCGGGTGCCCTTCTACCGGGAGTCCTTCGACAAGGCGGGCGTCCACCCCGACGACTGCCGGGGCCTCGCCGATCTGGCCCGTTTCCCGTTCACCGTGAAGGCGGACCTGCGGGCCCAGTACCCGTACGGGATGTTCGCCGTCCCGCGCGAGCGCGTCCGCCGGATCCACGCCTCCAGCGGCACCACGGGCCGTCCCACGGTGGTCGGGTACACGGACGGCGATCTGTCCCTCTGGTCGGACATGGTGGCCCGTTCGATCCGCGCCGCGGGCGGCCGTCCGGGCGACACGGTGCATGTGGCCTACGGCTACGGCCTGTTCACCGGCGGACTCGGCGCGCACTACGGCGCCGAACGCCTCGGCTGTACGGTGATCCCCGCGTCCGGCGGGATGACCTCCCGTCAGGTCCGGCTGATCCAGGACCTGGAGCCCGGGATCATCATGGTCACCCCGTCCTACATGCTGACCCTGCTGGACGAGTTCGAGCGGCAGGGCGTCGACCCGCGGTCCACCTCGCTGCGGGTGGGGATCTTCGGCGCCGAGCCGTGGACGGAGGGGATGCGGCGGGAGATCGAGGAGCGCTTCGCGATCGACGCGGTCGACATATACGGGCTGTCGGAGGTGATCGGCCCGGGGGTGGCGCAGGAGTGCGTGGAGACCAAGGACGGGCTGCACATCTGGGAGGACCACTTCTTCCCGGAGGTCGTCGACCCGATCACGGGTGAGGTCCTGCCGGAGGGCGAGGAGGGCGAGCTGGTGTTCACCTCCCTCACCAAGGAGGCCATGCCGGTGATCCGCTACCGGACCCGGGACCTGACCCGGCTGCTGCCGGGCACGGCCCGGGTGTTCCGGCGGATGGAGAAGGTGACCGGCCGCAGCGACGACATGGTCATCCTGCGCGGGGTGAACCTGTTCCCGACGCAGATCGAGGAGATCGTGCTGCGCACCCCGGGGGTCGCGCCCCACTTCCAGCTGCGGCTGACCCGCGAGGGCCGCCTCGACGCGCTGACGGTGCGCGCGGAGGCCCGCCCGGGCACCGGCCCCGCGGACCGCGACAGCGCCGCGCGGGCCATCGCCGCGGCCGTGAAGGACGGCATCGGGGTGTCGGTGGCCGTGGAGATCGTCGAACCGGAGTCGCTGGAACGGTCGGTGGGGAAGATCCGGCGGATCGTGGACGAGCGCCCGAAGGACCGGCCCGAGTAGCCCGAGTGGCCCGGTAGTCCAAGCAGGGTCAGCCCGTGAACCGGTCCCGCAGCTCCCGCTTGAGGATCTTCCCGCTGGCGTTGCTCGGCAGCTCGTCCACGAACAGCACCCGCTTCGGGGCCTTGAAGGAGGCGAGCTTCTCCCGGGCGTGCGCGAGGAGTTCGTCCTCCGTGACCTCGCCGCGCGGGACGACCACCGCGGTGACCGCCTCGATCCACTTCTCGTGGGGCAGGCCGATCACCGCGACCTCGGCGACCGCGTCATGGGTGTACAGGGCGTCCTCGACCTGACGGGAGGCGACCAGGACGCCACCGGAGTTGATGACGTCCTTCACCCGGTCGACGATCGTGAAGTAGCCGTGGGCGTCCCGCACCGCGAGGTCCCCGGAGTGGAACCAGCCGTCCCGGAAGGCCTCGGCGGTCTCCTCGGGCTTCTCCCAGTAGCCCTCGCACAGCTGCGGGGAGCGGTAGACGATCTCGCCGGGCGTGCCGTCGGGGACCTCGTCGCCGTTCTCGTCCACGACCCGGGCGTCCACGAACAGGACCGTGCGCCCGCAGGAGTCCATACGGCCCTTGTGCTCGTCCGGGGCGAGGACGGTGGCGAGCGGGCCGATCTCGCTCTGCCCGAAGCAGTTGTAGAAGCCGAGCTTCGGCAGGCGTTCGCGCAGCCGTTCCAGGACGGGCACCGGCATGATCGACGCCCCGTAGTAGGCCTTGCGCAGCCCGCTCAGGTCACGGGTGGCGAAGTCGGGGCGGCCCGCGAGACCGATCCAGACGGTGGGCGGTGCGAAGAGGCTGTCGACGCGGTCCGCCTCGATCAGGTCCAGGAGAAGGTCGCCGTCGGGTGCGTCGAGGACGAGGTTCGTGGCGCCGACCGCGAGGTACGGCATCAGGAACACATGCATCTGCGCGGAGTGGTACAGCGGCAGGGAGTGTCCGGGGCGGTCGCCGGCGCTGAGGTCGAGGGCGGTGATCGCGCTGAGGTACTCGTGCACCAGCGCCCGGTGCGTCATCATCGCGCCCTTGGGCAGGGCGGTCGTGCCGGAGGTGTACAGCAGCTGGACCAGGTCCTCGGTGCGCGGCTCGGGCCCGTCGTACGGCGCGGTGTCCGCCAGCCGGGCGAGCAGGGAGCCGTCGGCGTCCCGCAGGGGCAGCGTCCGTACGCCCGCCGGGAGCCGGTCCCGCAGGTCGGGGTCGGCCAGGACCAGGGCGCTGCCCGACTGCTCGACGAGGTACGCGAGGTCGTCCCCGGTCAGGTTCTGGTTCACGGGCACGTGCACCAGGCCGGCGCGGGCGCAGGCGAGGAAGGCGATGAGGTAGGCGTCGGAGTTGTGGCCGTAGGCAGCGACCCGGTCGCCCCGTTCGAGCCCTTCGCCGAGCAGGACGGCCGCCGCGCGCGAGACCGCGTCGTCGAGCTCCTGGTAGGTCCAGGTCCGGTCGCGGTACTCCACCGCGACGCGTGCCGGGGTGCGGTGGGCGCTGCGCCGCAGCACCCCGTCGACCGTGCTGCCGTGTCCGGACGTCATGGCACATGATCCTCTGCGCGCCACCGGGGCAGGTCAAGTCGGGCCCGCCCGGCCGGTGTCGTGCCCCGTTCCCACCGTGGGGAAGGGGGACCGGGCCCCGCGCCGCGGGGAGGCCTGGGTGAAGGCGACGAGTGCGGCCACCGCCGTGGTCAGGAGTCCGGCGGCGAGCAGGACCGCCATGGCGGCGGAGGGGTGCAGGGGTGCGCGTCCGTCGTAGGCGGTGACGGTGATCGCCGCGAAGAAGGCGCTGTAGCCGAGGGCCGCCAGGCCCGTCACGGCGGCCGCCGCACGCGCGCCGAGCCGGCCGGCCTCGCACAGGATGGCGAGCACCGCGAGGAGTTGGAGCCCGTGCAGGCCGACGGCGTGGGCCAGTTTGGCGCTGCCCGCCGCGCCGAAGAGGATCTCGTAGGGGACGTGCCCCGTGTCGTCGAAGGTCTGCTCGCCGATGGCGGCCATCCTCTGCCCGATCCCCCCGGCCGCCAGCACGGCGGTGAGCCCGACGAGCACCGCGATCCGCGGGGCGGCGCCGCCCTCGAACCGGATGAGCGCGGCCACGAGCAGGACCACGACACCGAGGACCAGCAGCAGGACGACGTTGCCGATCAGGCCCCAGACCGCGGCGTCCGTGTCGGTGGCCCGGTTGAAGTGGGAGGCCGTGCCGCGCCAGCGCTGGGCGGTGATCAGCAGGGCCTCGACCACGGAACCGAACACGACGAGTCCGGCCGCGGCCCGGGTCCACCAGCGGTCGGCCAGCTGCCGCAGGATCCAGACCACGGCCCACACCAGCAGCCCGAAGGACACCCCGAACACGACCGGTTTACGCCAGGACACGGGTCCCCACCAGGGCGCGGAGTCGATGAGGGCCACCACGCCGTGGAAGACCCCGGAGGCCGTCAGGGCGGTTCCGCACCACCACAGCAGCCGCTGGTAGCGGTCGACGGGGCGTACGGCACGCCACACCGCGTTCGCGCACACACCCAGCACCTTCATACGCACCCCCGCCGTCTCGCCGCCTGTGCGCCGACGGTAGGGCGGTGCCGGGCGGGGGTCGTCCCCCCGCCGGGGTACCCCCACGGGGGTACGCCCTCACACGAGCCCGGAACGGTAGGCGACGGCCACGGCGCCGGCGCGGTCCCGGGCGCCGATCTTGTGCAGGATGCGTTTGACGTGGGTCTTCACGGTCGACTCGGCGATCCCGAGCCGGTCGGCGAGTTCGGCGTTGGACAGCCCTTCGGCGATCAGGCGCAGGATCTCGGTCTCGCGGGAGGTGAGGTGCCTCAGCCGGGTGTCGTCCGGTGTGCCGCGCGGGGTGACGAGACGGTCCACCAGGGGCCGGGTGACCAGCGGGTCGAGCAGGGTGTGTCCGGCGGCGACCGTGCGGACGGCGTCGACCAGCCGTTCCGGTGCGGCACGTTTGAGGAGGAAGCCGTGCGCTCCGGCGCGCAGGGCCCGCCACACGTAGTCGTCGTCGGGGAAGGTGGTCAGGACGAGGACCCGGGTGGCGAGGCCGGCGGCGACGATCCGGCCGGTGGCCTCGATGCCGTCGTGGCCGGGCATGCGGACGTCCATCAGGACGAGGTCCGGCGCCAGTTCACGGCACAGCTCCACCGCCCGGACGCCGTCGCCCGCCTCGCCGACGACCTCGATGCCGGCGGCTTCGAGCACGACGGCGACACCGGTGCGCAGCAGGGGGTCGTCGTCGGCGAGCAGCACCCGCAGGGCCGGGTTCACGGCAGCGGCACCCCGACGCTCAGGGTGAACCCGCCGTCGTCGCCCGGCCCGTGCTCGACCCGGCCGCCGAGGGCGGCGGCGCGCTCGCCGATGCCGCGCAGGCCGCGACCGGGACGGTAGTGCGGGGCGGGACCTTCGCCCCCGTCCGCGATCCGTACGAGCAGGGTGTCGTCCCGGCGGCCGACGGTGACCTCGGCGGTGCGGGCGCGGCCGTGCCGGAGCGCGTTGGTGAGGGCCTCCTGGACGATCCGGTGGACCGACGTCCGCAGCTGCGGGGGCAGTTCACGGGCCTCGGGCGCGATGTCCAGCCGGACCTCCATGCCCGCGTCGGCGAGCGGCCGCACCAGCCGTCCGAGGCCGAGGGGGTCGTCCCGGTCGTCGGGCTCCTCCTCGGCGCGCAGGACGCCGAGCAGCCGGTCGAGTTCGGTGAGGGCGTCCCGGCCGGTGCGCTCGACGCCGGCCAGCAGCTCACGGGTGCGGTCGGGCCGGGTGTCGAGCACCACCCGGGCGGCGCCCGCCTGCACCAGCATGGCGTTCACGGAGTGCCCGACGACGTCGTGCAGTTCGCGCGCGATCCGCACCCGCTCGGCGAGCACGTCCTCCCGCCGCCGGTCCGCCCTGCGGATCTCCGCCTCCCGGCCCCGGCGCGCGGTGCCGTACCCGGCCGCCCACACCAGCAGCCACACGAAGACGACGGCGACCGGTACCGAGGCGGGTCGGTCCTCCGGCGCGAAGTAGGTCAGCACCCCGGGCAGGACGAGCAGGGCGCCGAGCCGGGCCCTGGCCGGGGTGGCGCACAGGCCGACGTAGTACACGCCGATGAGGTTCGCCACCGGTGTCAGCGGGCCGGGCCCCACCGTCAGGGCTTCCACGGCGAGCCCCGCCGTACCGACCGTGTACGCCGTCAGCGGCAGCCTGCGGCGCACCGCCAGGCTGCCCGCGATGACGACACCGAGCGCCAGGGCGGCCCACAGGGGCCCCTCGTCCTCCGGGCGCGGACCGAGCCGTACGGCCGTCATGGCGGCGAGCACGACGACGGCCGGCCCGAACTCGCCCGCCCCCTGCGGAAGTCGCACGGCCCACTCCCCCGTCGCGCCTGACAGGGTCTCAGTATCACACCGGCCGGGTGCGGCCCTCCCAGTACGGCTCCCTCAGACGGCGCTTGTAGAGCTTGCCGTTCGGGTCGCGGGGCATCTCGGTGACGAAGTCGACGGACTTGGGGCGCTTGTAGCCGGCGAGGCGGTCGGCGCAGTGGGCGAGGAGGGCGGCGGCGAGGTCGGGTCCGGGTTCCTGGCCGGGAGCCGGTTCGACGACCGCCTTGACCTCCTCGCCCCAGTCGTCGTGCGGGATGCCGAAGGCGGCGGCGTCGGCGACGGCCGGGTGGGCGAGGAGCGCGGACTCGATCTCGGCGGGGTAGATGTTGACGCCGCCGGAGATGATCAGGTCGATCTTGCGGTCCCGGAGGAAGAGATAGCCCTCCTCGTCGAGGACGCCCAGGTCGCCGACGGTGAAGAAGTCGCCGATGCGGTTCTTCCGGGTCTTGGCCTCGTCCTTGTGGTAGGCGAAGCCCCCGGTGCTCATCTTCATGTAGACCGTGCCGAGTTCACCGGGCGGCAGCCGGTTGCCGTCGTCGTCGAAGATCGCCAGTTCGCTGATGGGCCAGGCCTTGCCGACCGTGCCGGGCTTCTTCAGCCAGTCCTCGGCGGTGGCGAAGGCGCCGCCGCCCTCGCTGGCCGCGTAGTACTCCTCCACGCACTCGCCCCACCAGTCGATCATCGCCCGCTTGACGTGGTCCGGGCAGGGCGCGGCCCCGTGGATGGCGTGCCGCATGGACGAGACGTCGTACGCCTGCCGGGTGGCCTCGGGGAGGGCGAGCAGCCGGTGGAACTGGGTGGGGACCATGTGGGTGTGGGTGCAGTGGTGGGCGTCGATGAGGCGCAGCATCTCCTCGGGGGTCCACTTGTCCATGAGGACCAGGCGGTGGCCGATGTGCAGCGAGGAGCCCGCGAACTGCAGGACCGCCGTGTGGTAGAGCGGCGAGCAGACCAGGTGCACGTTGTCGTCGAAGGGGCGGACGCCGAAGAAGCCGAGGAAGCCGCCGAGATACGCCTCCTCGGGGAGCTTCCCGGGCAGCGGGCGCCGGATGCCGCGCGGGCGGCCCGTCGTACCGGAGGTGTAGTTCATGACCCAGCCGAGGGTGCGGCCGGTGGGGGCCGACTCCGGTTGTCCGTCGAGGAGTTCGGCGTACGGCCGGAAGCCCTCGGCCGCTCCGACGCCGTAGCGGTGATCGGCGGGCAGGCCGGCCTCGTCGGCGGCCCGGCGGGACTGCTCGGCGAAGCGCTCGTGGGCGATGAGGACCTTGGCGCCGGAGTCGGCGACGATCCACGCGATCTCGGGGCCGACGAGGTGGTGGTTGACGGGGACGAGGTAGAAGCCGGCCTGCGTGGCGGCGAGGTAGGCGGTGAAGAACTCGGCGGAGTTGGGCAGGACGACGGCGAAGGCGTCGCCACGCTCCATCCCGGCCGCGCGCAGTCCGTGCACCAGCCGGTTCGCGGCGGCGTGCAGTCGTCCGGCGGTCCACTCCTCGCCGTCCGGCGCGATCAGGGCCGTGCGGTCGGGGTCGGCGGCCGCCTGGGCCCAGAAGCCCGCGGGGGGTGTGCTCGCAGCGGTCACTGTCCGCTCCTTCCGGCGATGCGGTTGACGCGGTCCACGGCCTGCTCGAAGCCCCGGGTGAGGTCGTCGAAGACCGCCTGGACCGGGCGGACCTCGTTCATCCGGCCGACGATCTGCCCGACGGGGGTGCCGAGCAGCGGGTCGACCTCGTACTTCTGGATGCGGGAGACCGCCTCGGCGACGAGCAGGCCCTGGAGGGGCATGGGGAGGGTGCCGGGGCCGTGCGGGTCGTCCCAGGCGTCGGTCCACTCGGTGCGGAGCTGGCGTGCGGGTTTGCCGGTGAGGGCGCGGGAGCGGACGGTGTCGCCGGACCCGGCCGCGAGGAGCTTGCGGGTGAGGGCGGGCGAGTGCAGGTCGGCCTCGGCGGTGGTCAGCCAGAGGGAGCCGAGCCAGACGCCCTGGGCGCCGAGCGCGAGGGCGGCGGCGATCTGCCGTCCGCTGCCGATGCCGCCGGCGGCGAGGACGGGCAGCGGGTCGACGGCGTCCACGACCTCCGGGGTGAGGATCATCGAGGCGATGTCCCCGGTGTGCCCGCCGGCCTCGTACCCCTGGGCGACGACGATGTCGATGCCCGCCTCCTGGTGCTTGCGGGCGTGCCGGGCGCTCCCGGCGAGCGCGGCGACCAGCACACCGCGCTCGTGGGCGCGGGCGACGACGTCGGCGGGCGGGGAGCCGAGGGCGTTGGCGAGCAGCCGGATCGGATAGTCGAAGGCGACGTCGAGCTGGCTGCGGGCGACCTGCTCCATCCAGCCGGTGATCCGCCAGCCGGAGGCCTCGCCCTCGGCCAGCTCCGGGACGCCGTACTTGGCGAGGGTGTCGCGCACGAACTGCCGGTGGCTCTCGGGGATCATCGCCTCGACGTCGGCCTCGGTGACGCCTTCGACCTTCTTGGCGGGCATGACGACGTCGAGCCCGTACGGCCGTCCGTCGACGTGCGCCTCGATCCAGTCGAGGTCGCGTTTGAGGTCGTCGGGGGCGGTGTAGCGGACCGCGCCGAGCACGCCGAAGCCGCCCGCGCGGCTGATGGCCGCGGCGACGGCGGGGAACGGCGTGAAGCCGAAGACGGCGTGCTCGACTCCCAGGTGATTGCTCAGCTCCGTCTGCATGGGCGCAGGATGCCGCAGCGGACCGGACGACGGAAGAGGTTTTCTGATAGACCGTCAGATTTGCTGGCGGCGGGCCTTACCGGTCGGCCTCCAGGACCGCCATCGCCGCGTTGTGCCCCGGCACCCCGCTCACCCCTCCCCCGCGGACCGCGCCCGCCCCGCAGAGCAGGACGTTGGCGTGCGGGGTCTCCACGCCCCAGCGGCCGGTTCCCTCGTCCGCGTAGGGCCAGGACAGGTCGCGGTGGAAGATGTTGCCGCCGGGGAGCCCGAGGTCGCGTTCCAGGTCGAGCGGGGTCTTCGCCTCGATGCAGGGGCGCCCGTCGGCGTCCGGGGCGAGGCAGTCGGCCAGGGGTTCGGCGAGGTGGGCGTCGAGCTGGGCGAGGGTGGCCTCGAGGAGTTCCTCGCGTACGGCGTCGTTGTCCCGTTCGAAGAGCCGGGCCGGGGTGTGGAGCCCGAACAGGGTCAGGGTCTGGTAGCCCTGTGCGACCAGGTCGGGGCCCAGGATCGACGGGTCGGTCAGGGAGTGGCAGTAGATCTCGGACGGCGGGGCGGTCGGCAGCTCACCGGCGGCGGCCTGGGCGTGGGCGGTGGCGAGCTGCTCGTAGCCCTCGGCGATGTGGAAGGTGCCGGCGAACGCCTCGCGCGGGTCGACCGAGCCGTCCCGCAGCCGGGGCAGCCTCTTGAGCAGCATGTTCACCTTGAGCTGGGCGCCCTCGGCGGGGGCGGGCGGCGTGTCGCCGGTAAGGGCGGCGAGGGCCTGCGGGGAGGCGCCCACCAGGACGTGCCGGGCGGTGGTGACGCCCTCGCCGTCGGCGGTGCGCCAGGTGACCTCGGCGCTGCGGCCGTCGGTGGCGATACGGACCGCCTCGTGGCCGGTGGCGAGGACGGCTCCGGCGTCGCGCGCCGCGGCGGCGAGGGCGTCGGTGAGGGCGCCCATCCCGCCGACGGGCACGTCCCAGGCGCCGGTGCCGCCGCCGATGACGTGGTAGAGGAAGCAGCGGTTCTGCTTGAGGGAGGGGTCGTGGGCGTCGGCGAAGGTGCCGATGAGGGCGTCGGTGAGGACCACACCGCGCACCAGGTCGTCGCTGAAGTCCGCCTCCACGGCGGCCCCGATCGGCTCCTCGAACAGGGCCCGCCAGGCGTCCTCGTCGTCGATGCGGCGGCGCAGCTCGTCCCGGGTGGGCAGGGGTTCGGTGAGCGTGGGGAAGACCCGCTGGGCGACCCGCCCGGTCATGCCGTAGAAGCGCTGCCAGGACGCGTACTCGCGCTCGCCGCCCGTGAGCCGGGCGAAGGCCTCGCGGGTGCGGTCCTCTCCCCCGCCCACGAGGAGTCCCGTGGGGCGTCCGCCGCGCTCGACGGGGGTGTACGAGGAGATCGTGCGCCCCTGGACGCGGAAGCGCAGGCCGAGGTCGTCCACGATCTTCCGCGGGAGCAGGCTGACCAGGTAGGAGTAGCGCGAGAGGCGGGCGTCGACACCGGTGAAGGGGCGGGTGGAGACGGCGGCGCCGCCGGTGTCGCCGAGCCGTTCCAGCACCAGCACGGACCGTCCGGCCCGGGCCAGGTAGGCGGCGGCGACCAGGCCGTTGTGTCCGCCGCCGACGACTACGGCGTCGTAGGTGTGGTGTCCCTCGTGAGCAGGCATGGTTCTTCGTAACACGATCTACGCCAGCTTGGATACGAGGGGGATCCCATGGACACCGAGCCGAGCCAGACGGCCGCGCTCCTGGTCAACGAGCGGGGGCAGTACCTGCTGCATCTGCGGGACGCGTACAAGGCGATCTGGGATCCGGGCACCTGGTCGCTGCCGGGCGGGGCGCGGGAGGGGGACGAGACGCCGGAGGAGGCGGTCGCGCGGGAGCTGCTGGAGGAGACCGGACTGGTGGTCGAGGGGATGACCCGGTTCACCGTCACCCACGACACCACGGTCTTCCTGGGGCGCTGGGACGGCGATCCGTCACGGATCCCGGTCGGCGAGGGCATCATGTTCGCCTTCTTCGACGCGGCGACCGTACGGCATCTCGTCGTGGCGCCCTGGGCGGCCGAGGTGCTCGCCCTGCACCGGGGCGACGGGAGCGTGCCGGTGCGGTGGGAGGCCCCGCACGTCCTGGGCGTCCACCTCTACCTGGAGCGGGACGGCGAGGTCCTGCTCGGGCTGCGCCATCCGGACGCCGCCTTCGCGCCCCGGACCCACCACTTCCTGGCCGGGCACTGCGAACAGGAGTCGGCCGTGACCTGTCTGGTGCGGGAGGCCAGGGAGGAGGCGGGCCTGGAGATCGATCCGGCGGACGTGGAGCTGGTGCACACCGTCCACGTCGACAACGGTTTCCGGCGGCGGCCCCGCATCCAGCTCGTGTTCCGCGCCCGCCGCTGGGCCGGCGAACCGCGGCTCCTGGAACCGGACAAATGCCTGAGCTGGGACTGGTGGCCGCTGGACGCGCTGCCGGAGCCGATGGTCGGCTACGCGCGGGCGGCGATCGACGGCATCCGGGCCGGGCGGCCGTACACGGAGCTGGGCTGGGACTGAGCCGCGAGGGAGCCAGGCCCGCCCCGCCTGTCCGTCTACAGCGGAACCTTTACAGCGGGACCTT
Organism: Streptomyces sp. NPDC005811; assembly: GCF_040630405.1. Taxonomy (NCBI): domain Bacteria; kingdom Bacillati; phylum Actinomycetota; class Actinomycetes; order Kitasatosporales; family Streptomycetaceae; genus Streptomyces; species Streptomyces sp. NPDC005811. The sequence goes on from NZ_JBEXXK010000031.1 coordinate 118,357, forward strand.
TACAGCGGGACCTTGTGCGAGGCGGGGCGGGCCCGCGGGCCCAGGCGCGCCATGGCGCGCAGGATGTGCTTCGGCGGGAGCTGCCAGCGCACATGGGCGGGGATGCAGCGCAGCAAGCTGCCCATGGCGCGCAGTTCCCGGGTGACGGTGGCGGGGCGCGGCGCCGGTCTGCCGTACAGCTCGTGGGCGTACGGCGGCAGCGAGGCGTACGCGAGCCGCGCCACGCGCCGCCACAGCAGGGCGCGCGCCGGGACGAGCAGGGGGTGCGTGGGCGGGCGGCGCAGGAAGTCGTCCACGGCCATGGCATCGGCCCCGGCGGCGAGTTCGGGCCGCACCTTCTCGAAGTAGGCGTCCAACGCGGCCCGGTCGGCGGGCACGTCCGCCGGGTCGAGGCCCACCAGACGGGCGCTGACCAGGTGTTCGGAGACATACCGGTCGGCGGCGGCGTCGGTGAGGGGGTAGCCGGAGCGGCGCAGGACGTGCAGATACGAGTCGATCTCGGCGCAGTGCACCCACAGCAGCAGCCCGGGTTCGTCGACCGGATACCGCTCGCCGGTACCGGGGTCGGTGGCCGAGAGCAGACGGTGGATCCTGCGGACCCGGGCGCCCGCCTGCTCGGCGGCCTCCGTGGTGCCGTACGTCGTGGTGCCGACGAAGTTCGCGGTGCGCATGAGCCGGCCCCAGGCGTCGCGCCGGAAGTCGGAGTTCTCCATGACCCCGCGCACGGCGCGGGGATGGAGCGCCTGGAGATAGAGGGCACGGATGCCGGCGACCCACATCATGGGGTCGCCGTGCAGCTGCCAGGTCACGCTCGCGGGAGTGAACTGCCCCGGGTCACCGGTCGCGCCGGCAGGCGGGGCCACGGACTCCAGGTGTCTCCTGTACCGATCCATCACCCCGGGTCCTCCCCGGAGCGCCGCCGGATCAACCCCAGCGCCGCCCCCTCGCGGCTGTCAGCCGGTCAGGGACTCCACGCGGCGCATCACCTCGCGGCAGAACGCGCCCACCCCGTTCGGGTCGTCGGTGAACTGCGAGGGCTTGATGCAGAAGGTGGTGAAGCCCTGGGCCATCTGCTCGGGGAGGGGTGCGAGGGCCTGTGCGAGATCGGCGCAGGAGTCGTCGTCGGGGAACACGGCGCGGGTGCCGCCGACCATCTCCAGGTCGGCGATGTCGCGCCCCGCGGCGGCCATCGCGGTCTTGAGCGTCTGCATCTCCTCGGGCGTCACCCGGCCCAGCGGGTTGAAGGCGTGGCCGTACCGGACGATCCTGCGGACCATCGCGTCGTGCATGCCCGCGCCGCCGAAGCACAGCCGGGGGCCTTCCGGGCGGTAGGCCTTGGGCTCGAAGTAGACGTCCCGGAAGCCGTAGTACTCGCTCTCGTGCGACACGGGGGACGGGCCCCAGAGCTTCGCCCAGATGTCCAGATGCTCGTCGAGGAGCCTGCCGCGCCGGGAGAACGGGACACCGAGCGCCGTGTACTCGTCACGGCTCCAGCTGACATTGGGCAGCACGATCAGCCGGCCCTCGGAGAGCAGATCGAGGGTGCCGAGTTCGCGGGCGAGGAGCAGGGGGTGCCGCAGCGGGGCGATCACCGCCGACGCGGCGAGGCGTACGCGCTCGGTGACCGCGGCGACGGCGCCGAGCAGGACGAGGGAGTGGGGCCAGGGCATGTGGGGGTCCTGGTTGCCGGGCAGGGCGTAGTCGCGGGGGTTCCCCATCACGCCGTGGGCTCCGGCGTCGGGGCCGAGCACGATGTGCTCACTGATCATCACGGAGTCGAATCCGGCGTCCTCGGCCTCGCGTGCCCAGCGGACCAGGGTCGGCAGATCCGCGCGGCCGCCGGTCATGGTCCAGTTCTCGCTCAGCACGAGCTGCATGCGGGGAGTGGTCATCGTGGCGCCTCCGGATTTCTTGTTTGGCACCAAACGATATGAGGGGCCCCGCGGGTCCACAAGGGGGCGACCCGAGACTCGTTTGTTTCCGAACGAGTAAAGAGTCGATTACACCCACGCGAAGTATTGACGGAACTATCCGCATGGATAATTCTCACGTTGCAGAGCCGGCGGCCACCTCGTCCGCGCCGCCCCTCCCCCTTCCTCCGCCTCGCTTCCCGTACGAGGAGTGCCCCGCCCATGACCCTCACCACCGCCGGACCCGCACCCGTCACCGAGAACCTGCTGCCCTTCCGTGACCCCGGCTTCCGCGCGAACCCGTACCCGTACTACGCACGGCTGCGAGCGGAACACCCGGTCTACCGGCACCCCCTCGGCCTGTACGCCGTCTCCCGCTACGAGGACGTCGCCCGGCTGATCCGCAACCCCACGCTGAGCGTGCAACAGCTCGACTTCGGGCCCGCCGCCCCGATCCACGACACGATGCTCGGCAAGGACGCCCCCGACCACACCCGGCTGCGTCGCATCACCAACCGCTGGTTCACGCCCAAGGCGGTCGAGCAGTGGTCCGAGGCGATGCGGACCTCCGTGGCGGCCGTGCTCGACGAGGTCGAGCGGGGCGACGGCGTCCTGGACGTGGCCGACGGGCTGGCCCTGAAGTGCACCTTCGACACCATCTGCCGCATCTTCGGCATCGCCCCGACCGAGATGCTCACCGTCCAGCGCAGGACCTACGAGATCGGCCTCAGCCTCGGCCCGGGCGGCAACGACGCGGAGGCCGCGGCCACCACCGAGGCCCTCTCCTGGTTCGCCGGCCACATCCGCGGGCTGGTGGCGGACAAACGGGCCCGGCCGGGCGAGGGGCTGATCGACGCCTTCATCGCCGCGCAGGACGAGGGCCGGATGACCGAGGAGGAGGTCGTCCACACGATCTTCCTGTTCTTCGCCGTCGGCCACCTCGACGTCAAGCACCTCATCAACCACGGCATCCGGCTGATGGCACAGAAGCCCGAGCTGTTCGCCGCCTACCGGGACGAGCCCGAGGCACGGCCCGGCATCATCGAGGAGATCCTGCGCATCGACACCCCGGAGTCGATGGTGGTGCGCCTGACCACACAGGACACCGTCATCGGCGACACGACGGTCCCCGCGGGAGAGGCCCTCGCCCTGCTGATCGCCTCCGCCAACCGCGACCCCGAGGTGTTCCCCGACCCCGACGTCTTCGACCACACCCGTCCGGTCACCGCGAGCCGGCACCTCGCCTTCGGCTCCGGTATGCACGGCTGCGCGGGCCAGGTCCTGGCCCGCGCCGAGGCCGACGTCGTCCTCAGCTCAATCGTCGAGCGCTTCTCCGGCGTCGAACCGGCGGGCGAGCCCTCCTACGCCCACACCGAGTTCCTGCGCACCATCACCCACCTCCCCATCCGCTTCCACTGACCCCCGTGCACGCCCCGAAGAGACAGGAGCCCGTCATGAAGGTCGAAGTCGACCTCACCAAGTGCCAGGACCACGGCCAGTGCGTCTACGCCGCCCCCGACCTGTTCGCGCTCGACGACCAGGGGCGCCTGTCCCTGCGCTCGCACGCGACCGACGTGTACACGGCCGACGTGGACGAGGCGAACGGCGAGGAACTGCACGAGGCCGCCGAAGTCTGCCCCCTCCAGGCCATCACGGTGCACGAGTAGGCGTGGCGCTCCGGGCTCGAACGGCACCCTCCTCGCACCCTCAGCCGAAAGTTCCGCGCCCACCCCCTTGCCAAACGGATAGTTCCAGCCCAGCATGGGGCAACTTGTTTGGCCTGAAACGAACTCTCGCTCCTCCCCTCCCCGTCCCCCGTTCCGGCAGGTGATTCGAGTGGACAGTCAGACAGCGGTCCCCGCGCAGACCGCTCATGATGCATCCATGGCAGGCAAGCTCAAGCCCGACTCTCTCGGTGTCCTGGGCATCCTCTTCTTCGTCCTTTCCGCCCAGGCACCACTGACCGGCATCGCCGGCGCCGTACCCATCGCCGTCGCCATCGGCAACGGGGCCGGCGCCCCGGCCGCCTACCTCGCGGCCGGTGTCATCGTTCTGCTGTTCTCCGTCGGCTTCGTCGCCATGGGCCGCCATGTCGTCGACGCCGGCGCCTTCTACACCTACATCGGCAAGGGCCTCGGCCGCTCGGCCGGCTCCGGCAGCGCCGGGATCGCCCTGTTCGCCTACTGCGCCGTCCAGGCCGCCATGTACGGCCTGTACGGCGCCACGGTGAGCGGCCTGGTCGCGCACTACGCCGACGTCCATGTGGCGTGGTGGGTCTGGACCCTGCTGACCATGGTGATCGTCCAGGTGCTCGGCGCCTCGGGCATCGAGATGGGCGCGAAGATCCTCGCCGTCTTCGTGCTGGCGGAGTTCAGCATCCTGATCGTCTTCGCCGTCGTGACCTTCCTCAAGGGCGGGGGACCCGAAGGGCTCGGCTTCTCCGACAGCTTCTCGCCGTCCGCCGCGCTCAAGGGCGCTCCGGGGGTGGCGCTGATGTTCGCCGTGGCGTCGATGTTCGGCTTCGAGGCCACCGCCATCTACGGCGAGGAGGCCCGCGAACCCCGCAAGACGGTCCCCCGGGCCACCTACCTCGCGGTCGCGGTGATCACCGGGTTCTTCGCGTTCACCTCGTGGATGCTGGTCTCCGCGCACGGGGCGTCCCGGGCCACGGGCGAGGCGGGCAAGGCGCTGGAGAGCGGCGACGCCACGTCCTTCGTCTTCACGCCGATCGCCGACCTGTTCGGCGGCTGGGCCGGCGACGTGCTGCCGATCCTGCTGGCCACCTCGCTCTTCGCGGGCATCCTGGCCTTCCACAACTCCGCCAACCGCTACCTCTTCTCGCTCGGCCGCGAGGGATTGCTGCCGCACGGGCTGACCGCCATCAACCGGCGCCACTCGCCGTGGGTGGCCGGCGTCGCGCAGACCGCGATCTCCGTGCTTCTGGTGATGCCGTTCGCGATCCTCGGCAAGGACCCGGTGCTGACCCTCTTCTCCTGGTTCAGCGGCGTCGCGGTCCTCGGCATCATGCTCCTGTACTTCCTCACCTCGGCGTCCGTGGTCGTCTTCTTCCGCCGCTCGCGTGCCGACACCCGGCCATGGAACACACTGATCGCCCCCGTGCTGGGCGCGCTCGGCGCAGCGGCCGCCATCTGGCTCGTCGTCGAGAACTTCACCACGCTGATCGGCGGCGACCGGACCACGGCCGTCTGGCTCCAGGTCACGGTTCCGGTGGTGCTGATCCTCGGCGTGGTCGCCGCCCGCGTGACGCGCGGCAGAACGACGACACGGCCCTGAGGATCCCGCTCCCCCAGTGCGGCCGGCCGGTTCCCGCTCCCCCGGGACCCGGCCGGCCGCACCCTCGTACCGCTGGGAATCACATCGGACCGCAGACCACCCGGATCCGGCCGTGAGCCGTACGAGCAGACCCACCCGACCGACGGCCGTCCGCCCCGGCGACGGCCGCGCCGACGACACCCAGGACGGACGCTGACACGGCGATGGCACTCTTCGGCCGAAGACGAAACGAACCCCGTCTCGCCCCGGAACTGGACGACGTCCCGCTGGGCCGGGTGCTGAGAAGCGTCACCTCCGCCCGCGGCATCGGTCCGCAGGATCTCGCCGTCGCCCAGGTGGAGCGGCTGCTGAGGGACACGGGAGACGACTGGGACCGCCGCTCCCACCGGATCGGCGTCCTCGCGCACACGGTGCCCGCGCTGGCCCGTGCCTGGCGTGAGCGCCGGCCGGGCGATCCGGATGCGCTGGCCCTGTCCGCCTGGGCGGAGCTGGCCACCGATCCGCGGGGCGCGATGGAGACCTGCCGCCTCGCCGCCGAGGCCGGCCCGCGCGATCCGACCCCCTGGGTGGGCGCGCTGGCGGCGGCCCGGATCCTGGGGCGGCCGACCGCCGAACTCTCCCCCGTCTGGCAGGGGGTCCACGCGCGCGATCCCTGGCACAGGGAGGCCCATCTGCAGATCCTGGGCCATCTCTCCCCGGAGGAGCAGGGAAGCCAGGCCGCGCTGCGGGACTTCCTCGACGACGTCGTCGCGGTCATGCCGCCGGCCGCGCCGACGGCCTGCCTGCCGTTGACCGCGGCCGTACGGCAGTACCACCGGGACCTGGACGCCGGTGGTACGCGGACGCTGGGGATCAGCCAGTACTGGGCACAGCCGCACATCGCGCGGCTGCTCGACCAGGCCCTGGCGCAGTGGATGCCCGCCGGCCGGCTGCGCCACGCGGCCGCGGTCGCCGACCTGGGGCTGCTCGCCTACGCCTTGAGCCTGGCGGGCCGTACGCGGGAAGCGGCCCCCGTCTTCTCCGCGGTCGACGGGCTGGTGACACCCTGGCCCTGGGGCCATGAGGGCGACCCCGTGGAGTGCTACGCACACCACGCGGGCCGTGCGTCATGAGGAGGCGCGTTCAGCCGCCTCGACGATGTTGGTCAGCAGCATGGCGCGGGTCATCGGCCCCACCCCGCCGACCGGCGGCGCCACGGATCCGGCGACCCGGTCGACGCCCGGGTGGACGTCCCCGAGGATGCCCTCCACGGTCCGGGTGATCCCCACGGAAAGGACCGTGGCGCCCGGCTTGATCCAGTCCGGCGTGACCAGATGGGCCACGCCGGCCGCGGCCACGACCACGTCGGCGACCCGGGCATGGGCCGCGGTGTCCCGGGTGACCTCGTGGCACAGGGTCACGGTCGCGTGCTCGGTGCTGCGGGTCAGCATCAGACCGAGTGGGCGGCCCACGGTGATACCGCAGCCGATGACGCAGAACTGCCGTCCGGTGATGGGCACACGGTGGCGCCGCAGCAGGTCGATGATGCCGCGCGGGGTGCAGGGCAGCGCCCCGGGGATGCCCAGCACCAGGCGGCCCAGGTTGGTGGGGTGCAGCCCGTCGGCGTCCTTGTCCGGATCGATGAGCTCCAGCACGGCATGGGTGTCGATGGGGGCGGGCAGCGGCAGCTGGACGATGAACCCGGTGCAGGCGGGGTCGGCGTTGAGCCGCCGCACGGCGGCTTCCACGTCCGCCTGCGTCGCGGTGGCCGGCAGCTCCACCCGGATCGACGCGATGCCGACCTGGGCGCAGTCGCGGTGCTTGCCGCCGACATAGGAGCGGCTGGCGGGGTCGTCGCCGACCAGCACGGTGCCCAGGCCGGTGGCGATGCCCCGGCGCTTCAACACCTCCACCCGGGCCGCGAGTTCGCGTTTGATCCCGGCTGCCGCGGCCTTGCCGTCGAGCAGTGTCGCGGTGGTCATGTCGTACGGGCCTCTCGGTGCGTGCGTCACGAGAAGACGACGGTGCGGGAACCGGTGAGGACCACGCGGTCCTCCGCGTGCAGCCGGACGGCGCGGGCCAGGACGAGGCGTTCCACGTCCCGGCCGATCGCGACCAGCTCCGGCGCGGTGTGGCGGTGCCCGACGCGGACGACGTCCTGCTCGATGATCGGGCCCTCGTCCAGGTCGGCGGTGACGAAGTGGGCGGTGGCGCCGATGAGTTTGACGCCGCGGTCGTGGGCCTGGTGGTAGGGCTTGGCGCCCTTGAACCCCGGCAGGAACGAGTGGTGGATGTTGACGACCCGGCCGGACAGCCTGCGGCACAGGTCGTCGGAGAGGACCTGCATGTAGCGGGCGAGGACGACGAAGTCGACCCGGTGCCCGGCCACCAGCCGCAGCAGCTCGGCCTCCGCCTCCGGCTTGCTGTCCCGGGTGACCGGGAGGTGCACGAACGGGATGCCGTACCGCTCGGCGACGGGCGCCAGATCGGGGTGGTTGGAGACGACGAGCGGGATGTCGACGGGGAGCTCGCCGAGGCCCCAGCGGTAGAGCAGGTCGACGAGGCAGTGGTCGAACTTCGACACCATCAGCAGCACGCGCCGGCGCTGCTCCTCGGGCCGCAGGGACAGGACGGGGTCGAAGCGGGCCAGTCGCAGGGACAGTGCGTCCCGCAGGCCTTCGCCGTCGGCCTCGGGGGTCTCCAGGAGGACACGAATGGTGAACGTCCCGGTGCCGGGATCGGAGAACTGGGCGCTCTCCAGGATGTTGCCCTCGGCCCGGGTGATTCCCTCGGAGAGCGCGTGCACGATGCCCGGCTGGTCGGGGCAGCTCACGGTCAGGATGTAGCGCTGCATGGCTGTGGTCTCCTGGTTCAGGCCCGTACGCGGGCGCGCTCGGGGTCGTACACGGGCGTGGGCCGGACCGTGGCGTCGGCCCGGGAGCCGTCGGCGGCGACGACGGTCAGCGCGGTGCCGGGCCGCACGGCGTCGCGGTGCACCCGGGCCAGTCCGAGGGTGGCGCCGTCGAGGACGGGCGACGACACCGCCATCGTCACGTGGCCGACGTCCCGGCCGTCCAGCTCCAGCCGGGCGCCCTCGGCGGCCTCCGGCGCGGCGTCCACGACGACGCTGACGACCCGTCCGGTCACGTCGGCCTTCTTGGCCAGCAGCGCGTCCCGGCCCTGGAAGGGTCCCTTGTCGAAGTCCAGCGCCCAGCCCATCCGGCACTCGAACGGCGTGACCGTGCGGTCGTACTCCAGCTCGCCCATGATCATCCCGGCCTCGGTCCGGCAGGTCAGCAGGGCGAGCGCGCCGAAGGCCCTGATACCGAGGTCCGCCCCCGCGTCGAGGACCGCGTCCCAGAGCTCCAGCGCGCGCTCGCGCGGCACCTGGATCTCGTAGCCGAGTTCGGCGGTGAATCCGAGCCGGCCGACCTGCGACGGGATGCCCGCGACGAGGGTGTCCTGGAGGAAGGTGTAGTAGGGGAAGGCCGCGTCGGAGACGTCGACATGGGTGAGGCGCTGCAGGACGGCGCGGCTGCGCGGGCCCTGGAGGGTGAGGACGGCGAAGTCGTCGCGGCGCTCGGTGACCGTGGTGCCGGCCGGGGCGTGCGCGGCAAGGGCCTGTTGGGTGGCGGGGTTGCCGCCGGTGACGACGACGTGGTCGGGCGCGAGCACGGCGACGGTCACGTCGTCGATCATCATGCCGTCCGCGTCGACCACGACCCCGTACGCGATGCGTCCGGCCCCGAGCCCGCGGACGCTGCGTGAGAAGACGGCGTCCACGGCGGCGACGGCCCGCTCGCCCTCGACATGCCACTTGTAGAGCATCGAGTACTCCGAGGCGCCGACGGCGGTGCGGACGGCCTGGTACTCCTCCGCCGGGTCGCCGATGGCGAGCGGAACGGCGTTGCCGTAGACGTCGATCCACTCCTCGACGCGGTCGGCGTACCGGGGGGCGAACGGAGTGGTGCTCAGTCCTTCGGGGACGGCCATGGGGACTCCTGTGCAGAGGGGGCGTGCGCTGCAGCGAGAATCTATCCATATGGATAACTTGTCAATAGGATAGATTGCCGGGAAGGGAGCGCACGGACACAGGGGAGAGCGCGTGGCCACCACGACAGGAGGGGACGGTGCGGCAGGTCCGGACACCAGACCCGGCTACGGTGAGGGACGTGACGCGCTGCTCACCGCGGCCGTCAGAGTGGTGGCACGTGACGGCCTGCGGAAACTGACCTACCGGGCCGTCGCCGCCGAAGCCGGTGTCACGCACGGGCTGGTGGCCCACCACTTCGGTTCGCGTGACACCCTGCTCGAAGAGGCGCTGCGCTGGTGCGTCACACGCAGCATCGAGACCTCCTCACTGGTTCCGGCCAGCGGCAGACTGGAGGACTTCGCCGCGACCCTGGCCGATTTCATCGCGGACGACCCGGACCTCCAGGCCTTCCAGTACGAACTCAAGCTCGAATCCAACCGCCGCCCGGAACTGCGCCGCCACGTCGACATGCTCTACGACGCCTACCGCGACGCCGTCCGCGAGGCGCTGGCCTGCTTCGACGTGCCGCAAGAGATGACGGAGATCGTCTTCGCGGCCCTGGACGGCCTGGTCTTCCACCAGGTCACGTCCGACGGGCCGGCCCGCACCGAGGAGGGCGTCGCCGCCCTGCGCCGACTGCTCGCGGCAGCGGCCGGAGCCGCGGAATCAGCGAAATAGCCGGCACTTCGGCACCGGCGGAAGCGCCTGGAGCAGGTCTCTTTTCAGCCATGCCTCTGTGACGTCCCTGCGCGGAAAGGTACTTCCGCACTAGGGCATGCACCTGACATCTTGCATCCACCACTCGTTTCGTACGGCCCGGCCACTGCCATCAGCGCGGCCGGGCCGTCTCCGGAGGACGCATTGATACCCCACATGTCCAGCCGCCCCAGACGCACACTGGTGCTGGCGGCCACACTCGGCGCCGCCCTCGCGTTCGGCACCCCGGGCGCCCTCGCGGGCACGCTCCCCGTCGCCTCCTCCACCGCGCCGGCCGCCAAGGCCCACGCCCCGGCCGCCGTGCCGGCATCCCCGAGTGCGGCCTGGGTGGCCGGCACGCGTGCCTACCTCGTGATCACGGCCCCCGGTGACAACGCGGCGGTCCGCTCCGCGATCACGGCCAACGGCGGCACCGTCTTCTCGGACTACGCCGCCATCGGCGTGATCGTCGCCCACTCGGCGTCCAGCGGATTCGCCGCCGCCATGCGCGGCGTCGCGGGCGTGCAGCAGGTCGGCGCCACACGCACCTCGGACGTCCCGGCCGATGCCTACAACCCGGCGCTCCCGGCAAATCCGGCCCAGGCCTCGACCCCGGCCGGAGAACCGGTCCGGGCCGACATGAGCCAGATCAAGGCCGACCAGGCCTGGGCCGTGAACCCGGGCTCCGCATCCGTCACGGTCGGCATCCTGGACACCGGTGTGGACGACCAGCACCAGGACCTGGCGCCCAACTTCGACGCGGCCGACTCGGTCTCCTGCGCCTACGGCAAGCCCGACACCCGTACCGGCGCCTGGCGGGACGTCGACACGCACGGCACCCACGTGGCGGGCACCGTCGCCGCGGCCAAGAACGGCAAGGGCGTCGTCGGCGTGGCCCCCGGGGTGAAGATCGCCGCGGTCCGGGTCGCCGAGCCGGGCAACTCCTTCTTCTTCGCCGAGAACACCATCTGCGGCTTCGTCTGGGCCGGTGACCACGGCTTCAAGGTCACCAACAACAGCTATTACACGGACCCGTGGCAGTTCAACTGCCCGGACAACATCGACCAGGCCGCCATCATCGAGGGCGTCGAGCGCGCCCAGGAGTACGCCGAGGGCAAGGGTTCCCTCCAGATCGCCGCCGCGGGCAACGAGAACTACGACCTCGCCCACAAGACGACCGACTCCGCGAGCCCGAACGACTCGACACCGGTCACCCGCACCATCACCAACGCCTGCCTCGACATCCCGACCGAGCTGCCGGGCGTGGTCACGGTCGCGGCCAACGGCACGGGCGTCACCAAGGCCTCGTTCTCCAACTACGGGCAGGGCGTCATCGACGTCGCGGCGCCGGGCAGCAGCGTGTACTCCACCGTCCCCGGCGGCGGCTACGGCAGCAAGAGCGGCACCTCGATGGCCACCCCGCACGTGGTCGGCGTGGCGGCACTCATCGCCAGCGCCAACCCGGGCATCACCCCGGCGCAACTCCGCGCCAAGCTGGCCGAGCAGGCCAACGACATCGCCTGCCCTTCGGACAGCCGGTGCACGGGCACGACGGCCAACAACTCGTTCTTCGGCGAAGGACAGGTCGACGCCCTCAAGGCCGTCGGCACCACCCCGCCGTCCGGCACGTACTTCGAGAACCTCGCGGACTTCGCCATCAACGACAACGCGACCGTGGAGAGCTCGATCACCGTCACCGGTGTGACCGGCAACGCCCCGGCCACGCTCAAGGTGGGTGTGGACATCAAGCACACCTACATCGGTGACCTGAAGGTCGACCTGGTGGCACCGGACGGCACCGAATACACGCTGCACAACCACGCCGGCGGCAGCACCGACAACATCACCCAGACCTACACCGTGAACGCCTCCTCGGAGGTCGCGAACGGCACCTGGAAGCTGCGCGTCAACGACAACGCCGCCTCCGACACCGGCAAGATCGACGCCTGGAACCTGACCTTCTAGCGCGCACAGGGCAGATGGGCCTCGGCAGCGCTGTCCAGCGCGGTCGGGGCCACCATGCCGAAGGCGTCCAGGAAGGCCACGGACGGCCTGGAGCCGGCGCCCGGCTCACCGTCCGCGCGCCTCCCTGAGGAGCAGCAGGGCCGTGTTCGCGCCCACCGTACGGGCAGCGGGGACGCGGCTGCGCGCCGCGGCCTCGCCGCGGGAGGCCTACGCCTTGCGCAACCGAATCCCGAGCATGCCCACCTAGTGCTCTGACCGGATCGGTTCGCCGGATTGGTGGTCGTGGCGGTTGGATGTGGGGGGGGACGACCGATCCCGACCGCTGGAGGCGCGGTGGCTGAGCAGGTCCGTGTGCGCAGACTGACCGACCAGGAGGGGCAGAAGCTGCAGCAGATCGTGCGCCGGGGGCAGCACCAGTTCGGTGCGCTACCGGCGCGCGATGATGCTGCTGGCCTCGGCCGGAGGGAACCGGGTGCCGGTGATCGCCCAGCTGGTACAGGCCGATGAGGACACCGTCCGCGACGTGATCCACCGATTCAACGCGATCGGCCTGG
>NZ_JBEXXK010000032.1:0-129794 GCF_040630405.1 Streptomyces sp. NPDC005811
TCGCACCAAGCAAAAACGACGTCCTCCGGACGGGCACCCCGCCCCATTTTCCCGGCCCCGGGGTGAGGCCGAAAGGCCTCGGGATGACTGGCTACGTTTTCGCCATGGCGACTGGGAGGGCGCCCTCGCACTCCTCGACCGCAAGGCCGACCATACGCGGAAGGCCGGTCTGGGCCCGTGGTCGGTCCTCGGCGACGAGGCGAAACGACTTCAGATCCTTCAGCGCAGGGACCCACCCGAGACCGTCCTCGGCGAGGTGGAGCGGCTCCTCGGCCGCATGGACGCCCTGTCCTGCCGCAGCGACCTGCCGGACAACCCGGAGAACGTGGACCCCTGGAACGTTCGCGAGGCGGTGCTGGGCATCGGGTGCGCCGCGGCCGACGCCATGGGCGCCTGGGAACTGGAGTTGACCCTCATCGAGGCGGTCCTCGCCTCCCAGCGAGCCCGAGACGCTCCTGACACGGACACCGCCCAGACCCTCTTCAACCGGTACGGGCCATTGCAACGGCTGGGCAGGGTCGACGAGGCACGCGAGGTCCTCACCGACTGCCGCGCCGTGTTCGCCCGCGAACAGGACTGGGAACAGGTGGCACTGACCACCGGCGCGCTGGCGGACGTCGAGGCCGGGCGCGGGCACACCGAAGTCGCCGTGAGCCTCATGACCGAGGCGTTGCTCGGGCTCTACGGCGCGGGCAGCGCCCATGTCCAGACGCTGCGGGTGGCTCACCACAACCTTGCGGTGTTCCTCGCCTCGTCGCCGGAGCGAACACCCGAAGACGCCCGGCGGACCCTCCTGCACGGTCTGACCTCGGTGCTGCTGGGCGCGCTAGTCGACGGCGTGGACCTCGGGGCTGCCACCCGGCTGATCCATCTGCTCGTCCCGGGGCACGAGCCACCGCCCGCCACTCCTGAGGAGCTGGTCACGGTCATGGACGCCGAACCGGGCCTACGGCTGGCCGACGTCCTGGCCCGCTTGGCCACACCGGAGGAGGTGCGGGAGAAGTGGAGCGCCGTCGTCGAGGTCTGGACCGGCGCGCGCGACGACTGACGCGGCTGCCCGGCTGGACCACATGATCGACCCGGGCCGACGCTGCCGTAAGGGGTTCAGGAGGGCCGGGCGGACGCTCGTATCCGCTCCAGCAGCGCGTCAAGAGAGGACGACGCGTCCGTGCCGAGGATCGCGATCAGGACACGACGCAGGTCCACCCCCGGCACCCGGCCCACCAACTCGACGACCTCTTCCACGGTGTCGAGGACGGACAGAGCGTTGCCCCGGGCGTCGGCCGGTTCAGGAAGCCGCTCGCCGTCGCTGGGCCCCCCGGCGGCCCCGATGAGTTCGGCGGCCAGCAGATGGGCTGCCGCGGTCCGTGGATCGTTGTCGTGGGCCCGCATCAGCACCCCCATGTCGTGGTGTGCCACGACGATGTCCGCCGTCAGGTCCGCACGGTAGGCGTAGCGCAGCGCGTCCCGGGCGAGTCCGAGGGCGGTCGGGCCATGACCACGCCGGTGCTCCACCCGGGCGAACGCGGTGAAGGTCCATGCCAGTCCCGGCGCGAACAACTGCCGCTCGTATTCCTGCCGGCACTGCTGGAACACGGCGGTGGACTGGTCCAGTTCACCGAGGGACAGCAGGAGTTCCCCCGTGTTGAAGAGGGTGTGGGTGCGTTCGAGTACGGGCGCGTCGCGCCGCAACTCGCACGCCGCGATGCGGTGGTTGAAGTCCAGGGCCTCCTGGAGCCGGCCGAGGCCGCGGGCAGCCAGTCGTCCCACGTCGAGCAGCATCTCCTCCACCGTCCACGGCTCCAGTCCCTCGGAGGCGTCCGGGTGCCGGGACAGCCGGCCGGAGCCGTCCAACAGGACCGTGCTTCGCTCCAAGGCCTCCTCGTACCTCTCCGTCATGGCCAGGAGCTGGGCGTGCGCTGCCTCGATGCCGAGCCTGGTCCAGGGCCCGCGGTCCGTCAGGGCGATGTGCTCGATGGCACGCTCTGACCATGTCAGCGCCTCGGCGAGCCTGCCCACATTGCGATGCCGGGCCCGGAGATCGCTGGCGAGGTTGGCGGCCCGTTCGTGGTCCCCGCGGCGCACGGCGTCGTCGAACAGTTCCGTCAGACGGAGTTCACCGGCCGCTGCGTCCACCCGCAGCAGCACCCTGGCCTGTGTACGGGCGACACGCCCGCTCCTGTCGGCGTCCCCAGCGCACGCGACTGCCTCCTCCACGAACGGCAGCAGTGCCAGCGCGGCGGGCCGCGTCAGGTCACGGGCCAGCACCTGGCTCACCACGTCGACCAGCCGTTCCCAGTCGCTCAGCCGCAACAGGTACGGACACGCGGCGCGGGCCGCGCGCAGCACGTCCGTGCCGGTGCGGCCGGTGTCCTCGTGGGCGAGTGCCTCGTCCAGCGCGGCACACCAGTGGTTCGCGAGGGCGCCGTCGACCCGGCGGACGAGTGACGGGGAGGCGCTCGCCCGGCCGGAGCCGGCCACGCTGGGGTGCAGGTCCCACCGTGGCTGTCCGTCGGCGTCGGCGCTCTGCTCGACCAGTCCGCTGCGCACGAGCCCGGCCACCGGGGTGGCGGCGAGTACACCGCGATCCCCTCGCTCGGCACTCGCGTCCGACCCGCCCGCTCCGTTCCGGTTCAGTCCGTCCCACACCAGGGTCACGATGCCCTGGCTGCGGTCGGCTTCCTCCAACACGCTCAGTACCTGGAACAACGTCCGCTCGGACGGGCCGAGTTCGTCGGCGATGCCCCGCGTCCAGGAGTCCAGGAGGATCGCGTAGTCCTCGGCGGTCGCCGTCTCCGCTGTGTCGGCGCCGCTGTCGGCGTCCTCGGAGCGGGCGGCTTCGCGGGTGCGCCGTGCGGTGTCCAGCAGCAGACCGAGTTTGTCGAGGTCCGTGGCCTGCGCGTCGGCGAGGACCAGCAGTTCGGGATGGCCTCCGGTCGCGGCGAGGACTTCCGCAACGACCTCGCGCCCCCGTTCCGCCGGGACATCGGACGCCGAGCCCTCGATCAGCCGCCCCAGCCGCGGAAGTTCACGCGCCAGCAGAACGGCCTCGCGCCGACTGAGTGCGTGGACCGGGTCGACCGAGACCGCCGCGGGTGCGGATGCCGGACGGACACGGCTGGTCAGCACGGTTCGTGACAGGCCCGTGTGCGCGGTGAGCGCGGTGTACACGGCCTCCCAGCGTTCGTCCCGCCATGTGCCGCGGCTCGTCAGGAGCCCTTCCGCGTTGTCGATGACCAGCAGTACCCGCTGCCGTTCGAAGAACTCCGTGAGCAGAGGCAGCAGCCTGTGTAACTCCTCGCGGTCGGTGAGGGCGGGAGTCATGGACAGGCCCTTCAGCTTCTGCTCCAGAGCGATCGCCAAATCGGTCAGCGCGCTGTCGACCACATGGGCGCTCGGCGCCAGGTGTGCGCCGTCGGCGGGTTCGGCGCCTCCGACACGCAACCACACGAGGGCCTGGAAGTTGTCTTCCTGGGTGTAGGCCAGTTCGAGGGCCGCGGTGGTCTTGCCGGCTCCCGCCATGCCGTACAGGACGATCCCGGACACCCCGCTGCGCGGTGCCAGCGCGGCGTTGGCCCGGCTCATCAGTGCCACGCGGCCCACGAAGCGCCGCGGTGACTCGGGAAAGCCCGCCAGTTTCAGCTTCTCCGCGTCGTAGACCGGGGGGCCGCTGCGGGGTGCGCGGAGGCGCAGGTTCGTGGCGCTGCTCCCGAAGAGGGCTGGCGTTACCGCTGACAACGCCGGGATGGAGGCGGTCGGCCGGTCCGGCACGGTCGCCGCCAGTGCTCGGGCCAGCGCCGTGGCCAACGGCTGATCACGGACGAGGAGAGCCTCGTACAGTTTCCCGCTGAGAGCGATGGCGAAGTCGTCGACCACGGGAAAACGCATGCCGACCACCGCGCAGTCGAGCCGTCCGGCGAGCGAGGACGCGAGATCGGTCAGCGGGGCCGTCGGGTCGGCAGGGGTGCTGCGGCGGCGCAGCGCGGGCCCGAGACCGGGCGTCTCGAAGGACTCGCGCATCCGGTCGTCGGCCGACGAGCAGGACGATGCCGTGATCAGCTTCACCTGGCGGCGCAGGGGGGACAGCAGGTCCACCAGCACGTCGGGGGGCACCTCGTCGGGGCTGCCGTCCTCGTGCTCCAGTGTCAGGACGGCACGGCCGCCGTGGGCTGAGACATGGACGACGTCCCACCCTCGCCCGTCCTCCGCGATTTCGCGCAGCCGTTCCCGGGTGACTCCGTACTGAAGCACCCGCAGTTCGACGGCACGGCCGTGCACGGCACTCACCGTCCGCACGATCCGGGCCAGTTCGTGGCGCTCGCGCCGCAGGTCCAGGGCGGTGGTGGTGTTGGGAAGGCTGAAGAGCGCGAGGATCCGCAGGGCCGCCCCGACCGGGCGCTTCGGTGGTCTGCGTGCGGCCCCGCCCGGCGCCGGCACGTCATGCACGAAGACCACCCCGTTCCGCCGCAACGGGACGCCGTCGATGACTGCGGCCTCCAGTGGGCGGGCGGCGAGGATCCGAGCCTCCTGAGGCAGGATCACGCGCACGGTGCAGCCGATCGCGTCCTCGGCGAACCGGGTGAGCCGGACACCCACCTCGCCGAGGACCCGGGCGCCGATCCACTCACCCACCTCGCGTACTACGTCGGCCTCGCGCTCCGTCCGCCGCTCCGGATCGATACGCCAGGAGAGGTGGCCGTAGAGATCCTCGAAGGCGTCGTACTGCCATTCCTCGCGCCGCAGTCGGACCTCGGCGTCCGCCTCGAACTCTCCTCCGGGACCGGTCAGCAGCCAGCGCCACGACATCCCGTCCGCGTCGCTGCGGAAGCCGTCCACCGTCAGCGTCAGATCCTCAGCCGACTCGTCCGTCCTCACAGCTCACCCCTGCCCCTTACCGGATCGTATGGGAAAGAGTGCCACAACTGTCTCCCGATGAGACTTACTTGGCATAGTGGGTGGTGAGTGGCCGTCGTGGTGCTCAACCGTGGAGAGGACAGCGTGGAGCCGTACGAATCACTGCGCGCCGTGAGCCGGATCCTCGGCACCGGGGACGACCGCACGAGTGTGGACGCACTCGTGGCAGGCGGCGTCGTGGCTGCGGCGTCAGGGGCCGAGGGACGGACATCAGGCCTCGGTGCCTTGCTCGGTCCCCTCCTCGGGGAGCGGACGGGCGGGCCCGCCGTGCTCGTCCCGTGGACGGATCCGGTCGCCCTGTTCGAGCGTGACCCTGCGTCGGTGTCCCGGCTCGCGTACGAGTGGGCCGAGACCTGCGCCGGGACTCCGGGAGTCCGGCTGTCAGTGACGCCTTCACAGAGCGCGTGCCACGGCATCGGTGCCCTGTTGCGGACCGGGCGCCATGTCGCGGCCGTCAGCTTCGCCGCCCCGCCCACCCCGGCTGCGAGCCCGGGCTGGTCCTGGCCGCTGCCGGTCGCCCTGTTACCGGACGGCACACCGGAGGAACGCGCGGACCTCGGACACCGGCTCGCCGAGCGGAGCGCGCTGTGGCGGGAGTGCGTCGTCGAGACCGAGCCGGAGGGCCGATGGGCACGTGCGGCCCTCGTGCTGTGCCGGGCGGACGCCCCGTCCCCGGCGCTCGCTCCCGCCGCGCCGGGGCCGACGGCGGCCGTGGCGATCGCGCTGGTGGAGCCGGGCCGTGTGCCCGCCGACGCCGATCAGCTGGTGCTCCGGATCGCGGCCCGTCACGGCACCACGAGCGCGGCTCTCGTGGACACTGGAGGCGACGCCGTCGACTGGTTGGTGGCCATGCTCTCCGCCATGGCACACGATGCGCCCCTCGACGTCGCCCTGGACTGGGCCGCCGCCTCGCTGGGCGCCCCCTACATGGTGCTGCGGGCCGATCCGAGGCTGCTGGACACCACGCGGCTGAGTGCGGCGATCGCTCGGACCGGCATCGGTTCGCAGGGCGACGTCGCCGCAGGCTGGACGCGTACCCTCCCCGACCCGCAAACCCGCCCGGAGACCGTCGACGCCGAAGTCGCGGCCCGGCGATGGTCACGCCTGCTGCGGGTGGTGGCGCACGACCGGTACCGGCAGCCGCACCGGGTGGTGCGCACCGCGCTTGCGGAGACCACGGGCGAGCGGGCCCGGTCGGCAACTCTCCGCCCCGACACGGACTACGACCTCACGGTTTGGGTCGGCCGCCCCGGGAGGGAGTCGGTGGCCCAGGAGCCGCTGCCCACGGACTCGTTCGTACCCGATCGGACGCATCGGCTCCGGATCACGGCCGTACAACTGCATGGCTCACCGCCGCCCCGAGCAGGCCAGTTCCAGGACGTGGACCTGCCGCCCGTCGGACGGTCGGGCGAGGCCGTGTTCAGGGTGGCCTCGGGCGCCGCCGGCAGCCCGTTCCTGGTCCGTGTCACCGTCTTCCACCGCCACCGCTTCCTCCAGAGCGGTGTCTTCAGCGGCACGGTGGGATCGGAGAGCACGCCCATTTTCGAGATCGATGCCGTGGTGCGCGCGGATACCGACGACCTCGCCGCCCGGACGCCGCATGACGCCGCTCTCGTCCTCGGTGCCGATGCCGGCGGGGACCCCGTCCTCACTGCCGTGACCTCGGACGCCGTCGAGATCAGGGCACCGTCCGGTCTACGCCCCACGATCAGCGCGTTGACCGAAGCCCTGCGCGATCCGGCCGACCACCCCGAGAAGTACGGCGGCTACGGCAGTCCGGCCTACGAGAAACTGCTGATCGGTCTCGCCCAGAGGGGACAGGCCCTTTCCGATGCCCTGTTCGGCGAGCGGATCGGACTGGTTCCCCGGCAGAGCACCGAGGCACTACGGCGGGCCGACAGCATCTCCGTGCTCGCCGCCCGGCCGGGTGAACTCCTCCCGTTGGAACTCGTGTACGACAAGCCGTTGAAGGTCGGCGGGCCGCTCGGCGTGACCGGCCGGCTCTGCCCCAACGCCCCGGAACTCTCCGGTCCCGAGGACTGCGCGGCGCGCTGTCCCGGCCACAGCGACGACAGTGTCGTGTGCCCCTTCGGGTTCTGGGGGGCGAGCAAGGTGATCGAACGGTATGTGCACGCCGACCGGTCCGCGGGCCTCACCAAGGACTTCGCGCTCACCGTCGGCCCAGCCGCCCGGCGCGGCACCATCGAAGTCGGCGAGTCCCTCCTCACGGCCGCCTGCGACCGGGCCGATCACAACACGCAGCGTGCCTGGTCGACGGCGTTACCCCTTCTCGGTGCCGGGTCCGTCCCCGTCGCCACCTGGCGTGAACTCGCCCACCGCACACGACGCCTGCGGGACGAGGGGGAACCACCGGGCGTACTCCTTCTCGTCGTCCACAGCGAGAGGGTCGTGACCGGACCCGGACGCGGGACGACCTGCCTCCTGCTGGGCACGGACGACCGGCTGTCCCTGCATGAGACGCTGGACCCGCTGCTGGCCGGGCCCTCCGAGCCGAACCCCTTGGTCCTGCTTCTGGGCTGCCGGACCGCCGACCACCGTACGCCGCTGCTCGGAGCCCAGCTCCGGATGCTCGAAGCCGGGGCACCGGGAGTCGTCGGCACCCTCGTGCCCGTGCTCGCCCGTCACATCGTGCCCGTGGCGGTCCAGCTGATGGCGGAGATCAGACGCTTGGCGGGTGAAGCCGGTGCAGGGCTGCTGCTGGGCGAGGCACTCACCCACGCCCGGCGTGCCTCTCTGCTCAAGGGCGAGGCGTCAGCCCTCGCACTCGTGGGCTACGGGGACACGGACTGGGAGGTGCGCGCGACCGGCCGGGGCGGCACAACCGGGGAAGGAGTACTCCGGTGATCCGGGTCGAGGCACTCCCCGCGGCGGAGGGGGACTGCCTGTGGGTCGAGTGGACGCACGCCGGGCTTCCCCACCGCATGCTGATCGACGGCGGCAGCGGACGCCGCGCGCGCCTGCCCGACGGGCTCGCCGACCGTCTCGGCCGCTTGCCGGTCCACGACCGCCGATTCGACCTGATCGTGTGTACGCACATCGACACCGACCACATCGGTGGTCTGCTCCACCTGTTCACTCGGCCACCAGAAGGCTTCGTCGCCGACGAGGTCTGGTTCAACTGTCGCGACCACCTCGTCCCCGCCGACCTTCTCGGGCCGCGACAGGGGGACCGGCTCGCCGAACTGCTGCGCGCGCGGGGTGTGGCCTGGAACAGCCGCGCCGGTGGCGGCCCCGTGGTGGTGCCGGACGACGGCACCCCGCCCGTCTTCTCTCTCCCCGGTCTTCGGCTCACCCTGCTCTCGCCGGACGGGGAGGGGCTGAGGAAGCTGCGCGACGCCTGGCCGGAACCACTGACCGAGGACTCCGCGCCGGACCACCCCGACTTGCTCGGAGACATGGAGGACCTGTTCGACCTCGATCCGCCCACCGGCGAGGAGCCCGTCGCGATTCCCTGGGGGGAACTCGCCGACGAGGCCGGGTACGAGCGTGACCGACATCCCCAGAACGGGTCCAGCATCGCCTTCTGCGCCGAGGACACCACGGGCGCTCGGGTTCTGTTCGGCGCCGACGCCCACGCGGAGACACTGGTCGCCTCGCTCAGCAGGCTCGGTGCGGGGCACCCCTACCGTGTCGACCTGTGCAAAGTCCCCCACCACGGCAGCGCCCACAACACCAGCGCCGCGCTCCTCGACGCCCTCGACTGCCGTCACTGGTTGATCTCGACCCACGGAGGCCGGGCTCTGCGGCGCCGGTCCGAGGAGGCGCAGTACCGGTTCGGAGAGGGTGCTCAGCCCAGCCTGCGTGCCATGGCCCGGATGGTGAGGAGCGGGGGAACGCGGCCCACCTTCTGGTTCAACCACCGGGTGCCGAGCACCGAACGCTACGCCGACGCCTCCCTCGCCGCCGAACTCGACTTCGACGCCGTCCATCCCGAACCCGGCTCGCAGGGCATCACGGTACTGGTGGAGAAGGGACGGGTGAGGCAGGCCCCGCCCTTCTGACGCCCACGGCCGCGCCCCGCACCGCCGAGACCAACGCGACGAGGATCGTGCCGCGGCCGGCAACGGCTCGGGTGCGCATGACCTGTGTGCGGCACGGGTATCCCTGCCGACGGGTTCGCGTGAGCGTTCCGGGCCGACGCGCGCACTTCGGGGAGGGCGGCCATGGGCCATGCAGCGCTGTTCGTCCTGTTCGACAAGTACAGCCGACGGGCTCGTCTCAGGCCGGTCCTGATCATGCTGCTGCCGTTGGCTCTGCCCCTCGCCGTCGGGGCACCGGCCCTGCCCCGCGGACGATGGCTGTGGTCGCTGATCCTGCTGAGCGGCCTGCCCTTGTTCGCCGACCAGTTGGGCCGCAGCAGGGGCAAGCGGATCGAGGCCCGGCTCTTTGACTCCTGGGGCGGCAAACCGACCGTGCAGCTGCTGCGCTGGAGCGGCCCCACCAGTCGGCAGCGGCTGGGCTTTCTGCGGGCCCGTATCCAGGAAATCGTCGGTTCGTCCCTGCTGCTGCCGACAGAGCAGGAGGAGTTGGCGGACCCGCAGCGGGCGGACGAGATCTACGACGCGGCGGGGCTGGCGCTGAGGGTGCGGGCACGAGGGTTGCCCGGGGCCGAACTCGTGCAGGAACAGAACTGCGAGTACGGCTTCCGACGCAACACCTTCGGGCTGCGCTCATACGCCCTCCCGATCGCCATGGTGGCGCTGCTTGCGGTCCTGGCTTGGGCGTTCGCGGCGCCTGGATTCCTGGGACGGCCGAGCACCCCGTTGCTCGTGACTCTCGTGGTGATGGAGGCGCTGCTGGTGGCCTTCCAGGCGTTCCTGGTGCGGGATCGGTGGGTGGCGTCCGCCGCCTGGCTGTATGCCGAGCGCCTGATGGAGACCTCGGCCCTGACCGTACCGGGTGCCCTGCCCGCCGGTCCCGTCCCCGGCACGGCGACCTCCTGACACCACCGTGGGTGCCGATTGATCGCGGAGAGCGGCTTTGGTGTCTGGTTGCCTGGAGCGCAACCATGCCTCCAGGCAACCGACTTCAGGCTCTAGAAGAAGCCCAGCTTCTTCGGGGAGTACGACACCAGGAGGTTCTTCGTCTGCTGGTAGTGCTCCAGCATCATCTTGTGCGTCTCCCGGCCGATCCCCGACTGCTTGTATCCGCCGAACGCGGCATGCGCCGGGTAGGCGTGGTAGCAGTTGGTCCAGACGCGGCCCGCCTGGATCGCGCGGCCCGCGCGGTACGCCGTGTTGATGTCGCGGGTCCACACGCCGGCCCCGAGGCCGTACAGGGTGTCGTTGGCGATCTTGATGGCGTCGTCGAAGTCGTCGAAGGAGGCCACCGAGACGACCGGTCCGAAGATCTCCTCCTGGAAGACACGCATCCGGTTGTCGCCCTCGAAGATCGTCGGCTGGACGTAGTAGCCGCCCTTCAGCTCACCGTCGTACTCGGCGCGTTCACCGCCGGTGAGCACCTTGGCGCCCTCCTGCCGGCCGATGTCGATGTACGAGAGGATCTTCGACAGCTGTTCGTGGGACGCCTGCGCGCCGATCATCGTGTCGGTGTCGAGCGGGTTGCCGGGCTTGATCAGCTCGGTGCGGGCGACGGCCGCCTGGAGGAAGTCGCCGTAGTTCCCGCGCTGGATCAGACCGCGCGACGGACAGGTGCACACCTCGCCCTGGTTCAGCGCGAACATGGTGAACCCTTCGAGGGCCTTGTCGCGCAGGTCGTCGTCCTTGTCCCACACGTCGTCGAAGAAGATGTTCGGCGACTTGCCGCCCAGTTCCAGCGTGACGGGCTTCAGGTTCTCCGCGGCGTACTGCATGATCAGCCGGCCCGTGGAGGTCTCGCCGGTGAACGCCACCTTCGCCACCCGGGGGCTGGACGCCAGCGGCTTGCCCGCCTCCGGACCGAAGCCGTTGACGATGTTCACCACGCCCGGCGGCAGCAGGTCCGCGACCAGGCTCATCCAGTAGTGCAGGGAGACCGGGGTCTGCTCGGCCGGCTTGATGACCACCGCGTTGCCCGCCGCGAGCGCCGGCGCCAGCTTCCACGTGGCCATCAGGATCGGGAAGTTCCACGGGATGATCTGCGCGACGACCCCGAGCGGCTCGTGGAAGTGGTACGCCACCGTGTCGTCGTCGACCTCGCTGAGCGACCCCTCCTGCGCCCGCACCGCCCCCGCGAAGTAGCGGAAGTGGTCGATGGCCAGCGGGATGTCCGCCGCCAGCGTCTCCCGGACCGGCTTGCCGTTCTCCCAGCTCTCCGCGACCGCGAGAGGCTCCAGATAGGCCTCCATGCGGTCCGCGATCTTCAGCAGGATGTCCGACCGCTCGGTCGCCGACGTACGTCCCCACCCCGGCGCCGCCGCATGGGCCGCGTCGAGCGCCCGCTCCACGTCCTCCGCCGTGCCACGGGCCACCTCGGCGAAGGGCTGCCCGTTGACGGGAGACGGGTTCTCGAAGTACTGCCCGCGGGCCGGCGGCACATACTCGCCGCCGATGAAGTGGTCGTAGCGCGCCTGGTAGGAGACGATCGCGCCCTCGGTGCCGGGCGCCGCGTAACGGGTCATGCCGGTGTGCCTCCCTCAGCAGGGCCGCCCGCCGTTGGACGGCTCTGCGCGGGAGGCTAGGGACCCGGACGTTGCAGCAACGTTGCGGTGATCCCTGCGGCTCCCGGCCCGGGAGGGGCCCAGCCGTCCGGCGCTCTCAGTTCCGCTTCCAGCGCCGCCAGCCGCGCCCGTGTCGCCGCCGTCGGGCGGGCCGCCGCCAGCGCCCGCCAGACGTCCAGATCGTCCTCGCCCCACGGCGCGTGCGCCCAGTCCGCCAGGAGGTCGGGATCCTGGCCGGCGATCAGCGCGGCCCGCAGCCCGTCGGCGAGACGCTGTCGCAGCCGTACGACCGCCGGGGCCTGTGACGCCGGCAGCAGCGGCCCGGAGTATCCCGCCGCGGCCGCCGTCAACGCACCGGACGCCAGGCGCCGTTCGACGATCCCCAGGTCCGACTCCAGGGGAACCGTGAGCCGGTAGGGGCGCGAGGCCAGCAGCCCGGGCCCGAGCACCCCGCGCAGCCGGGCGAGTTCCGCCCGCAGGGTCACCGGCGTCACCGTCTCGTCCTCGTACAGCGCGCACAGCAGC
Organism: Streptomyces sp. NPDC005811; assembly: GCF_040630405.1. Classification (NCBI taxonomy): domain Bacteria; kingdom Bacillati; phylum Actinomycetota; class Actinomycetes; order Kitasatosporales; family Streptomycetaceae; genus Streptomyces; species Streptomyces sp. NPDC005811. Next base: position 12,059 of record NZ_JBEXXK010000032.1, read on the forward strand.
TCGTCGCCGGTCAGCCCTTCCGGATGACGGGCCAGCAGCACCAGGATCTCGCTGTGCCGACGGCTGAGCCGGACACTGCGGCCACCGGTGACCAGCCGCGCCTCGTCCCGGCCGAGCACACTCAGCTCCGGCACGTCGGGCTGCGGCGACTCGGGGGCGAGCAGGGCGAGCTGGGACTCCGCGGCCCGCGCGACCGCCTGGACGAAGCCCAGGCTGTGCGGATGGGCCAGCCCGTTCCCGCCGGTGATGTCGACCGCCCCCAGCACCCGCCCGGTCCGCGGATCGTGCACCGGCGCGGCCGCGCAGGTCCACGGCTGCACCTGCCGGATGAAGTGCTCGGCGGCGAACACCTGCACCGGCCGGTCCAGCGCGACCGCCGTGCCCGGTGCGTTCGTTCCGACGGCGCTCTCCGCCCACCGAGCCCCCGGCACGAAGTTCATCGTCCCGGCCTGCTTGCGCGTCGCCGCGTGGCCCTCGACCCACAGCAGCCTGCCGTGCGCGTCACACACCGCGAGCAGATGCTCGCCGTCGGCGGCGAACGTACCCATGAGTTCCCGGAACAGCGGCATCACCCGCGCCAGCGGATGCTCGGACCGGTAGCTGCCGAGATCGCCGTCGGTCAGCTCCACGCGCGCGGTGCCGTCGGGACCGACCCCGGCCCGCGCCGACCGCCGCCACGAGTCGGCCACGACCGACCGCACCGGTCTCGGGACGGTCCCCGCCTCGGTGAACGTCTGGTACGCCCGGCGCAGGATCCGTGCCCGCTCGGCAGGGTCGGCCCCCGGTTCCAGGGCCACCCATGGATCGCTCGACAACTCGCCCTCCCGGGGGACGACACGGCTGGGGACATCCGCTGGGGATGCGGGCCGGGACATCGGCTGGGGACATCGTCACTCCGGGTGCGCGGAGCGACAACCATTTGGACGCGGATCGTCCGAAGCCGCGCGTCCGGTTCCGGTCCGGACCGGAACCGGACGCGCGCCGGACGCCGTTCGCCCGTCAGGCGCCGTTGACGAGTCTCAGGTAGCGCGCCCAGTCCCAGTTCGGGCCGGGATCGGTGTGGTCGGTGCCCGGCACCTCGTAGTGGCCGATGATGTGCGCACGGTCCCGGGGGATGCCGTACCGCTCGCAGACCGACGCGGTGAGCCGGGCGGACCGCTCGTAGAGCGCGTCGGTGAAATAGGCGGGCCGGTCCACCCATCCCTCGTGCTCGATGCCGACGCTGCGCGTGTTGACGTCCCAGTTCCCCGCGTGCCAGGCGATGTCGGACTCCCGTACGCACTGCGCCACATGCCCGTCGGCGGAGCGCACCACGTAGTGCGCCGACACTCGCTTCTTCGGGTTCTGGAAGACGGTCAGGGTCTTGGCGAACTCGGTCTGGGTGACATGGATGACGACCCGGTCGACCGGATGGGACGTGGGGCGGTCGGCCGCCGTGTAGTTGGCGGTGGTGGCCGGCTGCCATTCGGCGGGGCGGTAGTCGACGGCCTGGGTCTGCGCACCGGCCGGCGGGTCCGGGAGCAGGGCGTAGGGGACGGCCGCGAGCAGGGCACCCCGCAGCAGCCGCCGCCGGGTGGGAAGGGACGCATGGGTGGTCATGGCTGGGCTCTCCGTTCCGCGGAGGCCGACGGCCGCCCCCGCGTCGATCACATTACGGCGATCGACGGTCGGGCCGTGGGAGGTCGGCCCGTTCGGTGGACGGGCGGCCGTATGGGGACAACTCGCTCACCCGAACGGGGAGTTCCGGTCGCGTGCGAGGGTCAGGAGCCGTCCGTCGCCACGGCCGCCGGGTCGTCCAGCACGGCCCGGACCACGGAGTGCGCCGCCCCCAGCAACGGCCCCTCGGGGCCCAGACGGGAGACGGAGACGGGGCGGGCGGGGCCCGCCGTGCGCCGGGCGAGTTCGGACTCCAGCGAGGGCAGCAGCCAGGGCGCGAGCCCGGCGAGCGCGCCGCCGAGCACGACGCTCTCGGGGTCCAGCAGATTGAGCGCACCGGTCAGGGCGATACCGAGGGCCTCGCCCGCCTCGTGCAGGGCGCGCCGCACCTCGGGATCGCCGTCCGCCGCCCGGCCCGCGAGGAGGCCGACCCGGTCGCCCCCCGGCTCCAGCCCGGCCGCGCGCAGGACCGCCTCCTCACCGGCGTACTGCTCCAGACAGCCCCGGCCGCCACAGCCGCACGGCGGTCCGTTGGGGTGGACCGGCACATGTCCCAGCTCGCCCGCGAAACCTCGGGTGCCGCGCAGCAGGCTGCCGTCGACGACGACCGCGGCGCCGATGCCGATCTCCGCCGACACGTGCAGGAAGTCCCGCGGGGTGTGCTCGCCGAGCCAGAGTTCGGCCAGCCCGCCGAAGTTGGCCTCGTTGTCGACCGTGAGCGGCCAGTCGGCGGGGAGCAGGGCGCCGAGGTCGGTGTCGTGCCAGCCGAGGTTCGGTGCGCGTACGACCGTCCGGGCGTCACGGGCGATCAGGCCCGGCACCGCCACGGCGAGCCCGGCCGGCCACAGCCCCGCGCCCTCCGCCTGCGCGACGGCCTCGCGCAGCAGCCCGGTGAGTTCCGCGATCACCGGCTCGGGGGAGCGGCCCCGGTTCGTGCCGTGTCGCACGGCACGCACGCGTACCTCACCCCGCAGATCGACGACGCACACCGCGAGATGATCCACGCCGACCTCGGCGCCCAGCCCGGCCGGGCCGCGCCCGCTGACCGCCAGCGCCGACCCGGGCCGACCCACCCGGCCGGGCCGCTCCGGGCCGAGCTCCTCCAGCAGCCCGGTGCGTATCAGCTCGTCGACGAGGGTCGACACCGCCGCACGGGTCAGGCCGATGCGGGAGGCCACCGCCGCCCGGGACAGCGGCCCCCCGGCTCTGACGGTGTGCATCACCCGCGCCAGGTTGCGGCGGCGCATGCCCTGCTGGGTGTCGGGCAGCGCACGCCCCGGGCCGGTGGCGCGGGCCTCGTGCAGCGGTGCGGTCATGCCTCCGTCGATTCGTCGATTCGTTGTTCGTTGATTTGTTGATCGGCCGGTAGGCCGACGCGCCGGCACCGAGATGACCGGCGCGTGGACGCGCCGCAGCTCAGCCGGTGTGCGTGCTCCGCTCCAGCAGCGGCGCCGCGTCGGAGAGTACCCCGGCGATCCTGGTCAGCGTCGCGTCGTCCCGCTCCACGGCGTCGAGGACCGGGCCGCGCGCGGTGTTCCAGCGGCGCGCGACCGCGGCCGGGTCCTCCCCGGTCAGCAGCCCCGCCGCCTGTGCCGCCGCGCCCAGCGCGACGAGCTCCTTGGCCTCGGGGATCTGCACCGGCCGCCCCGACAGCCGCCGCACGGTCTGCTGCCAGGCCGTGCCGCGCGCGCCGCCGCCGATCAGCAGCAGCGGGGCCGACGGGTCCGCGTCCTTGTCGAGGACCAGGTCCAGCGCGCCGAGCAGCGAGTGCACGGCACCGTCGTAGGCGGCCTGGAGCAGCTGACCGGCGGTGGTGTCGTGGCGCAGGCCGTGCAGCAGACCCGAGGCGTTCGGCAGGTTCGGGGTGCGCTCGCCGTCCAGGTAGGGCAGCAGCGTGAGGCCGGCGGTGGGCTCCACGGCCTCGCGGTCCAGGCCCAGCAGGGCCGCGAGGCGGTCCACGGCGAGCGTGCAGTTCAGGGTGCAGGCCAGCGGCAGCCAGTCGCCGTGGGCGTCCGCGAACCCCGCCACCGTGCCGGTCGCGTCGGCCGGCCGGTGCTTCGACACCGCGTACACCGTGCCGGACGTGCCGAGGCTCAGCACCGGGGTGCCCGGCCGCAGCCCGAGCCCCAGGGCGGCCGCCGCGTTGTCGCCGGTGCCCGCGGCGACCAGGGTGCCCTTGGCGAACGGCAGGTCATGGCTGTCGCGCACGGTGCCCGCGATCTCGCCGGGCCGCACCACGCGGGGCAGCAACGCCGGATCGAGCCCCACGCGCGCGAGGATCTCCTCGTCGTACCCCTCCGTCGCCGACGCCCACCAGCCGGTGCCGGAGGCGTCGCCGCGGTCGGTCGTGCCCTCGCCGGTGAGACGCTCGGTCAGGTAGTCGTGCGGGAGCCGTACCGCCTTCGTGGCGCGCAGCGCCTCCGGCTCGTTCTCGGCGAGCCACGCCCACTTCGTGACCGTGAAGGACGCGGCCGGCACGGATCCGGTGCGCTCCGCCCAGAACTTCGCCCCGCCCAGCTCCTCGGTCAGCCGCCGGGCCTGGGGGGCCGACCGCACGTCGTTCCACAGCAGCGCGGGCCGCACCGGCTCGCCGTTCCCGTCCAGCGTCACCAGGCCGTGCTGCTGCCCGCCGATCGACACCGCGGCGGCCTCGCGCGCCGGCTCACCGCACAGGCGCAGCGCCTCGTGGAGCGCGTCCCACCACTGACGCGGGTCGCTCTCCCGGCCGGCCCCCGAGGAGACCGTGTGCGGCGCCTGGCCGCTCGCGACGATCTCGCCGGTGCCCGCGTCGACGACCAGCGCCTTCGTGGACTGGGTGGACGAGTCCACCCCGACGACGAGCGGACCCTCGGCTGCTGACATCGGGTTCTCCCTCAAGTTTTTCCGCGGCTCCGTGGGATCTGTCTTCCCAGAGATGCGTTGGCATACTAATTTGTAAACGGCCATGACGAAATAGTCAGCCACCGGATGTCACCGACCCGCACGACCATCTGCACAGCAAGGAGCAGCGGCAATGAGCTACCAGCCCACCCCTGACGACAGGTTCACCTTCGGCCTGTGGACCGTCGGCTGGCAGGGAAGGGACCCGTTCGGCGACGCCACGCGGCGTGCCCTCGACCCGGTCGAGACGGTGACGCGCCTGGCCGAGCTGGGCGCCTACGGTGTGACCTTCCACGACGACGACCTGATCCCGTTCGGGTCCTCCGACAGCGAGCGCGAGGAGCACATCAAGCGCTTCCGCCAGGCCCTGGACACCACCGGCATGACCGTGCCGATGGCCACCACCAACCTCTTCACGCACCCCGTCTTCAAGGACGGCGCGTTCACCGCGAACGACCGCGACGTGCGCCGCTACGCCCTGCGCAAGACGATCCGCAACATCGACCTGGCCGCCGAGCTCGGTGCGAAGATCTACGTCGCCTGGGGCGGCCGTGAGGGCGCCGAGTCCGGTGCCGCCAAGGACGTGCGCGTCGCTCTCGACCGCATGAAGGAGGCGTTCGACCTCCTCGGCGAGTACGTCACCTCCCAGGGCTACGACCTGCGCTTCGCCCTCGAGCCCAAGCCGAACGAGCCGCGCGGCGACATCCTCCTGCCCACCGTCGGCCACGCGCTCGCGTTCATCGAACGCCTGGAGCGCCCCGAGCTGTACGGCGTCAACCCGGAGGTCGGCCACGAGCAGATGGCGGGCCTGAACTTCCCGCACGGCATCGCGCAGGCGCTGTGGGCGGGCAAGCTCTTCCACATCGACCTCAACGGCCAGTCCGGCATCAAGTACGACCAGGACCTGCGCTTCGGCGCTGGCGACCTGCGTTCCGCGTTCTGGCTGGTCGACCTGCTGGAGAGCGCCGGCTACGAGGGTCCGAAGCACTTCGACTTCAAGCCGCCGCGCACCGAGGACCTCGACGGCGTGTGGGCCTCGGCCGCGGGCTGCATGCGCAACTACCTGATCCTCAAGGAGCGCGCGGCCGCGTTCCGTGCCGACCCGGAGGTCCAGGAGGCCCTGCGCGCCTCCCGCCTCGACGAGCTGGCCCAGGCGACCGCCGCCGACGGTCTGCAGAGCCTGCTCGCCGACCGCACCGCGTTCGAGGACTTCGACGCCGACGCGGCCGCCGCCCGCGGCATGGCCTTCGAGCGTCTCGACCAGCTCGCGATGGACCACCTGCTGGGCGCCCGCGGCTGACGCCCCCCGGTCACGGCCTCCGCACGGAATACGCCGGAATCATGCCCTCCACGGCATGAGCCGGTATCAACTTCCGTGCGGAGGTCGTTCCCGGCCCCGTTCGCGGGGACGCTGGACGTATGGCCACGCCACCCGTACCGCCGCATCCGCCCGGCCCGCCGGGCGACACACCGCCGCACGGCGGCTTCGGACCGCCCGCACCCGGCTACGGCCCCGGCGGCCCCCGACGGCGCCGGAACCCGCTCATCGCCGTCCTCGTGCTGCTCGTCGCGGCCGCGGCCGTCTTCGTCGTCGTCCTGATGGCCTCGTCCGGCGACGACTCCCCGGACGACAAGCCGACCGGCGGGACCGGCACCACGCCCGCACCCTCGATCAGCCTCCCGACGCAACTGCCCAGCACCCTGCCGAGCGAGCTGCCGTCCCAGCTCCCCAGCACCCTGCCGACGGATCTGCCGAGCGACCTGGACTCGCTGCTGCCGTCCCTGACAGCGCTGTTGCCCTAGCCTTCACGCGTGTGTGGAGGCACACGGGACTCCACACACGCGTACGGCGTCAGATGCCCCGCGGCAGCCGCACGTAGGTCACGGTCGTCTCGATCCCGCTGTCCACGAGCCGGCCCTGCGCGTCGAACGCGCCCGCGCCGTCCGTCATCCCGAAGTCGTTGTCGTTGATCAGGGCGAGCGTGTCGTGGTCCACACGCGCGACGCCCTCGATCTTCCCGGGCACCCCCGTGACCTTGCCCAGGTCGACCACCAGCCGCTTGGCGAGCACCGGGACACCGGAGGCCGCCGGGTCGGCGAGCTGCTCCAGCGACGGCGAGGTCGTGTCGTCGTCCCACCGGCCGCCGAGGATGTCCGCGCCCCGCGTCAGGCGCACCACCTGCAACCGCGCGGCCTTGTCCGTCCGTTCCTCGACCAGCAGCCGGTCGCCGCCCACCGCGACCACGGAGGAGATCTTCAGCTCGGAGGTGTCGTCCTCGCTCGGGTCGACCACGTCCACCGGGTCGAAGCGGTACGCGTGCTCGGCGGTGACCGCCTTCTTCCTGGGCGAGAAACGCAGCAGCCGGGTGGTGAGCGAGGCCTCCCCGGCGTCCGTGTCGGGCAGCGACAGAGGACTCTGCACCGCCAGCACGAGATCCCCGCCGGGAAGCCGGGCGAGGCCCTCGAAGCCACGGTTGATCTTCCGGTGCAGCAGCACCGAGGGCAGCGCCTCCACCACCGGGTAGTCCGCGCCCGTGAGGCTCAGCCCCTCGGGCACATAGCGGGTCAGCACCTTCCCGCGCGCGGAGACGTGCACCAGCGAGGGGCCGTACTCGTCGGCGAGCCAGAAACTCCCGTCCGCCGCCCGCACGATGCCCTCGGTGTCCAGCCCGTTCGGGTTGTACGACAGAGGTGTGCGGGCGTCGTAGGAGTACGGCGCCTCGTCGCGGCCCTCCTGGTTGGGCAGACCGGTGACGGGCTTCCCGGAGGAGGTGGTGATCGGGAGGGCGTCCAGCACCTTCACCGTGTCGCCGCTCACCCGGATCCGCACGATCGCGGGGTCGAAGCCCGGGACCGGGAACGTACGGCGCTTCTTCCCGTCGATCTTGATCTGGCCGTTGGGCCCGCGGTCCGTGACCGTCCAGAACTCGCCCTTGCGGCCCGCCGGGTAGATGTCGCTGCCGATGCCGCCGAGGTCCACACCGCGGTCGTCGTCCACCGTGCCCGGCAGCAGAGCGTTGCTGAACGCCCCGAGCGGGAGGTCGCCCAGTGTGGCGGTCCGCGTCACACGCGCCTGCCCGGAGGCGGTGTCCGCGGTCGCCGGACCGGCCAGGACGAGAGCGGCCAGCACGGCGAGCGGTACGCCCGCCGCGACGGAACGGTGGACGCGGCGCCGGCCGGCGGAGTGCGGGGACATCAAGCCTCCTGAAGTGCAAGTGCGGTGACAGCGGCCAGAGTTGGCGCGCCCGCCGAACGGGACACGACATTCCGGTGAACGCGGGGCGTCGGTCGCCCGGCGGGCCGCCGCCTCACCCCCTCCGAGCTCGGGAAAGCGCTTCCCCGCCCTCCCTGCCCTCCCCGCCCTGCTCGCCCTCCCTGCCCTCCCCGCCCTGCTTGTTCTCATCGCCCGCCTCGCCCGTCTCGCCCTCCTCGCTCGACCGTGCCGCGGCCAGGGCCGTCGCCGGGTCCCGCGCCGCGATCCCGGCCGGCACCCAGCGCCCGCCCTCCTTGCGGTACGGCCACCAGCGACCGTCCCGCCCCAGCCGCACCTGACCGGACTCCCCGACCACCGTCCACCGGTTGCCCCGCGCCCGCAGCACCGGCCGCTCGTCCTCCTCCCAGGCCGACTCCAGCGCCGCACGCGCGCGTGCCAGCGCCTCGCCCTCCACGGCCCACTCCTCCTCCAGCACCGACAGGGCCGCCGCACCGCCGTACCGCCAGGCCCGTACCGCCCGCGCCAACTGCTCCCGCCCACGCCCCGATCCGGCACCGAGCCGCTCACCCACCCCGTCGCTCCCGGTCTCGTCGGCCTCCCCCGCGGCCAGCCGCACCGTGTCCTGAGAGACCGTCAACCGCTCCGCAGGGGCCGGTGACCCCGCTGCCCCGCGCAGGGCCTCGGCGAGGTGCAGCCGGGCGGCCGCGGCCGCCCGCGCGGCCAGGATCCGCAGAGCCGCAGGTTCCACGCCGGGCGGCGCCGGGACGTCCGTGTCCAGCGAGGGCGGAACACCCGGCTCCGCCGGAACCTCGGGCAGGGCGGGCAACGGCGGAAGGACGTCCCCCGCCGCATATGCCTCCGCCGCGTCCACCCCCTCCGGCGGAGCGGGTGCTCCGACGGGAGCGGCCGCGCCACGGGTCTGGAGATCGTCCAGTACGGCATGCTCGGCGCGTCCCCTGATCAGCAGCAGGAGGAACGGATCCTGGTCGAGCAGCCGCGCCACCTGGTAGCAGAGCGCCGCGGTATGACCGCAGTGGTCCCAGGCCCCGCAGTCGCACTCGGCCTCCAGCTCGCCGAGCCCCGGCAGCAGGGCGACACCGGCCGTCTCCGCGTCCTCCACCAGATGCGGTGGCATCTCGCGGTCGAGGAGCGCGGCCACATGCCCCGACCGCTCCGCCGCCAGGTCCAGAAAACGGTCCCACTCCGCGTCCGAGAGCTCATCGAGCATCACATCGGCCCGATGCGCGGTGCGGTCGCGCCCCCGTACGACGGCCGTGATGCGCCCCGGCCGCACCGACACCGCCCCCACGGCACCGGCCCGCACCAGCCTGCGCCCCGACCGCACCGGCTCCGACTCCAGCGCGCCGTCCTCCAGTGCGGCCAGCCACGCCCGGCCCCACCAGCTCTGCGCGAAGGCCTTCCCGCGCGCGGGAGGCAACGCCGCGAAGGTACGTTCCCGATCGTCTTCGTGTGCCTTCATCGCATGCCCCCGCGCAGCTCGACCAGTTCCGCCAGTTCGCTGTCCGTCAGCTCCGTGAACGCCGCCTCGCCCGACCCCAGCACGGCGTCGGCCAGGCCCTGCTTGCGGCGCAGCAGGTCCGCGATCCGGTCCTCGACGGTGCCCTCGGCGATCAGCCGGTGGACCTGTACCGGCCGGGTCTGCCCGATGCGGTACGCCCGGTCGGTCGCCTGCGCCTCCACGGCCGGGTTCCACCAGCGGTCGTAGTGCACGACGTGCTCCGCGCGCGTGAGGTTGAGGCCGGTCCCGGCCGCCTTGAGCGACAACAGGAACACGGGGACCTTCCCGTCCTGGAACCGCCCGACCATCGCCTCGCGCTCGGCCACGGGCGTCCCGCCGTGCAGGAACTGCGTCGGCACGCCGCGTGCCGCCAGATGCCGCTCCAGCAGCCGCGCCATGCGCACGTACTGCGTGAACACCAGGACACCCGCCCCCTCGGAGAGGATCGTGTCCAGGAGTTCGTCCAGCAGCTCCAGTTTCCCGGAGCGCCCGGCCGCCCCAGGCCGCTCCTCCTTGAGGTACTGCGCCGGATGGTTGCAGATCTGTTTGAGCCCGGTCAGCAGCTTCATGATCAGCCCGCGCCGCGCCATGTCGTCGGCCTCGGTGATCGCCGCCAGCGTCTCGCGCACCACCGCCTCGTACAGGCCCGTCTGCTCCGTGCTGAGCGACACCGGGCGGTCGGTCTCGGTCTTCGGCGGCAGCTCCGGGGCGATCCCCGGGTCCGACTTGCGCCGGCGCAGCAGGAACGGCGCCACGAGCCGGGACAGCCGCTCCGCCGCGGCCGGATCCCCGCCGCCCTCAACCTCGCGCGCGTACCGCCTGCGGAAGGTGCCGAGGCGGCCCAGCAGACCCGGTGTCGTCCAGTCCAGGATCGCCCACAGCTCCGACAGGTTGTTCTCCACCGGCGTGCCCGTCAGCGCCACACGCGCGCGTGCTCCGACGGTGCGCAGCGCCCGCGCGGTCGCCGAGTAGGGGTTCTTCACATGCTGCGCCTCGTCCGCCACGACCAGGCCCCACGGCACCCCGCCGATCCGGTCCGCGTCCAGCCTCAGGGTGCCGTATGTGGTCAGCACGAACTCCCCGTCCGCCAGAGCGTCCAGCCCGCGGCGCGGCCCGTGGAAGCGGCGCACCGGCGTGCCCGGGGCGAACCGTTCGATCTCCCGCTGCCAGTTGCCCATGAGGGACGTCGGGCAGACCACCAGGGTCGGTCCTGCCGCCGAGGCGTCCGACTGGCGGTGCAGATGAAGGCTGATCAGCGTGATGGTCTTGCCCAGCCCCATGTCGTCGGCCAGACAGCAGCCGAGCCCCAGCGAGGTGTTCCGCGCCAGCCAGTCGAGCCCGCGCCGCTGGTAGTCGCGCAGCGTCGCGTCCAGCGCGGCGGGCTGCTCCACCGGCTCCTGCGCCCCGGGGTCCGTCAACCGCTCCCGCAGGCCCGCGAGCCACCCCGTGGGCCGTACCTCGACCACCCGGCCGTCCACCTCCGTGGAGCCGGTGAGCGCGGTGCCCAGCGCCTCGACGGGCGTCATCTTGCCGTCCTGGTGCGCGTGGGCGCGGCGCGCCTCCTCCGGGTCGATCAGGACCCACCGGTCACGCAGCCGGACGAGGGGCCGGTTGGCCTCGGCGATCCGGTCCAGCTCCTCGCGGGTGAGCCGCCGGTCGCCCAAGGCGAACGACCAGGTGAACGACAGCAGGGCGTCCGCCGACAGGAACGACGCCGTGTCCGGGCCGAGGCCGTACCCCTCCGTGCCGTGACCCTCCGTGCCGTTCCCGTCCGTGCCGTTCCCGTCCGTGCCGTTCCCGTCCGTGCCGTTCCCGTCCGGGCCGTCCTCCGGCGGGCCGACCACCGCGCGGGCGGTCAGGGCGGGGGCCAGCTCCCTCGGCCAGTGCACCTCGACCCCCGCCGACGCCAGCGCCCGCGATCCCTCCCCGAGCAGTTCGGCGATCTCCTCCTCGAGGAGACCGACGGCGTCCGGGACGGTGGCCGACAGCAGCGGGGTGAGCGCGGGCCAGGCCCGGGCCGCGCGGTGCAGCGCCAGCAGTACGTCCCTACGCGCGCGTGGACCGAAGCGACCGCTCGCGGCCCCCGCCTCGCCCCAGATCCCGGCGGCGTCCACGACGACCGCGGGATCGCTGACGCTGTGCACCTGGGGCACGGCCCGGAACCGCGCCGAGACCGCGTCCGGCACCGGACCCGCCTCGGCGTGCGCCGGATCCGACCCTGCCGGCCCGATCCCCGGCGCCTCGATCCCGGACGCCTCGATCCCGGACGCCTCGATCCCGGACACCTCGATCCGCAGCGAGAGCCGGACGCCCGCGTCGTGGCCCGCGGCGACATCGTCGGCCCAGGCGCGGAGCTCCGGCAGTCGCAGCGGCTCAGGGGCGGCGTAGGCCGGTGCGCCGGTCACCAGCGGTGCCGCGGGGGAGCGGGGGAGCGTGTCGGCGACCGCGTCCAGGAAGGCTCGCAGCAGCCGCTCAGGGTCCGGCAGCCGCAGGGGCGTGGCGGTGTCGACGGGCACGGCGTGCGCCTCGGGCGGCATGGCGGCGGCCAGCCGGCGGACGGCCTCGACGTCGTCCGGGCCGAGCGGCCCGATCCGCCAGGCGTCGTGGTCGTCCGGGGAAAGTCCGGGCAGGAGCAGCCCCCGCGCCACGAACCGCAGCGCCAGCAGCGACGCCGCACCCCAGAACACGGCCGCCCGGTGCCCTTCCTGGGCGACACGCGCGTGTGCGAGCACCGGCAGGGCCTCCTGCACGGGTATCAGGACGGCACGCACGCGGGTGAGGGTCACCCCGGCACCGACGGGCCGGACGACCGGCAGATCGTCGACGGCGGCGGAGGCGGGGGAGAGGTGGGAGGGGAGGCGGTCTTGGTCGGGCCGCCAGAAGGCAACGGCACCGGCGCGGGCCGGGACGGCGGGCACGAACACGGCGTGACACCCGGCCGGTTCGGAGATCTCGGACACTGTTTCCACGGGAACCCTCTGCGCAGCGATGACGTACTTCTCAAGTTTGACTAGCCGGATCGGGGTCGCCGAGGGTACAGCATTTTCAGGGACGTCTCCGGGCCGCCTCGGGGATGCCTCGGGGTGGAGGTCAGGGACGATTCAGGGTCGGTTCCGGAACCGCGCGCGGCGCGAACCCGTTTTCATGACAGAGAGCGGCAGGGGCCGCGAAGGAGGCGACGCACATGTCGAGGAACGCGAAGATCGCCGCCGGAGGTGTGGCGGTCGGGATTCTGCTGTTGATCTGGCTGCCCTGGTGGGCGGCTCTGCTGATCGTGCTGGGGGTTCCGGCGGCGGCCTACCTCACGCTGGATCCCGCACAGCGGCGCAGGCTGCGCCGCGTCACCCGCAAGGAGCTCGGCCGCTGAGGGAGCCGACGAGAGAGCCGATGAGGGAGTCACCGGGCACGAGGACCGCGGTGGGCGTGCGTCCCGGAGGGACGGGCGGGGGCTGATGCCCCGAGCACGCCTCGTCGCGGTCCTCGTCCCGCCTCAGGACGGACGCACGGCCACCTTGTCCAGCGCATCGAGGAGTCCCGGCAGTTCCGCTCCCCGGCCGACCGGGAGCACCTCGCCGGGCCGCGCGTCGAACAGGAGGAACGCGATGTCGTCGGTCCTGGCCACGAGTGACCAGCCGGGGCCGTCGGCGCGCAGGGTGCGCGCATCGCCAGGCGCGAACGACGACCGTACGCGACCGGGCGGCGGCGGAGTCTCCACATAGGCACGGGCCTCGGCCAGCACCCGCCGGATGTCGCTGCGCCCCGTCGGAGCGGTCTGCGCGGCTTCGGTCCCGTCCGCGTCCCCGTCGCTTCCGCGGTCCTTCTCCGCCCCGCCCGCCCCGTCCGCCTCGGCGTCCGCGTCCACCGGGCCGGAGCCCTCGGCAGGTCCCGCGGCGTCAGGCTCAGTGATGAAGTCCGCGTCGTCTATCTGGTCCCGCCACAGCGTCCACTGGACCGCGATCTCGTCGGCCCCCAGCCGTCGCTGGGCCGGACCCCATACCGACGTGTCCGGCGGGGCCAGCGCGGGGCCGTCCGCGATCTCCGGGGCGGGATCGTGCGGTGCGGGCACACCGGGCGCCGCGACGGCGACGTCCAGGGGCCACCCCGGGAGTGCCGCGACCACTGTCCGCTCGTCGGGCGACAGCTCGTGCTCCATGCCGCAGTCCCACGACGCGATGGCGACCGCCACCAGCGACACGTCGTCGATGACGACCGTCCACCGCGCGCCCCCGCCGTCCTGGCCCAGCACCAGGCCGTACCCGTCGGCCAGCGGTGCGAGACCGAGCGCCGCACAGGCCTCCGGGTAGTCGTCCCCGAGCACCGCCGGGAACTTCGCCGGCGTCAGCAGCGCTGCCGTGAGCACATAGAGCGCGTCGTCCGCGGCGGCGACGGTGTCCTCGTCCGTCCCGGCCATCCCAGCCTCCCCATCCATTGGTCCAACGGCGCGCACCCTAGTGCGGCGGGAAGGCGCTTGTCACGACTCCCCGGCACACCCGGAGCTGCAGTTTTCCGGCCTGACGGGGCGAAACGGCCACCCTTCACCGATCTGTCACACGGCCGGCAGCCCCAGCAGTGCCCGCGCCACGGTGCCGGGCGACTCGTCGCGCTCCCGTGCGAGGGCGATGAGGGCACGGCAGGCGAGTTCGTTGACCCCGAAGGACAGCGCCTCCGGCGACACCCAGCCCGCCGCCTCCTCGATGCGGTCCTGATCGTCCTCCGCGCGGGCGGAGACGTACACGGCGGCCGCCTCGAACAGATTGTGCGGGCGTTTCGCGGCGGCGGATCCCTTCCCGGCGGCGGGCCGCGACCCGCCCGGGCCGTCGGGCGACGGTGTGCTCCGCGCGCCGAAGAGCCTTGCGCCGGCCTTGTGGATCCTGTCGATCATGGTGACGACCTTCCCCGATACGGTGGTACGCCTTGCTGTGGTCCTTTCATCTCCCTTTACCCAACCTGGAGTTAGAGTCACGGCGGCAGAAAGGGAACCGTACGGTGAAGCGATTCGAGCGGCTCGAACAAATCCGGCGCATGGACCCGTACCGGGACGCCCACGCGATCTACCGGCTCTCCGCGGCGTACGAGTTCCCGTGGGACTTCACCCGCGCCCTCGAACTCGCCCTCTACCGCACCTACGCGGTGCCGAGCATCGGCCGGCTGCTGGCCGAGACGGCGGAGCTCACCGACCGCTCCCAGAAACGCTACGACGACACGTCCCTGCTCCTCGGCGCCGTCGTCGAGCACGGCTTCGACAGCGAGCGGGGCCGGACGGCGGTGCGCCGCATCAACCGGATGCACCGCAGCTACGACATCGCCGACGACGACCTGCGGTATGTGCTCTGCACGTTCGTCGTCCTGCCCAAACGGTGGACCGACGCCTATGGATGGCGTCGGATGTCCCGCCACGAGATCGTGGCCTCCACCGTCCACTACGGCACGCTGGGCCGTCTCATGGGCATCCGGGGCATCCCCGAGACCTACGAGGAGTTCGAGGACTGTCTCGACGCCTACGAGAAGGCCCACTTCGCCTTTGACGAGCAGGCGCGCCGGGTCTCGGACGCCACGCTCGACCTGATGGCGTCCTGGTATCCACGGCCGCTCGCCCCCGTCCTGCGCACCGCCACGCTCGCCCTGCTCGACGAGCCGCTGCTGACGGCCTTCCGCTACAGCCCACCGAGCCCGGCCGTCCGCACCCTGGTGCGCCGGGCCGTACGCGCGCGTGGACGCGCGGTGCGACTGCTCCCGCCCCGCCGCGAGCCCCACTACGCGCGGCAGAACTGGGAGATCAAGGGCTATCCGAACGGCTACCGCCTGGAGGACCTGGGCACCCGCCCGGTACCCGGCCTGCGCGGCTGCCCCGTACGGCACACCGGGGGCGACTCAGCCGCCCAGTGAGTCCAGGGTCTCGCGCAGCCAGGTGATCTCGGCCCGGGACGTGGCCCGTGCGACGGTCAGCACACCCCGCCGGAACGGGTCGTCGAGCTCCTCGGCGCGCAGGGGCCGGTCGCCGTCGTAGAAGAAACTCGTCGGCTCCTGGAGGAAGTCCAGACGGCGACGGAGCACGGCGGCCTGCGCGGCAGCGTCGTCCAGGTGCCGTAGGAACGTGAGAACCGTGAACCAGCGGTTCTCGTCGGTGATATCGCGCTCGCCCGGCTCGGCCAGTCGCCCGCGCAGTTCGCTCCGGCCCTCGTCGGTGAGGCTCAGGACATGCCGGGGAGCTGCCACGGCCCCCGGCTCGGTGGAGCGCGCCAGGAACCCCGACCGCTCCAGCCGCTTGATCGCCGGGTACAGCGTGCTCTCCGCCACCGGGCGTACATGTCCCGTCAGCGCCGTGAGGCGTTTGCGCAGCTCGTAGCCGTGCAGCGGGGTGTCGTACAGAAAGCCGAGGATGGCGAGCTCCAGCATGCCCGCATCCTATAACTCGCTGACGTAATACATCGGCGCCGATGTATTGTTCCTGTGTCGGTGACAGCCGGGTGGGCGAGGGGGACGAGATGCGGCATGCCGTGTTCGACGACAAGGGAAGCGCCATCCGGTGGACGGAGACGCCGGGCGACGAACCCGCGCGCGTGTACGTGCACGGACTGGGGTCGGTCTCGGCCGTCTACCACGCGCACGTGGCGGCCCGGCCCGAACTCGTCGGCCGGCGCAGCCTGTTCGTCGACCTTCCCGGGCACGGCATCAGCGACCGTCCCGAGGACTTCGGGTACACCCTCGAGGACCACGCCGACGCTCTGGCTGCCGCCCTGGACACGGCACGGGTGAGGGCCGCGGAACTCGTCGCCCACAGCATGGGCGGCTCCGTGGCCATCGTCCTGGCGCACCGCCGGCCCGACATGGTCGCCCGGCTCGTCCTCACGGAGGCCAACCTGGACGCGTTCCCGCCGTCGGCCGCGGGCAGCGCCGCCATCGCCTCCTTCACCGAGGAGGAGTTCCTCGACGACGGGTACGCGCGCGTGCTCGACCGGGTGGGTCCCCTGTGGGCCGCGACGATGCGGCTCGCCGATCCGCGTGCCCTGTACCGCAGCGCCGTCGCGCTGCGGCGTGGTTCCGACCCGGTCATGCGCGAGATCCTGGCCGGGCTCCACATGGTCGACCGCGTCTACCTCCAGGGAGAACGCAGCGGTCCGCTCGACGGGGCGGACGCCCTGGAGAAGGCGGGCGTCCGTGTCGTGACGGTGCCGGACGCCGGACACAATGTCATGTTCGACGCGGCGGACTCGTTCGTCGCGGCGGTCGCCGCGGCCGCATGAGCCGTCGGTCAGTTCGGTGTCTTCTCCGATGCCCACGCGTCCAGGGCGGCCGCGCGCTCCCGGATCAGTGACATGCGGGCCTCCCATTCCTCCCCTCCTCGGTGAGCAGGGGAATTGGTGATCTGTCCCACGTGCTTGCGGTACAGCAGCCCAACCTCCGCGATGAACCAGCCACTTGCCAGGGCGTCCAGCGCGAGCAGCAGGCCGGTGTCGCCGGAGGCCGGCAGGGCCATCCAGCCCCCCAGGAGCACCACCAGGCGACGGCGCACACAGAGCGTTGCCGGATGCACCTGGGGGCGCTGATGCTTCGCCCAGAAGGTGTACGCACTGCTTTGCGGGAGACGGCCGGGGGCGGGATCGCCGAGTTCGAAGGAGACCGTGCTGCCGTCTTCGAGAAGGTCGGTCACCCGCGACGTGGTCCAGTCGATCTCGGGGTTGTTCTCCAGCACGGCGATATCGCGTGACAGGGCACCCGGAGTCAACTGGTCATCCGAATCCAGAGTTTTCACGTAGGCGCCGGAAGAACGAGCGAGCGCCATGGTACGGGCCACATGAGGACCTCCGGGGCGAGACGCCGAGATACGAATGCGCGGATCATCCGTAGGTAATTCACTTGAGGCATGCACCTCATGGCCGTCCTCTTGTATGCACCATTCCCAGGACCATCCCTCCGGAAGTTCCTGGGCGCGGAGTGATGCGTATGCGTCGGGCAGGTATTTCACACTTTCCCGGTGCACAGGGGTGACGATCGAGATGACGCTGTTCATCCTGTTTTCCTCTTCTCGGACACGAGTCCCGGGTGCTTTCGGTAGATCGCCCCAGGTCGATCGATTGCCCAGCCCGGAGAGACGGCCTCGCAGAGCTCAAGAGGGGGTGGCGACAGGCGAACCCAAGTATTTCCCCCGGCGAGGCCGGACAGGACACGCCCCCGTCGTGGGCTCGGGCATGATCACACCCTCGCAGATCGGCAACACCGAGGCAAGATCTTCCTGGGAAGGTGTGGGCCACGCCGTTGGACGGGGTAGGGCAGGTGGCACAGACCAGTTGAGGGGAACAAGCGTGCAGACCGAGAATGCGCAGTACCTGGCACGGCTGGAGCAGGCTCTTCAGCCCTCCGCCCCCATCCCGGCGGGGGACAATTGGGCCGCAGCCCCGGATCTGCTGCTGTACCTCGTGGAGCAGATCCGCGCGCGGAGACCCGCACTCGTCATCGAACTGGGCAGTGGTGTCTCCACTTTGTGGCTCGCCACGGCCCTGCGCACCTTCGACATCCCCGGCCGTGTGGTGAGCCTGGAACACGATCCCGGCTATCACGAGCAGACCACGAAGGAGGTCCGCCGCCTGGATCTCGACGAGTTCGCCGAGGTGCGGCTTGCTCCGCTGGAGCAGCACACCCTTGGGGGCGAGACCTTGTCCTGGTACGCCGAACCGGCCTGGCGTGACCTGAGAGGCTGCGGCCTGCTGTTCGTGGACGGCCCGCCCGGATGGACCGCGCCGCTCTCCCGGTACCCGGCCGTCCCCTTGCTCGCAGACGCTCTCGCGCCCGGCGCCGCAGTGGTCCTCGACGACCACGATCGCGCTGATGAGCAGGCCATTGTCGCCCGCTGGACAGAGCAGCACCCCACCTGGTCCCTCGAACGCGTCGCGCACCGGAAGGGGACGGCGGTGCTGCATCTCCCGGACACGACGCCGAGCTGACACACCTCCTCGAGAACCACGCGGTGTCCGACAACGTCGGCTTCAAGAGCCGTCTCCCAGGGCAGGGGGCAACTGCAGCTCAGCGGCTTCTGGAACAACTACAGCCGGATCGTCCACACCCTCCCGGAGGCCGTGGCGGGCGTAGAAGCGTCGCAGGGGTGCCGGCGCCCACCAGTTCGCGTTTCCGAGGAGGCGCATCGTGGCCGGTACCAGCAGCGCCCGGACGATCGTCGCGTCCAGCAGGACGGCGATGAGCATCGCCACCCCGATCAGCTTGATGAACGTGATTCCGGAGACGGAGAACAGCCCGATCACGACCAGGATGAGCAGCGCGGCGCTGGTGATGATCCGGCCGCTGCGCTGCAGCCCGACCGCGACCGCCGCGGTGTTGTCGCCGGTCCGGTCGTACTCCTCGCGGATCCGGGACATCAGGAAGACCTCGTAGTCCATCGACAGCCCGAACACGACCGCGAGGACCAGAATCGGCTGGGTCGCCTCCAGCGTCCCGGTGGAGGTGAAGTGCAGCAGGCCCGACAGATGGCCGTCCTGGAAGATCAGGACCAGCGCGCCGAACGAGGCGCCGAGCGACAGGATGTTCATCACGATCGCCTTGATCGGCAGCACGACCGAGCCGAAGGCGAGGAACAGCAGGACGAAGCCGGCGCCACCGATGATCAGCGCCATCCAGGGCAACAGATCGCCCACGGCGTCGAGTTGGTCGGCCAGCTGCGCGGTCTGGCCACCCACCAGCGCCTCACCACCCGGCGGTGCCGGTACGGCCCGGATCCGGCTCACGAGATCCCGCGACCGGGGCGATATCGGGTCGCCCTCGTACCTGATCGTGACCCGGGCGACATCGCCGGACCGCCCCGTGACCTCGGCCCCGGACACCCCGTCGACCGTCCGGACGGCGTCGACGTAGCGCTCCAGACCGGCCCGGTCCGACGAGGTCACGATCGCCTCGACCGGCACCTGACCGTTCCGTACGAAGTCCCGGTCGACGGTTTCCGAGACCACACGGCTCTCGGTACCCGTCGGCAGCACCCTCGGGTCGATACCGCCGAACTCGACGCGCAGGAAAGGCGCGGCGGCCAGCAACAGGACCGCGAGCACCCCGGTCGCATAGAGGACAGGGCGGCGCATGATGCTGTGCGCGAGGCGGTACCAGAACCCGTGCGCGACCATGTCCTCGTCCCGCGGGAGAGCCGGTGGCGGGCGCCTGAGCAGCCGTCGTACCGAAAGGGCCTCGACCCGGGGGCCGAGCACGGCGAGCAGGGCAGGCAGCACGGTCAGTGCCGCCACCATCGCCACCACGACCGCGGACAGACCGCCGAGCCCCATCGAGCGGAGGAAGGTCATCGGGAAGATCAGCAGTCCGGCCAATGAGACGGCGACGGTGACGCCGGAGACCGCGACCGTACGACCGGCCGTGGCCATCGTGCGGGCGACGGCGTCCTCGACCCCGAGCCCGCGGGCGATCTCCTCCCGGAACCGCCCCGCCCATGAACAGGCCGTAGTCGATCGCCAGGCCCAGCCCGAGGATCGTCACCACGTTGACCGAGAAGACCGAGACGTCGGTCAGGTAGGTCATCGCGCGCAGCGCCGTGAACGCTCCGAGGATGGCCAGAGCGCCGATCGCGAGCGGCAGGCCTGCCGCGGCCGCACTGCCGAAGACGACGACCAGGAGCACGAGCAGCACCGGTATGGAGACCGTCTCGGCGAAGGCGATGTCCGCCGCGACCCGCTCGCGGATGTCGCGGTCGACCGTGGTGGGGCCGCCGACCTGGGTCCGCAGGCCGGGCGCGTCCAGCCTGTCCTCGATCCCGTCCAGCGCTTCGCCGCGCTGCGCCTCGTCGTCACCGGCCAGGGTCAGCACCGCGTAGGTGGCGTGCCGGTCGTGGCTGACCAGGGCCGGGCTGCCGGTGCTCCAGTAGGTGAAGGTCCGGGTCACCACGTCGCGGGGAAGCGCTTGCAGCGTCTCCGTCACGGCTCGCCGGAACACCGGGTCGTCGACGGTCGCACCGGTGCTGGTGTACAGGACCACCGCGTCGTTGCCGGTCCGGCCCAGTGTCGCTTCGGCACGGGCGGCCGCGCGCGAGCTCTGGCCGGCCGGGTCGTCGAACCCTCCGGTGGTCAGCGAGCCGAAGACCCGTGTGCCCCAGATGCCGCCGAACACCAGGAAGGCCGCGGCCAGGCCGATCACCCACCACCGTCGGCCGACCATCGTCCGCCCCCACCTCTCGAACATCGCCGTCCCCTCCTGGCTCCGTCGGCTCGGTGGTGTCAGCGCGCGGCGCGCCTGACGAGGGCGGCCGTCGCCGCGGGCCGCGCGATCATCGCGACGTGCGAGGTGTCGGCCTCGACGGTGTGCGCGCCGGCGCGGCGCGCCATGAACCGCTGTGCCGCCGGGGGCAGCACCTGGTCGTCGCGGCCCACGAGGTACCAGGACGGAATGGTCTTCCAGGCCGGGGCGCCGGACGGCTCCCCGAGGGTGCGTACGTCCGCCGGCCGCTGGCCCGCCCACATCAGCTCGGCGGTCGTCTTCGGCAGGTCCCCGGCGAACACGTCGTGGAAGCGGTCCTTCTTGATGTAGCCGTCGACGAGGCCCTCCCCGTAGGGACGGAAGTCCAGCGCCTCCTCGCTGAGTCTGCTTCCCGGGTACTTCGTCTGCAGACCCAGCAGCGTCTCGCCCTGATCGGGTACGAACGCGGCCACGTAGACCAGCGCCTTCACGTTCGGGTTGCCGGTCGCGGCGTTCGTGACGACGATCCCGCCGTAGGAGTGCGCGACGAGGACGAGAGGACCGCTGAGGGTCGCGAGGATGCCGGCCAGGTAGGCGGAGTCGGAGGCCACGCCGCGCAGGGGGTTGGGCGGTGCGATGACCGGGTAGCCGTCGCGGATGAGCCGGGCGGCGACCCCGTTCCAGCCGGAGGCGTCGGCGAACGCGCCGTGCACGAGCACCACGGTGGGCTTCTTGCTGCTTCCGCTTCCGCTTCCGGGGTGTGCCTGAGCGGCGGGCGCGTCGAGTGCGGCGCCCACCACGACCGCGGCGGATCCGGCCAACAGCCCACGGCGAGTTGTCGTCATTGATGTATGCCCTTCGGTGTCCGGTGCTCTCGGTGGTGATCGCGGGTCAGCGTAGAACCGGTCACTTGACGGGCACTGAACGGAATCAGGGCACCAATTCCGTTGTCGTCAAGCACGCCGAGAGCGCCACCCCACCGCCTCTTCCCGGGCGACGGCACGCGGCGTCGCAGTGTGGGCGTGCTTGTCCAAGGTGTACCGGCGTTGCAGCACGATGGCGATCGTCATGAGGACGGCCGGCACCAAGGTGAAGCCGTAGCGAACGGCCGCCAGCGCGCCGGAGGACTGCGTGGTGTGCTCGCCGGCGGTACTGGCCACGAACCCGCCGACAGCCAGACAGGCCGAGTACGCGTACGGCCCCAACGCCCCGCCGGTGGCCTCGGCTGCGGTCCACAAGCCGGTGTAACTGCCCGCACTGGCGGTACCGGCCGGCCCGGCGGCGGCGACGACGTCGGGCATCATCGACAGGGGCAGCAGTTGCATCGCGGCGAACGCGACGCCCAGCACCGCCACGGTTGCGATCAGCAGGGGCAGGCCGGCCGAAGCGCCCAGGGCCAGCACCAGCGAGCCGGCCACGAACGCGGCCTGGGCGGCGAGCAGGCTGCGCTGCTTGCCGAGACGCCGGGCCACCAGTACCCACAGGGGCGTGGTCAGGACCGCCGGCGCCATGAACGCCGCGATGAGCACGGTCGTGAGTGAGGAGCGGCCCAGCTCGTACTCGGCGAAGTACGGCATGGCGGCCAGGACCAGGTTCATCGTGATCGCGACGGTCAGATAGGACGCGGTCAGCGCACGGAAGTGGCGGTCGCGCAGCGCCACCAGCAGGCCGCCCCGGTGCCCCGGCTCGGCCGGGGTGCCCGGCGCGGCGTGGTTGAGGCGGGCGACGCCGGTGATGCCGACGAGCATCGCCGCGAGCATGACCGCGCCGAGCAGCACGGCCATTCTCGTGTAGTCGCCGACGCCCGGATCGTCCCCGGCGACCAGCGGCGCGGCCACACCGGCGAGCAGGACGCTCACGGTGATCACGACATTGCGGTAGCCCATGAGGCGGGTCCGCTCGTGGTAGCCGATGCCCAGGTCGGCCGGTGTGGCGAGGTAGGAGACCTGGTAGCAGGAGTAGAGCAGGTTGCCGGCGACCAGCGCCGACGAGACCCATATTGCGGCGGTCGTCCCGTGCAGGTCCGACGGCACGGCGAACAGGGCCACGAAGGCGAGCACCACGACGCAGCCGGCCAGCATCAGTCGCCTGCGGTGTCCGATGCCGGCCAGGCCGGCATCGGAGACCCGGCCCACCCACGGGTGCACCACGATGTCGGCGACGTTCGGCAGCAGCAGCGCGATCCCGGCCGCGTACGGCGGCACGCCCAGGACGTCGGTCAGGAAGTACAGCAGGAAGATGCCGGGCACGCTGACCCAGATGCCCATGCCGACCGAACCGGCGGCGAACGGGACGAGTGCGCGCAGGGGGAGCCGAACGTTGGTCATGAGCAGCCTTCCGGGAATCCGCCACAGGGGACTGTCGTTGCTCGCTTGCGTCGTCAGAAGGCCAGGGCCAGTCGGCGTACGGCCTCCCGCAGTTCGTCCGGAGTGCGGTCGCTGTAGGAGAACCGCAGGTGCCGGGCCGAGGACCGCTGCCGGGGGTCCGCCGCGAAGAACTCGCCCGGCTGGTAGAGGACGCCGTGGGCGGCCGCCCGCCGGAACAGTGCCGCGGGGTCCACGGCGTCGTCGGTGAGCCGCGGCCAGAGGAACAGCCCGCCTTCGGGGGCCACGATGTCGAAGGCGCCCGGGAGCTGTTCGTGCAGGGCGTCGATCAGCGCGCCGGCGCGTTCCCGGTACAGCGCGGTGGCGTTGCGCACGACCTGATCAAACCACAGGACGTCGTCAGTGAGCAGTCGTTCGATCACCGCCTGGGTCACCGAGGAGGTGTGGACGTCGAGGCGGTTGCGCAGCCGGATCACCGGGGCCACGAGGTGCTCCGGCAGCACCAGCCAGCCCACGCGCCAGCCGGGGCCGAGGGTCTTGGTGAAAGTGTTGACGTGGATCGCCCGATCCGACCCGTGGAAGGCCGCGACCCCCTGGTCCTGGCCACCGAAGCGTAGTTCGCGGTACGGATTGTCGACGATCACGTAGAAGCCGTACCGCTCGGCCAGCTCGATCAGCGCCTGCCGCTTCGACGCCGAGAGACTGACCTGGGCGGGGTTGTGGAAGTCGGGCACGGTGTAGGCTGCGGCGATCCGGGTGCCGCCGGCGAGCCGCCGGGCGAGGTGTTCGACATCGAAGCCGTCGGCCAGGACCGGTACCGGCAGGGTCCGCGTCGTCGACATCTCCAGAGCCCACAGGAAACCCGGGAACACCGGATCGTCCACCGCGACGGTGGCACCGCGCTCGACAACGGTCAGCACCGCCAGCGAGAGGCCGTGCATGCCGCCGTTCGTTACCACGATCCGGCTCGGGTCGACGCCCTCCCACCGCGCGATCCAGTCGCACAGCGCGGCGGATCCGCGCGCCGGCGCGTACTGCAGGCCCGCGACCGCGGCGTCAGGATCCTGCCACAGCTGCTCCGACGCCCGGCCGATCGCCTCGACCGGCAGAGCCACGGGCGCGGGGATGCCACCCAGGAGGCTGATCGCTCCCGGGGCGGGGGCGGCCAGGCTGGCGTCGACGAAGCCCTTCGGCGCCGAGAGCCCACGGGCCAGGGCCGTCAGCCCGCTCTGTTCCTCGGGGCCCGCGGTCATGCATCGCCTCCAGGTCGCGAGAGGAGTTGTTCGGCGCGTCGCGCGAACAGGTGCGCTCCGCGTGCGGTGGAGTGCGCGTAGGCCCGCTGGGCGGCGGCCCGGACAGCGGTGAGGGGTGCACCGCGAGCCTGGAGCAGGCGCGCCTTCAGCAGCAGGAGCAGCCCTTCGGCGTAACGCTGGCCGTAGTCCCACATCGCCTGATCGGCTCGGTCGAGAGCGGCGTCGGCCCGATCGGGCGATCCGGCTGCCAGCCACATCTCGGCGATCAGCGCGTAGTGGTAGGCGATGCCCCATTGCGGAGGATCGAGCAGGTGGGAGGCCAGGAGTGCCTCGGCTTCGGCCGCGGCGGCCGCCGGATCCTCGCCGGTGAGGGCACGTGCCCAGCACCAGCACTGCCGGATGTAGTGGTCGATGTGGGCGCTGAGGCGGGCGAGGCCGGCGGTGGCCCACCGGTCGCCGGCGCGCCGTGCCGTTTCGGCGTCCCCGGCCATGGAAGCGATCATGGTCGTGTAGTAGACCCAGACCGCGGCCGCGTACGCGTCCCCTGGGGTGTCCCAGGTGTCGACGAAAGCCAGCGCCTTGTCGACGTCACCGTGCAGTGCGGTCATGACGGCCCGCCAGCCGGGCCCTTCGCCGGGAATGCTGCCGTCCCGTCGGAGGGGTGTCTCTTCGTCCGGGGCGCCAGTGCCGGCGACAGCAGCAACGTCCTCCTCGGTGAAGGTCCGGTAGGCCTCGCCTATGTTGCCGATGTCCCACTGGTGCAGGCCCCAGGCCAGCCGGCCGTAGCGCCGGACTGTGGGAGCGGAGGACGCCTGACCGAGCTCGTGCATGCGGCGGGCCAACTGCCCACGGTCCTGCTCGATGGAGGTGTAGGCGCCCATCAGACGGATGAAGAGGAAGTCGGCGGCTTCCGCTTCCCGGCCGAGGGTGCGGGCCAGGTATTCCCCCCGTCCCAGCAGATCGAACGTCGAGGCGTCGTACCCCGACTGTCGTCTGACGACGATGGCGAGCAGGGTGAGGGCGGAGAACTCCAGCTCCATGAGTCCGGAGGCCCGGCTGACCTGTATCGCGGAGCGCAGCTGCCGGCCGGCGGATGCGAAGGCGAGTTTGGCTGCCGCGCGGCGCCCGGCGCGGATCAGCGCCTCGGCGGTGCGGCCGGGTTCGGCGAGGAGGCCGGCGGCCCACAGGTGGTAGGCGAGGCGTTCGGCGACGTCCTCGTCGTCGGCATGGATCTGTTCGAGCGCGTCCGCGACGCGCAGATGCAACCGGGTGACCTGCTGTTGCGTGGCGGTCCCGGAGACCGATTCGCGGACCAGGTCGTGTGCGAAGCGGAGCGAGGACGGGTCGTGCGGGCCGGGTTCGAGGAGCCCGAGGGTGTGCAGGGGTTCCAGGCGGTGCAGGCAGTCCGCGGCAGTGACACCGGTGGCGCGGGAGAGGAGTCTGAGGTCGACGTCGCGGCCGATGAGCGCGGCGACCTGGAGCAGGTCGCGGGCGTGGTCGTCGAGGCCGGCCATCCGGTCGCGGACGACGTCGTGGACGGTGGGGGGGACCCCGGTCGGCGGCACGGACGTGTCGCCGTCGCTGATCGTGCCGGTGCCGCTGAGGAGGCGGGAGAGTTCGCGGACGAAGAAGGGGTTGCCGGAGGTACGGGCGTGGATGGCCCGGGTGACGGCGTCGCCGGGATCCTGGCCGACCTCGTGGCGGATGAGTTCGGCCACGTCGTCCGGGCCGAGCGGGCCGAGCCGGAACCTGCGGTGGCCGGGCCGCCGGCTGGCAGCGGCCAGTACCCGGGAAAGATCCGCCCCAGGCACGGGAGCGCGGTCGCGCAGCGCGCCGATGACCGCGGTGCCCCCGGGCAGCCGCCCCGCCAGGTGCTGCAGCAACTGCAGCGAGGTAGCATCGGCCCACTGCAGATCGTCGAGTATCAGGAGTGTCGGCCGTCGCGCCGAGGCCTGTCCGATCAGGGCGACGACCTGCTCGAACAGCCGGAACTGGGCATTGCCGTCCGGTAATTCCCGGGCCGTTTCGTCCCCCGGCACGAGGAGGCTGCCCAGCCCGCCGGTGAGCCACCGTTCGCCCGCCGCAGCGGGCAGACTCCGCACGATCTGGCCCAGCGCCTGCTCCCACGGCCACATCGCCGGAGTCCCCTCACCCTCCAGACACGAACCCCAGACGGTGAGCGCACCCAGCCGGCCCGCCACCGCGGCCGCTTCCTCCAGCAACCGGGTCTTGCCCGCCCCCGGCTCACCCTCGACGACACCGATCGCCGCCTCACCCGCCACCGCACGCTCCACCACCCCCCGCAACGTGGCCAGTTCCCCGCTCCGGCCGACCAGGACGGCCGCCCCCGAGCTCCACCCGGCCTCCCCGCCCGCCGCCGCCCCCACACGCGGCAACGCCGGGGGCTGGGCGAGAATCCGCCGCCGCGCCTCCTCCAATGCCGGCCCCGGGTCGATGCCGAGCTCGTCGGCGAGCCGGTCACGGACCTGACCGAACACCGACAGCGCCTCCGCCTGACGCCCCGCCGCACCCAGAACACCGACCAGAGAAGCCAGCACCGGCTCGTTCAACGGCGCCATCGACGCGGCCAGCTGCACCGCCCCCAGCACCCGCTCCGGCCGCCCCAGCGACACCGCCAGCTCCGCCGCCGCCGTGCACGCCCCGTAGAACTCGTTGTTCAGCGCGTCGAAGACCGGCGCGGCAACCGTCCCCTCACCGATACCGTCACCCGCCGGACCGTGCCACAGCCCTAGCGCCACACCATAGTGATCCAGCGCCACCTCGAGATCCTGCCCAGCCACCGCAGCCCTGGCGGCACCGACCCGTTCCCGGAACGCGACCAGGTCCAGCGTCGCAGGACCGGCAGTGAACAGATAGGAGCCGCCGCGCCGGTGCAGGAACGAACCGGCCTCACGCACAGGCAGCGCAGGCTCCAGCAGCCGCCGCAACGCACCCACGTACTTCTGCAGCACGTTCAACGCACTGGACGGGACACCCTCACCCCAGACCAGGTCGATCAGCTCGCTCGTGCTGGTCGGCCTGCCCGCACGCGCCAGCAACAACGCCAGCAGATACACCTGCTGCCGCGGCCCCGCATCCAGCTCCACACCGTCACGCCAGACCCGTAACGGACCCAGGATCTGCAGATACGGCGCACCTCTGCCGGCCGGCCGATCATCACCACCCGACCGGGCTGCAAGGACGGGCACCGTGACACTCCTCCAACCAGGACAGGCACGACGCGATCCCCGCCGGCGCCGACTCCGAACGAGTGTACGGGGACCAGCGCAATTCCACTGCCGGGTGCGGCAAGGCCCGGTCATGTCGGCGGACTTGACGGACAGTGGAGCACGGTCCGCAGACGGTTCACTCCGCGTCAAGTGGCGGGCGCCAGCCTTTCGGTGTGCGGCGGCGTCCATGCCCGCCGGGCTGCCGACAAGGGGAAGGACTCGCCGTATGAGCCCAGTACGACCGTTCCGAAGAATCGTGACCGGCCATGACGCCTCCGACCGTGCGGTGATCACGCAGGACGCACCACCGCCGCGCGTGGTGGAGATCGGCGGGCCTGGCGGCCCGGTCTTCCATGAGGTGTGGAACACGCGCCAGACGCCGGCCGTCATCGACCGGCAGTCGGACGAGCCGGCGGAGAACGGTCTGGTGCTCGGCCCTCCCGAGCGTGGCACGCGCATCCGGGTGATCGACTTCCCTCCGGAGGACGACCGGATCCGGAACCTGACGGGGGCCGAAGCGGCCGAGAAGTTCGGGGAGATGGGCGGGGCCGACGCCGCGCGGTCCGCCGCCGACGCTCCGCATCCGCTGATGCACCGCACCCAGACGATCGACTACGGGATCGTCATCGAGGGCGAGCTCACGCTTGTTCTCGACGAGGACGAGACCGTCGTCCGCACCGGAGACATCGTGATCCAGCGCGGTACCAACCACGCGTGGGCGAACCGGTCGGCCGCGAACTGCCGGGTCGCCTTCGTGCTCATCGACGGCCAGTACACCGACGGACTCTGAGGAGGAGCTCGTATGCGTATCCGACCCATCCCACCCGGAGAGCTCAGCCCTCAACTCCGCGAGGTGCATGACGGTATCGCCGGCCTCGTCACCGAGGAGCAGGGCCGCGTGGTCATCCTCGACGACGACGGCGCGCTCGTCGGGCCGTTCGCGGCCATGCTGCACTTCCCCACGTTCGGGGTTCCGGCGCTGTTCCTGCAGCGGGCGGTCGCGGCCGAGGCCCACCTCGATCCCGTCGTTCGCGAGGTGGCGATCCTCACCGTCGGCGGCGCCTACGGCGCCCGCTACCTGCTGTACGCCCACGAGCAGACGGCGGACGAGGTCGGCCTTCCGGCGGCACAGATCGCGACCCTGGCGGCGGGCGGACGACCCTCCGGGCTGACCGACGAACAGGCCGTCGCGCACGACGTCGCGAAGGCGTTGACCGCCGGGCGCGTGCTGCCGGACTCCACATACGACCGGGCCACGCAGTTGCTGGGCCACGAAGGGGTCGGCGAGCTCGTGTTCCTCATCGGCAGCTACTGCCTCATCGCGATGGTGCTGAACTGCTTCGACGTGCCGGTCCCGTGATGAGGGGGCGCCTCCCCGCCCCTCGTGTGTGGTTTCCACGACGGCGTCGGCCGACGTGACCGCGCAGGGAGGACAACATGGAGGAGGCGGGCGTCCGCGTCGTGACGGTGCCGGGCGCCAGGCACACCGTCATGTTCGACGCGGCCGCCCGAGCCGTCAGCCCTCCCGGACGGCCAGGGCCAGGAAGCGGGCGTCCTCGTCGACGTACGAGGTCATGCGCCAGCCGGAACCGGCCAGCAGGGGGCGCAGGTTCGGCTCCGCGCGCAGGTCCTCCGGAGTGATCTGCCGCCCCTGGCGGGCGGCGAGGGCGGCCCGTCCGATCGGATGGAACAGCGCCAGGACGCCGCCGGGGCGCACCACCCGGGCCAGCTCCCGCAGGTTCTCCGCCGGGTGCGGGAGATGGGCGACGAGCCCCGCCGCGAACACCGCGTCGAGCGCCTCGTCCCGCAGCGGGAGCGCGGCGACGTCGGCGAGCAGCAGCCGCCCCGCGCGGTCGCGTGCGGCCCGTACGGCGGCCTGGAGCATGGCCGCGGTCAGATCGACCCCGACGACCACTCCCGAGGGCCCCACAGCCGCGCGCAACGGGGTCAGGGCCCGGCCGGTGCCGCAGCCCGCGTCCAGTACGCGGCTGCCCTCCCGCAGTCCGAGCTCGGCGACGGCCGCAGCGTAGACGGGGCCGTCGTCGGGGAAGCGGGTGTCCCAGTCCGCCGCCCGCGCGCCGAAGAACTCCTGGACATGTGTGTGGTCGTCGCTCATGGTCCGCATGATCCCTCACCGCCAGGGAGGGCATCGCTGTGCGCATGTTCGAGCGCGTGGCGATCGCTCCAGCGTACTTATGCGTCACATTCCATCACCTTTCGAAATGCGCCCCCTTTGTGCACCCGTGCCCCCACTAGCGTCCCCTGGCCATGGGACACCTGGACCACGCCGCCTTCGGCTGGCTGACCCCCGTACTGTCGTACGTGATGGCGTGCATAGGCGCCGCCCTCGGGCTGCGCTGCACCGTGCGCGCTCTCGGCGCCACCGGGCGCGCACGGCGCAACTGGCTGATCACCGCCGCCTCCGCGCTCGGCACCGGCATCTGGACCATGCACTTCGTGGCCATGCTCGGCTTCGCCGTCGGCGGCACCGACATCCGCTACGACGTTCCGCTGACCGTGCTCAGCCTCCTCGTCGCCATGGTCGTCGTCTGCGCCGGTGTCTTCGTCGTCGGCTACGGCCGTGAC
This sequence comes from Streptomyces sp. NPDC005811, assembly GCF_040630405.1. Classification (NCBI taxonomy): domain Bacteria; kingdom Bacillati; phylum Actinomycetota; class Actinomycetes; order Kitasatosporales; family Streptomycetaceae; genus Streptomyces; species Streptomyces sp. NPDC005811. The sequence goes on from NZ_JBEXXK010000032.1 coordinate 41,905, forward strand.
CGCACGCGCGCGTTGCTGCTCGGCGGACTCACCACCGGCGTCGGCGTGGCGAGCATGCACTACCTGGGCATGGCCGCGGTCCGCCTGCACGGCGACGTCTCCTACGATCCGACGCGCGTCGCCCTCTCCGTCCTGATCGCGGTCGTCGCCGCGACCGCGGCCCTGTGGGCGGCGCTCAACATCAAGTCACCGATCGCGGTCACCGTCGCCTCGCTGGTCATGGGCGCGGCGGTCAGCAGCATGCACTACACCGGCATGTTCGCGGTACGCGTGCACGTCACCCCCTCCGGAGCAGTGCTGCCCGGGGCCACGGCGATGCAGTTCATCTTCCCCCTCGCCGTCGGCCTCGGGTCCTATCTCTTCCTGACCTCGGCCTTCGTCGCGCTGTCACCCACCACGGGGGAGCGCGAGGCATCCGCCTCCGCCCAGCAGCCGCTGGAGAGCGGTGCCGTCCACGGGCCGGCCCGGACCGTGTGACCGGGCCGGCCCGGACCGGACCGCACGCCTCGAGCCGTTCCGCCTGCTCCGAGTCGTTCCGCCCGCCCCGAGCCGTTGCGGACGGCGCGTCCCCCGACATTCTTCCGAGCGAGGAGGCCATGCGTACACCCCGTAGGACCCCCACCGACGGCGCCGAGGCGCCGCCCCTGGTGCGCGGGCGGCGCGCCCACGCCGGGCCGCCCGCCGACGAGGGCCCGGACGAGCGGACGGGCGCGTCGGCCGACGTGGCACCCGCGCGCGCGGGACGTCGGCACCTGCGGCCGCGCACCGTACGGGCCAAGATCATCTGCCTGCTGATGGTGCCGGTCGTCTCCCTGCTGGCCCTGTGGGCGTACGCCACCGTCAGCACCGCCCAGGACATCTCCCGGCTCCGCCAGTTGCAACGGGTGGACTCCCAGGTCCGTACGCCCGTCGCGGCGGCGGTGGCCGCCCTGCAGAACGAACGGGCGGCCGCCGTACGGTACGCCACCGAACCCGCCGCCGGGCAGGACGACGACCTCAGGCAACTCGCGGAGCGCACGGACGCGGCCGTGGCCCGGCTCCGCCTGGGCGACCACAGCACCGTCGCCGACGGCCAGGACCTGCCCGCCGGAGTCGCCCGGCGTCTGGAGACCTTCGTCTCCGGAGCCGAGGCCCTGAGTCCGCTGCGGACCGCCGTGCTCGACGGCGGCGCCGACTGGCGGGAGGCCTACGACCGGTACACCGCCACTCTCTCGGCGGCCTTCCAGGTGGACGGCGCGCTCTCCGGAATCCAGGACGCCGAACTGGGATCCGACGCGCGTGTGCTGCTCGAATTCTCCCGCGCGGGAGAGGCGCTGGCCCAGGAGGACGCCGTCCTCGCGAGCGCCCGCCTGACCGGACGCCTGGACGGCGAGCGACTGCGGCTGTTCACCGGCGCCGTCGCCACTCGCCGCACCCTGGCCGAGTCGGCCACCGCCGACCTGCGCGGACCCGAACGCACCGCCTGGCAGCGCCTCGCCGAGGGCAGCTCCTACGCCGCCCTGGCCGCCACCGAGGACCATGTGCTCGCGGGCGGATCGGGCGCGAAAGCGCTTTCGGCCGCCTCGGAGGTCACCTGGAACACGGCCCACGCGCGCGTGCGGGACGACCTGCGCGGAATCGAGTCGGCCGCCGCCCGTGACGTCGCGGACCGCGCCGACCCGTTCACCAGGGGAGCCCTCACCCCCGCCGGTGCCGCGGTCCTCTTCGGCCTCGCCGCCGTCATCGCGACGCTCGTGATCTCCGTACGCATCGGACGCGGCCTCGTCGTGGAACTCGTCAGCCTGCGCAACAGCGCCCTGGACATCGCCCGGCGCAAGCTCCCCGAGGCCATGCGCCGCCTCCGCGCCGGGGACGAGATCGACATCCGCGCGGAGGCGCCGCCCGGACCGGCCGCCGAGGACGAGACCGGCCAGGTCGCCGAGGCCCTGACCACCGTGCACCGGGCCGCGCTGCGGGCGGCGGTGGAGCGCGCCGAACTCGCCAGCGGCATCTCCGGGGTGTTCGTCAACCTCGCCCGCCGCAGCCAGGTCCTCGTCCACCGCCAGCTGAGCCTCCTGGACAGCATGGAGCGCCGCTCCGACGACCCCGACGAGCTGAGCGACCTCTTCCGGCTCGACCACCTCACCACCCGTATGCGGCGCCACGCGGAGAGCCTGATCATCCTCTCCGGAGCGGCCCCCGGCCGGGCCTGGCGCATGCCGGTCTCCCTGACCAACGTGGTCCGCGCCGCGGTCTCCGAGGTCGAGGACTACGCACGCGTGGAGGTGCGGCAGCTTCCCGAGACCTCCGTCGTCGGCACCGCCGTCGCGGACCTCACCCACCTCCTCGCCGAACTCGTGGAGAACGCCGCCCAGTTCTCACCGCCGCACACGCGCGTGCGCGTCACGGGCGAGCCCGTCGGCAACGGCTACGCCGTCGAGGTGGAGGACCGCGGGCTCGGCATGGGCAAGGAGACCCTCGCGGATGCCAACCGGCGCATCGCGCAGTCCGAGGCACTCGACCTGTTCGACAGCGACCGGCTCGGCCTGTTCGTCGTCAGCAGGCTCTCCGCGCGCCACGGCGTCAAGGTGCATCTGCGGACCTCGCCCTACGGCGGCACCACCGCGGTCGTCCTCCTGCCGACGGCCCTGCTGCACGGCGGGAAGCCGGAACGATCCGCCCTCGAAGCGGTGGAAGAGGCAGGAGCGGCAGAAGCGGTGGAGGCCGAGCGGCCCACGGCACGCGCGTACGCACGCGTACCCGCCCCCGACCGGTCGGCGCCCGAACCGGAGGCCGTCCCCGCGCCCGCCGAGCGGCCCGCCCTGGTCGCCCCCGTCCGCGCCGCCGCAGACCCGGCCCCCGCCGACCCGCCGCCCCCAGGAGTCACCGCCTTGCGTCTGCATCGCCCCCCGGACGACTCCGAGGGATCGGACGACCTCCCGCGCCGGGTACGGCAGGCGCACCTCGCCCCCCAGCTGCGCAGGTCGCCCCCCGAGGAACCGCACCGGGAGACCCGCCCGCGCGACGACGGGCGTACCCCCGAACTCGTACGGGACCGGATGGCCGCCTACCGGGCCGGCTGGGCACGCGGCGGCGGCAGGCAACCCGGCCGGGGCGGAGCCCCGCATCCCGCACCGGGCAGCGACAGCAGCGAAGGAGACCCCGCATGATCCAGGACCCGAGCACGAGGCCGGCCCAGCGGTCCGGCGAACTCGACTGGCTGCTGGACGACTTGGTGACGCGCGTCAGCGAGGTACGGCACGCCGTGGTGCTGTCCAACGACGGCCTCGCCGTCGGCGCCTCCACCGGCCTCAGCCGCGAGGACGCCGAACATCTCGCGGCCGTCGCCTCCGGCTTCCACAGTCTCGCCAAGGGCGCCGGCCGTCACTTCGGCGCCGGCGGCGTCCGGCAGACCATGGTGGAGATGGACGACGGCTTCCTGTTCGTGGCCGCCGCCGGAGACGGCTCCTGCCTCGCCCTCCTCACCGCCGTCACCGCCGACATCGGCCTGGTCGGCTACGAGATGGCACGGCTGGTCAAACGGGTCGGCGAGCACCTCTTCACCGGCCCGCGCACGGGCGCGCGGCCGCCCGCCGCCGGATGAGACGAGAGAGCGACCGGCCGACATGACCGAGGACAGGACCGGCGTCCCGCACGAGCCGGGCAGCCAGTGGTACGACAACGAGGCCGGACCCCTGGTGCGCCCGTACGCCATGACGGGCGGCCGCACCAAACCGGGCCCCACCGGAGTGCCCTTCGATCTGATCGCCCTGGTCACCCTGGCCCCGGGGGCGACCGACGCGGACGGCACGGCACTCGGGCCCGAGCACCGGGCACTCGTCGACCTGTGCCGTACGGAGACGCAGTCGGTCGCCGAACTCGGGGCGGGTGCTGACCTGCCCGTGGGGGTGGTCCGGGTCCTCCTCGGCGACCTCCTGGAGCTCGGCCTCGTCACCGTCAGCCGGCCCGTCCCGCCCGCGCATCTGCCCGACGAACGCATCCTCCGCGAGGTGATCGAGGGGCTGCGGGCCCTGTAGACCGACGGGCCCTGTAGACCGAGGGGCCCTGTAGACCGAGGCGCCGCGGCCCCTGCGGACGCCCACCCGAGCCGACCCGGACGCGGAACGGACCCGCCTGGCACAGGCTCACGCACACCTTCGGACCGCGAACGCGCAGGGGGCGGTCAGATCGGGCAGATTACGGTCGAACCCCTCGCAAAGGGGCCCCAGTTGTCATGATGCTGACTTCGCACACCTGCACCGCAGCCGTCCTCTCCCGAGAGAAGTGATCCATGGTCTCCGAGCACTCCGATGCCACAGGTGGCGAGACGGCCCCCCTGGCATTGAAGATTCTGGTCGCCGGCGGGTTCGGCGTCGGCAAGACCACCTTGGTGGGCGCGGTCAGCGAGATCAAACCGCTGCGCACCGAGGAACTGCTGAGCGAAGCCGGCCAGTGGGTGGACGACACCGACGGAGTGGACCAGAAGGTCACCACGACCGTCGCCATGGACTTCGGCCGGATCACCATCCGCTCCGGCCTCTCCCTCTACCTCTTCGGCACCCCCGGCCAGGACCGCTTCTGGTTCCTGTGGGACGAGTTGTCACAAGGGGCGCTGGGCGCGGTCGTCCTGGCCGATACCCGGCGCCTCGAGGACTGCTTCCCCGCCGTCGACTACTTCGAGCACCGGCACATCCCCTTCGTCGTCGCCGTCAACTGCTTCACCGGCGCCCGGACGTACGGCGCCCAGGACGTCTCGCGCGCCCTCGACCTCGACGGCGGAACCCCCGTCGTGCTGTGCGACGCACGGGACCGGGCCTCGGGGAAGGAGGTGCTGATCCGGCTCGTCGAGTACGCCGGACGGATGCACACCGCCCGGCTGCTCGACTCGGTGAGCTGAGGGACACCCGTCAGCCGGAGATCGACTTCCGCGCCAGCACCTTGTCGATGGCGACCCGCACCAGCAGTTCGCCCGGTACGCCGTTGCGGGCGCCGAACTCCTCCGCGCGCTCCTCGCCCATGTACCGGGCCCCGATGCGGGCCGCCCAGTACCGGACCTCGTCAAGGTCCTCCGAGATCCGGGCCCGGCCCTGGATCACCACGAAGTCGAACGGCGGCCGGTCGTCGTCCACGCACAGGGCGATCCGGCCGTCCCGCGCCAGATTCCGCCCCTTCACCGTCTCCTTGCCGGTGTTGAACACCACCTCGTCCCCGTCGAGCAGGAACCACACGGGTGCCACGTGCGGACTGCCGTCGGCCCGGACCGTGGACAGTTTTCCGGTGCGGGTGCCGTTCGAGACGAACGCCCGCCATTCGTCGTCGGTCATCTTCTGCGCCATGCCGCAATCCTCCTTGCTCCGGCGCCCGTTCCTGGGGAAGGCTGGCGGGCGTTTCCTCCGGCGAGGCGGAGGGGACACGGGGGATCTCACGGGGAATGACACGCGGGGAGACGGAGACATGGCGCAGAATCAGGGGCTGGGCTGGCTGCTGGACGACCTGACCGAGCGCGTCGACCACGTCCGCCATGCACTGGTCCTGTCCACCGACGGACTGGTGGCGGGCGCGAGCACCGGACTGCGCCGCGAGGACGCGGAGCACCTCGCCGCGGTCTCGTCGGGACTGCACAGCCTGGCCAAGGGATCCGGACGCCACTTCGGCGCGGGCCAGGTACGCCAGACAATGATCGAGTTCGATGAGGCGCTGCTCTTCGTCACCGCGGCCGGCTCCGGCAGCTGTCTGTGCGTGCTGAGCGGCGCGCAGGCCGACATGGGCCAGATCGCCTACGAGATGACCCTCCTCGTCAGCCGGGTCGGCGAGCACCTCACCGTGGACGCCCGGCAGCCCGACCGGGCCCCGCTGGAAGACCTCTGACCTGCACTTTCTCGACCCCCGTGGAGTTATCCACAGGCCCGCCACGCGATCCGTGATTCCGGCTACGGTTTTTCCGAGGCCACCGCGGACCGTGCGGGGCCGTCGTACTCCACGGGGGAGACCACCATGTCCGGAAACACCGTCGCTCCACAGCAGGCCCCGTCGTGCTCCGCGAGCCGTGCCGCTCGGGAACTCGGCCTGAAGCGGAGCGAGTTCGACCTCGCCGTGCACCTGGGGCGGATCAGGACCGTCCCGGACGAAGGCGGGGGAGGCCGCCGTGTGGTGCCCCGCACCGAACTCGACCGGCTGCTCGGAGCCACGGACCACCTGCGCGAGCATGTGCGGGTCGTCGGCACGGGCGAGGCAGCCGCCCTCATGCAGGTACCGGCCTCCCGGTTCACCCGCCTCGCCCGGCTCGGACTCGTCGTGCCGGTGAAGTTTTATTTGAACCGCTATCGGGCCGTCGTCTGGCAGTACCTGGCCGAAGAACTGCAGCAGTTCACCGCCGACGAGCACAACGCCTTCCTGCTCAAGGGCCGCACCCCCGAGTCGTTCCGGGCCCACCTCGCGGCCGGCCGCGATCTCAGGGCGCGGAACTGGCGAGGGCGACACCTGGGCTTCCTGCTGCGGGAGTGCGAGGACCCCTGGCAGCGGGCCGGAGCCCTGGCCGCGTTCCTCGACCCGCACCAGATCGCGGAGATCGTGGAGGACCCCTACGAGCGCACCCACCTGAACCGGTTCCGGCCCGGACCACCCGCCCACGGCGCCCCGGGCAGCCCGGCCGCACACCTCGTCGAGAAGATCGTCACGGCCGACGACCCGGATGAGATCGCGTGGCTCAGGGCCGACCTGGACCGCACCCTGGAAGAAGCCCGCACCCACCGGCCCGCGCCGCATCCGGAACCCTCGAGCCCTCCTGCGGAACCTCGGCCCGCAGACCCCGCAGACCCCGCAGACCCCGCAGACCCCGCGGAGCACCCAAGGGCGCCACAGCGCCCCCGGCGCGCGCCGCGCGGCCTGCTGGGCCTCCTGCGCCGCAGAAGTGCCTGACACGAAGCGCATGAGACGAAGCGCATGAGACGAAGCGCCTGACACGAAGCTCTTGGCACGAAGCTCTTGAGAAGCGCTCGCGCTACAGCTTCCGGAACAGTCCTTCCTGGACGACCGACACCAGCAGGCGCCCCTGGAGGTCGTAGATCCGCCCGCGGGCCAGACCGCGCCCGCCGGTCGCGATCGGTGACTCCTGGTCGTACAGGAACCACTCGTCCGCGCGGAACGGCCGGTGGAACCACATCGCGTGATCCAGCGACGCCATGTCGAAGTTCCGCTGCCCCCACAGGGGTTCCACCGGCAGCCGGACGGCGTCCAGGAGCGTCATGTCGCTGGCGTAGGTCAGCGCGCAGGTGTGCACCAGCGGATCGTCGCCCAGCGGCCCGACCGCGCGCATCCACACCGCGCTGCGCGGCTCGGCGTCCTTGACGTCCTCCGCGCTCCAGCGCAGCCGGTCCGCGTACCGGATGTCGAAGGGCTGACGGCGCGCCATCCGCTCCAACTGCTCGGGCAGCGCGCCCAGATGCTGCCGGATCTCCTCCGTGACCGTCGGCAGCGACTCCGGGTCCGGGACCTCACGGGCCGGCGGCAGCTGGTGCTCGAAGGGACCTTCCTCAGGTTGATGAAAGGAGGCGGTGAGATTGAAGATCGTGCGGCCCTGCTGCACGGCGGTGACCCGGCGCGTGGTGAAAGACCGCCCGTCCCGCACCCGCTCGACCTGGTACACGATCGGCACGCCCGGCCGTCCCGGGCGCAGGAAGTACGCGTGCAGCGAGTGCACGGGCCGGTCGCCGTCGGTGGTCCGACCGGCCGCGACCAGTGCCTGGCCGGCCACCTGCCCGCCGAAGACCCGCTGCAGGGACTCCTGCGGACTGCGGCCGCGGAAGATGTTGACCTCGATCTGCTCCAGGTCGAGCAGGTCGACGAGTCTCTCGGCAGGGTTCGTCATCGGTGCGCTTCTCCTGTGCCTCGCGCTGATCTCACAGTTGGCCCACGGCCGTGACCCGGACGACCGCCCGGCCCTCCGCGTCGGAGGCCGTGAGGTCGATCTCCGCGCTGATGCCCCAGTCGTGGTCGTCGTTCGGGTCGTCGAAGATCTGGCGGACCCGCCACAGAGCGTTCTGCGGCTCCTCCTGGATCACCAGCAGCTTGGGGCCGCGCGCGTCCGGACCGGTGCCCAGGTCGTCGTACTCGTCCCAGTACTTGTCCATCGCCTCGCCCCACGCGTCGGCGTCCCAGCCGGCCTCGGCGTCCATCTCGCCCAGCTGTTCGACGTGGTCGAGGGCCGCCAGCTCGACCCGCCGGAACAGGGCGTTGCGCACGAGGACCCGGAAGGCCCGCGCGTTGGCGGTGACCGGCTTGACCTCGTCGGCCTTCTCCTGGGCCTCCTCCGCGGTCATCTCCTCCGGGTTGGCGAGCTGCTCCCACTCGTCCAGCAGGCTGGAGTCGACCTGGCGCACCATCTCGCCCAGCCACGCGATCAGATCCTGGAGGTCCTCCGACTTGAGATCGTCGGGGACGGTGTGGTCGAGGGCCTTGAAGGCGCTCGCCAGGTAGCGCAGGACGATGCCCTCGGTGCGGGCCAGCTCGTAGTGGGACACCAGCTCCGTGAAGGACTGGGCCCGCTCGTACATGTCACGGATGACGGACTTCGGCGACAGCGGGTGGTCGCCGACCCACGGGTGGCTCTTGCGGTACGTGTTGTAGGCGTGGAACAGCAGTTCCTCGAGGGGCTTCGGGTACGTGATGTCCTGGAGCCGCTCCATGCGCTCCTCGTACTCGATGCCGTCCGCCTTCATCAGGGCCACGGCCTCGCCGCGCGCCTTGTTCTGCTGGGCGGCCAGGATCTGCCGGGGGTCGTCCAGGGTGGACTCGACGACGGAGACCATGTCCAGGGCGTACGACGGCGACTCGGGGTCGAGCAGTTCGAACGCGGCCAGCGCGAACGTGGACAGTGGCTGGTTCAGCGCGAAGTCCTGCTGGAGGTCCACGGTGAGGCGGACGATCCGGCCGGTGGCGTCCGGCTCGTCGAGCTTCTCGACGATCCCGCCGTCCAGCAGCGAACGGTAGATCGCGATCGCGCGCCGGATGTGCCGCAGCTGCTGGCGCCGCGGCTCGTGGTTGTCCTCCAGCAGATGGCGCATCGCCTCGAACGCGTTGCCCGGTCGGGCGATCACCGACAGCAGCATCGTGTGCGTCACCCGGAAACGGGAGGTCAGCGGCTCCGGCTCCGAGTCGATCAGCTTGTCGAACGTGTTCTCCGTCCAGCCGACGAAGCCCTCCGGCGCCTTCTTGCGGACCACCTTGCGGCGCTTCTTCGGGTCGTCGCCCGCCTTGGCGAGCGCCTTCTCGTTCTCGATGACGTGCTCGGGGGCCTGCGCCACCACGAAGCCCGCCGTGTCGAAGCCGGCCCGCCCGGCCCGCCCGGCGATCTGGTGGAACTCACGCGCCCGCAGGGTCCGCACCCGGTTGCCGTCGTACTTCGTGAGCGCCGTGAACAGCACGGTACGGATCGGCACGTTGACCCCGACGCCCAGCGTGTCCGTACCGCAGATGACCTTCAGCAGACCGGCCTGGGCGAGCTTCTCCACCAGCCGCCGGTACTTGGGCAGCATGCCGGCGTGGTGCACGCCGATGCCGTGCCGTACGTAACGGGAGAGGTTCTGGCCGAACTTGGTGGTGAAGCGGAAGTGGCCGATCAGATCGGCGATCTGCTCCTTCTCCTCCTTCGAGCACATGTTGATGCTCATCAGCGCCTGCGCCCGCTCCACCGCCTGCGCCTGGGTGAAGTGCACGATGTAGACGGGGGCCTGCCGCGTGTCCAGCAGATCGGTGAGCGTCTCCGTCAGCGGGGTGTAGCGGTACTCGTACGACAGCGGTACGGGCCGGGTCGCCGAGCGGACCACCGCGGTGGGGCGGCCGGTGCGGCGGGTGAGGTCCTTCTCGAAGAAGGACACGTCACCGAGGGTCGCCGACATGAGGACGAACTGCGCCTGCGGCAGCTCCAGGATGGGGATCTGCCAGGCCCAGCCGCGGTCGCCCTCGGCGTAGAAGTGGAACTCGTCCATGACGACCTGTCCCACGTCCGCGTGCCTGCCGTCGCGCAGGGCGATCGAGGCGAGCACCTCGGCGGTGCAGCAGATGACCGGGGCGTCGGAGTTGACGGACGCGTCACCCGTGAGCATGCCCACGTTCTCCGTGCCGAAGATCTTGCACAGCTCGAAGAACTTCTCCGACACCAGCGCCTTGATCGGCGCGGTGTAGAAGGTGACCTCGTCCCGGGCCAGCGCCGCGAAGTGCGCGGCCGCGGCGATCATGCTCTTGCCGGAGCCGGTCGGCGTCGACACGATCACGTTCGCCCCGGAGACCACCTCGATCAGCGCCTCCTCCTGGTGGGGGTAGAGCGTCAGACCGCGCTCCTGGGCCCAGGACTCGAAGGCTTCGTACAGGGCATCGGGATCTGCGGTCGGCGGCAACTGATCGATGAGGGTCACGACCCCATCTTGCCTGCCCGCGAGCCCGATGGGGGAATCGGCTGCCGGTCCGAAGATCACGGCAGCTACGCTGTGTCGCCGACGGAGCGTCATCGCACCCGGTCAACTGGACAGCGGCACACGAGGAATAGGGCGGGCAACGGCCATGATGGGACCAGCACACTCACTGTCGGGCGCCGCCGCCTGGCTCGGCGTCGGCGCGGCCGCCGCCGCGGCGGGGCACACCATGCCCTGGCCTGTGCTCCTCTCCGGTGCGCTGATCTGCGCCGGTGCGGCGCTCGCACCGGACCTCGACCACAAGGCCGCCACCATCTCCCGCTCCTTCGGCCCGGTCTCCCGGTGGCTGTGCGAGATCGTCGACAAGCTCTCGTACGCCGTCTACAAGGCCACGAGGATGCAGGGCGACCCGCGCCGCTCCGGCGGCCACCGCACCCTCACCCACACCTGGCTGTGGGCCGTCATGATCGGCGCGGGCGCCTCGGCGCTGGCGATCGCCGGTGGCCGCTGGGCGGTGCTGGCGATCCTCTTCGTGCACATGGTGCTGGCGATCGAGGGCCTGCTGTGGCGGGCGGCCCGGGGCTCCAGCAGCGATGTGCTGGTGTGGCTGCTGGCCGCGACCAGCGCGTGGATCCTCGCCGGCGTCCTGGACAAGCCGGGCAACGGAGCGGACTGGCTGTTCACGGACCCCGGCCAGGAGTACCTGTGGCTGGGACTGCCGATCCTGCTGGGCGCCCTGGTGCACGACCTCGGCGACGCGCTGACCGTCTCCGGCTGCCCGGTCCTGTGGCCCATCCCGATCGGGCGCAAGCGCTGGTACCCGCTGGGTCCGCCGAAGGCGATGCGGTTCCGCGCGGGCAGCTGGGTCGAGCTGAAGGTGCTGATGCCGGTGTTCATGCTGCTCGGGGGAGTCGGCGCCGCGGCCGCGCTCAACGTCTTCTGAGGCGTGCCGCGGGCGGGGGCGACGGTTCAGCCGGTGCCGCCCTCGCCGTAGCGGCGCTCGAAGCGGGCGACGCGGCCCTCCGTGTCCACCGTGCGGGCCTTGCCCGTGTAGAAGGGGTGGCTCTCCGAGGAGATCTCCACGTCCACCACGGGGTACGTCTCGCCGTCGTCCCACTCGATGGTCTGGTCGCTGGAGGCGGTGGACCGGGTGAGGAAGGCGTAGCCGGCGGCGCGGTCACGGAAGACGACCTCGTGGTAGTCGGGCTGCTTGTCCTGCTGCATGGGTGCTCCTCGTCCTCTTCGTCCTCGTCCGCTGCGGGGGCCGGGTCAGCCGGAGAGGCTGTCCTCGTCGACGATGTGCATGGCCGCCTCCTCCGCGGACGCGGCCGCGCCGTCGATGCCGACGTCGCTGGCGACCATGGCGCTCTCCTCGTCCTCGTGGGCGCCTTCGTCCGGTGCGACGAGCCGGCCCGAGCGGTCCGCGCCGACCTCGTTGTCGAGGAGCTCGCCGTCGGTGCCGTCGCAGTCGCCGAGGCCGTCCCCGTCGGGCACGGGGAGGTCGGGCAGCTCCTCGGCGAGCCGCTCGTCCAGGGTCTCGCCCTGTCGGCGCTCCGCGGCCGTCACCCCTTTGTGCTCCACCGCCCAGGGCCGCTCGGGCGGGGACCAGCCGCGGTCGAGGGGGTCCGAGACACCGTCGTCCACGAGTGTGTCCTCCGCGTCGAGCAGTCCCGAGTCCTCCTGGATGTCGGAGGCGTCGGGCTGGTAGACGTCGTCCCCCCATCCGTCGACGCTGTTCACGGGTACCTCCAGGGGGTGACCGGCCCGCTCTCACCGCGGTCGGCGGTGGGACACCGCCGCACGGGGCACCGGCCTGGCCCGGGGTGCACCGGAGGGATCCGGGCCGATGACCACGCGGGTGCCGCTATCCAGCGTTCCATCCCGCTTCGGCACCGCGCAACGCCAGAGCGGGGTCGAAACGGAGAAGGGGCCGCCGGGTCCGGAACCCCGGGCGCCGCACCTGCGACGATCGCCGCACCCCCGGCCCCCGGCCCGCACAGGGCGAGGGGCCCCGGGCCACGACGCGGCCGACGGGTGCACCGGCCTCCCGGGGCCCGTCGCCCCCGCGGGGCCCGTCTCAGCCGTGCCAGGAGCGCCACAGCGCCGCGTAGGCCCCGCCCGTGGTGACGAGGTCGTCGTGGCTGCCCAGCTCGCTGATGCGGCCGTTCTCGACGACGGCGATCAGGTCGGCGTCATGGGCGGTGTGGAGGCGGTGGGCGATGGCGACGACGGTCCGGCCGTCCAGGACACGGGCGAGGGACCGCTCCAGGTGACGGGCGGCACGGGGGTCCAGCAGCGAGGTCGCCTCGTCCAGGACCAGGGTGTGGGGATCGGCCAGCACCAGCCGGGCCAGCGCGATCTGCTGGGCCTGGGCCGGGGTGAGCGCGACGCCGCCCGAGCCGACCTCGGTGTCCAGCCCCTGGTCCAGGGCCCGCGCCCAGCCCTCCGCGTCGACCGAGCCGAGCGCCGCCCACAGTTCGTCGTCCTCCGCACCGGTCCGGGCCAGCCGCAGGTTGTCGCGCAGGGAGCCGACGAAGACGTGGTGCTCCTGGTTGACGAGTGCCACGTGGGAGCGGACACGTTCGGCGGTCATCCGGGACAGCTCGGCGCCGCCGAGGGTGATCCGGCCGTCGCGGGGGGCGTAGATGCCGGCGAGGAGCCGGCCCAGCGTGGACTTGCCCGCGCCCGACGGGCCGACGAGGGCCAGCCGGGTGCCGGGGGCGACCTCCAGGGAGACCTTGCGCAGCACGTCGACGCCCTCGCGGTAGCCGAAGTGGACCCGGTCGGCGAGCACGTCCCGCCCGTCCGGCGCCAGCCCGCTCTCGCCGGCGTCCGGCTCGATGTCCCGCACCCCGACGAGACGGGCCAGCGACACCTGCGCGACCTGCAGCTCGTCGTACCAGCGGAGGATGAGGTTGACCGGGTCGACGAGCATCTGCGCCAGCAGCGCGCCGGTGGTCAGCTGGCCCACGCCGATCCAGCCGTGCAGGACGAACACCCCGCCGAGCATGAGGACCGAGCCCAGCACGGTGACGTGCACCAGGTTGATGACCGGGAACAGCACCGAGCGCAGCCACATGGTGTAGCGCTCCCAGGCGGTCCACTGCCGGATCCGCAGCTTCGACAGCTCGATCCGGCGGTCGCCGAGGCGGTGGGCCTCGACGGTGCGGCCGGCGTCCACGGTCTCGGCGAGCGCGGCGGCCACGGCGGCGTACCCGGCGGCCTCCGAGCGGTAGCCGGACGGCGCCCGCTTGAAGTACCAGCGGCAGCCCACCACCAGCAGCGGCACCGCGATCAGTACGGCCGGCGCGAGGGGCGGGGCCATGACGACGAGTCCGCCGAGCAGCAGGGCGGCCCACAGCACGCCGATGGTCAGCTGGGGCACGGCCTCGCGCATGGCGTTGCCGAGCCGGTCGATGTCCGTGGTGATGCGGGACAGCAGATCGCCGGTACCGGCCCGCTCCAGGACGCCCGGCGGCAGCCGGACCGAGCGGACGAGGAAGTCCTCGCGCAGATCGGCCAGCATCCGCTCGCCGAGCATGGCGCCGCGCAGCCGCACCTGGCGGACGAACGCGGCCTGGACGACCAGGGCGGACACGAACAGCGTGGCGACGAGCCCCAGATGGAGTTCCTCGTCCCCGGCGGAGAGCCGTTGCACGACATCGCCGAGGAGCCAGGGGCCCACCATCGAGGCGACGGTGGCGACGGTGTTGACCAGCAGCAGGAGCAGGAAGGCGCGGCGGTGCCGGCGCAGGAGTTCGGCCACGTAGGCGCGGACGGTCGCCGGGGCGCCGACGGGCAGCGTGTTCGCCGTCGTCGGTGCCGCCGGGTCGAACGCGGGTGGCGGCACGCCGATCATGCGGTCTCCTCGATCTCTTTCAGTTCGTCCAGTTCGTCCAGCTCGGTCTTCGCCGGCTCGGTCTTGGCCGGCTCGATGCCGTCCAGCCGGGTCAGCGCGTCGCCGACGGCCGTCTCCTCGTCGGTCTCGCGGGTGACCACGGCCCGGTACCGGGGTTCGGTGTGCAGCAGCGCGCGGTGCTCACCGACGGCGACGACCTCGCCCTCGTGCACCAGGGCGACCCGGTCGGCCCGGTCGAGCAGCAGCGGGGAGGAGGTGAACACCACGGTCGTGCGACCGGTCCGCAGGTCACGCACCCCTTCGGCGATCCGGGCCTCGGTGTGCGAGTCGACGGCCGAGGTGGGCTCGTCGAGGACGAGCACCTCCGGGTCGGTGAGCAGCGACCGGGCCAGGGCGAGCCGCTGCCGCTGGCCGCCGGACAGGGAACGGCCGCGTTCGGTGATCCGGGCGTCCATCGGGTCGTCGGCGTCCAGGGAGCCCTGCACCAGGGCCTCCAGGACGTCCCCGCACTGGGCGGCGGCCAGCGCGGCAGGCGCCTCCACATCGCCGGAGGCGGGCACGTCGAGCAGCTTGCGCAGTGAGCCGGACAGCAGGACCGGGTCCTTGTCCTGGACGAGGACGGCCGTGCGCGCGGCCTCCAGCGGGAGTTCGTCCAGCGGGACACCGCCGAGCAGGACCGACGGACCGTCCTCCGGAGGGTGGCCGCCCAGCCGTTCCGCGAGCCGTCCGGCCGCGTCCGGGTCGCCGCACACCACCGCGGTGAGCCGTCCGGCCGGGGCCAGCAGCCCGGTCGCGGGGTCGTACAGGTCGCCCGTGGGCACGTCCCCCGCGCGCGATCCGCCGATGTCCGTGACCCGCTCCAGCGACAGCACACGGGCGGCGCGCTTGGCGGAGGGGCGCGAGAAGGAGTAGGCCATGGCGATCTCCTCGAAGTGACGGAGGGGATACGCCAGGACCATGACGGAGCTGTAGACCGCGACCAGTTCACCGACGGAGATACGGCCCTCGTGGACGAGACGGACGCCGTAGCAGACGACCGCGATCATCAGCAGGCCGGGCAGCAGCACCTGGATGGCGGTGATCAGGGCCCACATACGGGCGCTGCGCACGGCCGCGTGCCGGACCTCCTGGGAGGCGCGACGGTAGCGGTCGAGGAAGAGCTCCTCGCCGCCGATGCCGCGCAGCACCCGCAGACCGGCCACGGTGTCCGAGGCCAGTTCGGTGGCGCGTCCCGCCTTCTCGCGCTGGTCGTCGGCCCGGCGCGTCGCGCGGGGCAGCAGCGGCAGCACCGCGATCGCGAGGACGGGCAGGCCGACGGCGACCACGAGGCCGAGGGCCGGCTGGTAGACGACCAGGCCGACACAGACCAGCACGACGGTCAGGGCCGCGGCGGTGAAGCGGGAGACGGCCTCGACGAACCAGCCGATCTTCTC
This sequence comes from Streptomyces sp. NPDC005811, assembly GCF_040630405.1. NCBI lineage: Bacteria > Bacillati > Actinomycetota > Actinomycetes > Kitasatosporales > Streptomycetaceae > Streptomyces > Streptomyces sp. NPDC005811. Next base: position 57,585 of record NZ_JBEXXK010000032.1, read on the forward strand.
GACGTCACCGGTGGACACGGCCACGACCTCGCCCGCCGCGACCCGCCGGGTCAGGGCCGATCCCAGCTGGGCGGCCTGGCGGGCGAGGAGTTGCTGGACGCGGGCGGCGGCGGTGATCCAGTTGGTGACGGCGGTGCGGTGCAGGAAGGTGTCCCCGATCGCGGTGGCCGCCCCGAACAGGGCCATCAGCCCACCGGCCAGGGCGAGGCGGCTGCCGGAGCGGTCGACCACGGCCTCGATGGCGAACCCGACGCAGAACGGCTGCGCCGAGACCGCGACGAAGTGCAGCAGTCCCCAGGCCAGGGACTTGAGCTGGCCGCCCAGCTGGTTGCGGCCGAGCCACCACAGGAAGCGGGGTCCCGAGCGTGCGTCCGGCACACCCGGGTCGGGATACGGAAGGTCTTGGATCTGCATGACGTCCCAGTGGCTCGTGTCAGGGGTGGGGGGAAGGACCCGCGAGGCGCGGCAACAAACCGTGAAAGGTTCGCGTCGCAGCGTGGTCGGAATCAACTGGTTTTCCGACGCGGGCGCAGGGTTCCGGCTGCTCGCCGACACGGCCCCGGTGTCCGGAATCTGACACATATGCCGAGAAAGTGATGCAAGCATGGGCGGATGCGACATGGCGGTGTGCGGTCCAGGGCGGCCGTGGCGGTGGCCGGAGTTCTCCTCCTCGCGGCCTTGTCCGCGTGCGGCGGCGCGGACCCGGAACGGAGTGGCGGCGGTGGGGCGGCGGGGCCCGGAGGCAGCGCCGCGCCGGCGAGCGGTGGCCCGGTGAGCGGTACCCCGTCGCGTGAGGGGCAGTCGGGTGGCGCCGGTGCGGGCGCCCCGGCGTCGAGCGCGCCCACCCTCACCCGCATCCCGGACATCGGTGACCGGCTGCACCGGCGTATTCCGGCCACTTCCACCCAGGTGCTGGCGGTGTACGGCGACGGAGCGGACTCCGCCGAGTCCGTCGCCGTGCTGTACGGCAGACGGGGTCCGGTCTGGGAGCGGGTGCGCAGCTGGCCCGCGCACAACGGCAAGAAGGGCTGGACCCCCGACCATCGCCTGGGTGACCACCGCAGCCCCGTCGGCGTCTTCACGCTCACCGCCGCGGGCGGGGTCCTGGCCGATCCCGGGACCAGGCTGCCGTACACGCACTCGGAGGACTACGCGGCGCCGCGCTGGTGGGACGAGTCGCACTGGCACGATTTCGACTACGTCATCGCCATCGACTACAACCGCGTGCCGGGCACACCGCCCGACGACGGCGAGCAGCCGCTGGGGGAGGAGAAGGGCGGCGGGATCTGGCTGCATCTGGACCATGGCAACGGGACGTCCGCCTGTGTCAGCCTCTCCAAGGAGGCGATGGAGTACCTGCTGCTCTCGCTCGACCCGGAGCGGGAGCCCGTCGTGGTGATGGGGGACAGGAACGCGCTGAAGGCGTAGGTCCGGCGGGGGAGGCGTCATTGCGGGCGTGGGCCGACTCCCCGTAGAACACCGGCCATGAAGAGACGGTTAATCATGTCCATGCTCACCGGGGCGACCCTCCTGGTGAGCACCCTCCTCGGGGTGGCTCCGGCCCGATCGGCCGACGTGCCCGCCGAGTTCGGCACCGACTGGCACGACCCGGTGACCGCGGCGCCCCCCGTCGACAGGCCTTCGGGCAGGTCCTGCCACATCACCCTCGCCGAGGCCCAGTTCCGGGACTTCACCCCGTACCGGGGCACCTACACCCCGCCGGACGGCTGCGGCGACCGCTGGAGCAAGGTGGTGCTGCGCCTCGACGGCAAGGTCAAGGGGCGGCAGTTCGACCGGCTCGGCTATCTGCACGTCGGCGGGGTCGAGATCTTCCGTACGTCGACCCCGGAGCCCTCACCCGACGGCATCGCGTGGTCCGTGGAGAAGGACGTCACCCGCTACAGCGACACCTTCCGCCGGGGCCAGGACGTCGAGATGCTCATCGGGAACGTCGTCGACGACACCTACACGGGCGTGCTCGACGTCAAGGTCACGCTGACCTTCTACGCCGGAAAGGAGCCGTCCGCCACGCCCGACCGCGTGCTCACCCTGGCCGACGGCGCGACCCTCACCACGCCCCGCAACAGCGAACGCGTCGTCGCCGAGGTGTACGCGACCGGCTCCGGCGGAGGCTGCGAGGAGTACTGGTATCTGACGGTGCCCGCGCAGGCGCCGTACTCCTGCCGGGCGGACGACGGCCCCTACCGCGAGGTGCAGGTCAAGGTCGACGGGCAACTGGCCGGCATCGCCACCCCGTTCCCGACCGTGTGGACCGGAGGCTGGTCCAACCCCTTCCTCTGGTACGTGATCCCGGGCCCCCGCGCCTTCGACATCAAGCCCATCGAATACGACCTGACCCCCTTCGCCGGAATCCTCAACGACGGGCGGCCGCACCGCGTCGAGGTGTCGGTCGTCGGCGTGCCCGAGGGGCAGAGCGGCTGGAGCTCACCGGTCAACGTGCTGGTCTGGCGGGACCACGGCAGGGCGGTCGTCCCCGGGAAACTGCTCACCGGCGAAGCCGGCGACCTGGCCGATTCGACCGTCTACACGCCCGGCGCGGAACACCGCCTCGACACCGAGGGAGGGCACCGGCTGACGGTCGCCGGGTACCTCGACACCTCGCACGGCCGGGTGCGGACCACCGTCAGCCGTTCCCTGGCCCACACCTCCGTGCACCGCTGGACCGACGGCGAGACCGTGGACGGCCTCGACGCGGCCTGGACGGACGACGAGAAGGTGACGGTCGCCGGACCCGGACGGACCGTCACCACCCGGACCCACCGCACCTACACGATGGACGGCACGACCACCCTCGGCGCGGACGACCGGCTGCGGACCGTGCTGACGCTCGGCGACCGGGCCGACGCGGTGACGACCCGGAACGGCCGGCGCACGGCCTGGGCGCGGCTCGACGACACCTACACCGGCGACGCCACGTACACCGCCGGAGTGCCCCGGGACCAGCGGCACGCGGTCGGCACGACGAGCGAGCGCTACCGGCTCCGCGGCTCGGACGGCTGCCACGACCGCCGACTCACCACGGTCCAGGGGGTGTTGACGGAGGATCGCGACGGCTGCTGAGCCGAAGGACGTGCGACGCGTCACGCGTGACGGGATTTACACGGCCGAAACGCGGAGGTCTTGTGCGCGATCAACGACACCTCCACAGTGATCGCAACGGAAGCCGCTTTCCGCATCGCAGAAGTCCCTTGTTCCCAGGGGCTTCCGTGATGTCGTCCCCCCACAAGGAGTGCCCGTGCCGCCGTCCGTCCCGTCCCTGCCGCGACGCGTCGCACGCATACTGCGTACCTCACTCTTCGCGCAGGTCGCCTGCGCGCTCGTGCTCGGCATCGCCGTCGGAAAGCTGTGGCCCGGTGTGGCCACGGACCTTCAGCCGCTCGGCGACGGCTTCACCCGGCTCATCAAGACGATCATCTCTCCGCTGGTGTTCTGCGTGGTCGTCGTCGGCATCGCGAAGGCCGGTGACCTCAAGGCGTTCGGCCGGATCGGGCTCAAGGCCCTGATCTGGTTCGAGGTCGCCAGCACGCTCGCCCTGATCATCGGGCTGCTCGCCGCCAACGTCGTGCAGCCCGGCTCGGGGATGCACGTCGACCCGGCCACGCTGGACACCTCGGCGGTCGACGCCAGGACGGGCGGCGGCTCGCTCCCCTCGACGACCGAGTTCGTCGTGAACGCGCTGCCCACCAGTTTCATCGGCGCCTTCGCCGAGAACTCCCTGCTCCAGGTGCTCATCCTGGCGTGTCTGGTGGGCGCCGCGCTGCTGCACCTCGGGCACACGAAGGTGCCGCAGGTGCTGCCGGCGATCGAGCAGGCCCAGGAGATCATCTTCGCGATCGTCGGCTTCGTCATGCGGCTGGCGCCGATCGCGGTGTTCGGCGCGATGGCCGTGCTGATCGGCAACTACGGACTCGGTGTCATCGAGACCTACGCCAAGCTGATCGTCCTCTGTTACGCGGCGGCGGCGTTCTTCGTGGCGCTGCTGGCCGTGGCCCTGCGGCTGGTGACCGGGCTCAGCCTCTGGAAGTTCCTGCGCTACATCCGTGAGGAGATGCTGCTCGCGCTCGGCACCGCCTCCACCGAGGCGGTCATGCCGCGCGTGATGCAGAAGCTGCGCAGGGCGGGCGCCCGCGACGACGCGGTGGGTCTCGTGCTGCCGACCGGGTACTCCTTCAACCTCGACGGCGCCTCGCTGTACCTGTCCATCGGCACGCTGTTCATCGCCCAGGCCGTGGACGTCGACCTGAGCCTCGGGCAGCAGGTCACCGTGGTCCTGGTGCTGATGCTGACCAGCAAGGGCATGGCGGGCATCCCCGGTTCGGCCTTCCTCGCCCTGTCCGCGACGGCGTCCTCGCTGGGGGCCATTCCGGCCGGTGCGGTCGCGCTGCTGCTGGGGGTCGACCGGATCATGGACTCGATGCGGGTCGTCACCAACCTCCTCGGCAACTGCGTCGCGGTGTTCGCGGTGTCCCGCTGGGAGGGGGCGCTGGATCTGGGGCGGGCGAAGAAGGTGCTGGACGGGGAGAGCGCGGGCGAGGAGGAGGCGTCGGTGCCGGAGGAGGCGGCGCCCGTCGCCCAGTAGCTCGGGTGGTGGTGTTGCGCGGGCGGCTGCGGGTGGTTCGTGGCTGATCGCGCAGTTCCCCGCGCCCCTGAAGGGCCGGACCGCTGGTCCGGCCCTTCAGGGGCGTTGCCGCCCCTACCCGTGGCGTCCCTCCGGCACCCCGTCCACCAGCGTGTCCAGCAGGTCGCCCAGTACCTCCCGCTGCCCGCCCGACAGCGGCGCGAGGATCTCCTCGGCCGCCGACCGCCGGGCGGCCCGCAGCTTGCGCAGTGCCTCCCGGCCGTCGTCGGTGAGCTCGATCCGGATCACCCGGCGGTTCGTGGGATCCGGCACCCGCCGTACCTTCCCGCCCGCCTCCAGCCCGTCGACCAGCGTCGTCACCGCGCGCGGGACCACCTCCAGGCGCTCGGCGAGATCGGCCATGCGCGGCGGCGAGCTGTAGCACGCCAGGGTGCGCAGCAGCCGGGACTGGGCCGGGGTCACGCCGATGCCGCACTGCTCGATGTGCCGCTTCTGGATCCGGTGCACGCGGCGGGTGAACCGCAGCAGTTGCTCCGCGAGCACGCTGTCGGAATCGGGGGTGGTCATGCGGGAACAATATCAGGATGCCGTTCATTGTGAGTATAGGTAACAATGAGCTATGGTCAGCCCGATCCGCCCGCTCACCTCCCGTAGGAGCCCATGCACCCCGACACACCGGAATCCTGGAACCCGTCCGCCGACACCCAGGCCCAGCCCCGGCAGGTCCGCCGTATCGTCGGCCTGTTCCGTCCCTACCGCGGCCGGCTCGCCGTCGTCGGCGTCCTCGTCGGCGCCTCGTCGCTGGTCTCGGTCGCCACGCCCTTCCTGCTGAAGGAGACCCTCGACGTCGCCATCCCCGAGGGGCGCACCGGCCTGCTGAGCCTGCTCGCCCTCGGCATGATCCTGAGCGCCGTGCTCAGCAGCGTCTTCGGCGTCCTGCAGACCCTGATCTCCACCACCGTCGGCCAGCGCGTCATGCACGACCTGCGCACCGCCGTCTTCGGCCGGCTCCAGCGCATGTCCCTGGCGTTCTTCACGCGTACGCGTACCGGCGAAGTGCAGTCGCGCATCGCCAACGACATCGGCGGCATGCAGGCCACCGTCACCTCCACGGCCACCTCCCTGGTCTCCAACTTCACCAGCGTGGTCGCCACGGTCATCGCGATGATCGCCCTCGACTGGCGGCTGACCGTGGTCTCCCTGCTCCTGCTGCCGGTCTTCGTCTGGATCAGTCGCCGCGTGGGCAACGAACGCAAGAAGATCACCACCCAGCGCCAGAAGCAGATGGCCGCCATGGCCGCCACCGTCACCGAGTCGCTGTCGGTCAGCGGCATCCTGCTCGGCCGCACCATGGGCCGCGCCGACTCGCTCACCCGGTCCTTCGCCGACGAGTCCGAGCGGCTGGTCGACCTGGAAGTGAAGTCGAACATGGCCGGCCGCTGGCGCATGGCCGTGATCACCATCGTCATGGCCGCGATGCCGGCGGTCATCTACTGGACGGCCGGTGTGGCCCTCCAGCTCGGCGGTCCCGACGTCTCCCTCGGCACGATCGTCGCCTTCGTCTCGCTCCAGCAGGGCCTGTTCCGCCCCGCCGTCAGCCTGCTCGCCACCGGCGTGCAGATCCAGACTTCCCTCGCGCTCTTCCAGCGCATCTTCGAGTACCTCGACCTCCCGATCGACATCACCGAGCGCACCGACCCGGTCCACCTCGACCAGATCAAGGGCGAAGTCCGCTTCGAGAAGGTCGCGTTCGCCTACGACGACAAGGGCGGCCCCGTCCTCGACGGCATCGACGTCACCGTCCCCGCGGGCGGAAGCCTCGCCGTGGTCGGCCCGACCGGTGCCGGCAAGTCCACCCTGGGCTATCTCGTGCCGCGGCTGTACGACGTGACCGGCGGCCGGGTCACCCTCGACGGGGTCGACGTCCGCGACCTCGACTTCGACACCCTCGCGCGCGCGGTCGGCGTCGTCTCGCAGGAGACGTACCTCTTCCATGCGACGGTTGCCGACAATCTGCGCTTCGCCAAGCCCGACGCCACCGACGAGGAGCTGTACGCCGCCGCGCGCGCGGCGCAGATCCACGACCACATCGCCGCCCTGCCCGACGGGTACGACACGGTCGTCGGCGAGCGCGGCCACCGCTTCTCCGGCGGTGAGAAGCAGCGCCTGGCGATAGCCCGCACCATCCTGCGCGATCCGCCGGTGCTGATCCTCGACGAGGCGACGAGCGCCCTGGACACCCGCACCGAGCACGCCGTCCAGGAGGCCATCGACGCGCTCTCCGCCAACCGCACCACCCTCACCATCGCCCACCGGCTGTCCACCGTCCGCGGCGCCGACCAGATCGTGGTCCTCGACGCGGGCCGGCTGGCCGAACGGGGGACGCACGAGGAGTTGCTGGCGCGGGACGGGCGGTACGCGGCCCTGGTGCGCCGGGACGCCAGCCTGGAGCCGACAAGCTGACAACAGCCAAGCATATGACCGGTTATGCCGGGTTTATGACGATATGAGGGTTACCGTGCCCGCATGCAGATGAACACTCCGCCACGGAGAACGATTCGACTGACGCGCCGGGGTCGGCTCGCCCTCATCGCGACCGGAGCCGTCGTGGCCGGTACCGCCGTGGCGGTGCCGCTGCTGAGCACGGAGCACCGGGCGCCGCAGGCGCCGAAGAAACCCGCCGCCCTGGTCATCCCGGAGGGCTGGCGCGCGAGTCAGGTCTACGAGGCCGTCGACAAGGCCCTCGCCCTGCCCGCCGGCACGACCAGGAAGACCCTGCCCCAGGCCGGGCTGAAGCTGCCGGACGACGCCGACGGCAACCCGGAGGGCTACCTCTTCCCGGCGACGTATCCGCTGGACGGGAAGACGACACCGCAGACGCTGCTGGCCTACATGGTCGACACGGCGAACAAGCGGTTCAACGGGGCACCGGTCACCGCGGGCGCCCAGCGCAACGCGATGAACCTCTATCAGGCCGTCACCATCGCCAGCCTGGTGCAGGCGGAGGCCGCCACCAAGGCGGACATGGGGAAGGTGGCCCGGGTCGTCTTCAACCGGCTGGCGCGCGGCATGCCGTTGCAGATGGACTCCACCATCAACTACGCCCTGAACCGGTCCACGGTGCGGACCACGGAGAGCGACACCCGGATCGAGAGCCCCTACAACTCCTACCAGCGCATGGGGCTGCCGCCGACGCCGATCGACAACCCCGGCGAGGAGGCCATGCACGCCGCCGTCAGCCCCACCCCGGGCGACTGGCTGTACTTCGTCACGGTCAAGCCCGGCGACACCCGTTTCACCGCGAACTATCAGGAGCACGTCCGCAATGTCGCCGAGTTCAACCGGAACCGGCAGAGCGCGTCCGCCGAGGCGGCCCGATGACGTGACGGGACGTCAGGCGGCGGCCGCATCCGGTCCGGGCTCCCCGGCCCCCTCGGACAGCAGCCGTCCGATGTCCCGTACGGCCGCCCGTCCCGCCCGGTTGGCGCCGATGGTGCTGGCCGACGGCCCGTAGCCGACCAGGTGGATCCGCGGATCGGCGGCCACCCGGGTGCCCTCCAGCCGGATCCCGCCGCCCGGACCGCGCAGCCGCAGCGGCGCCAGATGGTCGATGGCGGGCCGGAAGCCCGTCGCCCAGAGGATGACGTCGGCGTCCACGCGGCGGCCGTCGTCCCACTCCACGCCCCGGGGGGTGATCCGGTCGAACATCGGGAGCCGGTCCAGGACCCCGTCCGCCAGCCCCTGCCGGATCGCGTCGTTCAACGGCAGCCCCGTCACCGACACCACGCTCCTCGGCGGCAGCCCCTGCCGCACCCGCTCCTCCACGAGCGCCACCGCCGCCCGGCCCGCCTCCTCGTCGAACGGTCCCTCGCGGAACACCGGAGGCCTCCGCGTCACCCATGTCGTGGCGGTGGCGAACGGGGCGATCTCCAGCAGATGCTGGGTGCCGGAGGCCCCGCCGCCCACCACGACCACCCGCTGCCCGGCGAACGCCTCGGGCCCCGGGTACCCGGCCGTGTGCACCTGCCGTCCGCGGAAGCTCTCCTGACCGGGATAGCGCGGCCAGAACGGCCGGTCCCAGGTGCCGGTCGCGTTGATCAGCGCCCGTGTCGACCAGGTGCCGTCGGAGGTCTCGACAAGCAGCCGCCCACCGGAGCCCTCGCGCACGGCCCGTACGTCCACCGGACGCCGTACCCGCAGGTCGAAGGTCCGCTCGTAGGCGGCGAAGTACGCCGAGATCACCTCCGACGACGGCCGCGCCGGGTCCGCCCCCGTCAGCTCCATGCCCGGCAGCGCGTGCATCCCGTGCACCTTGCCGTACGTCAGTGAGGGCCACCGGAACTGCCAGGCGCCGCCCGGACCGGGCGCGTGGTCCAGCACCACGAAGTCGCGCTCCGGCTCGAACCCCGTGCGTCGCAGGTGATACGCCGCGGCCAGCCCCGCCTGGCCCGCACCGATCACGACGACGTCGACCTCAGGTATGTCGTTCACGCCTCAACCAACAGTGCGGGCCGGGCGGATCTTCCCCGGACCCCTCCGTGGGCCAGGATGGTGACATGTCAGACGCGTTCACCACCCGAGTACTGCACATCGCCTCCGGCACCCGGGAGCGGGTCGTCGATCTCACCCAGGACTGCGAGGCCTTCCTGGGGGAGGTCGCCGGCGACCGTGACGGCCTGCTGAACATCTTCGTCCCGCACGCCACCGCCGGAATCGCCGTCATCGAGACCGGCGCGGGCAGCGACGACGACCTCCTCGCCGCCCTGCACACGCTCCTGCCCGCCGACGACCGCTGGCAGCACCGCCACGGCAGCCCCGGTCACGGCCGCGACCACGTCCTCCCGGCCTTCGTCCCGCCCCACGCGACCCTGCCGGTCCTGGCCGGGCGGCTGGAGCTGGGCACCTGGCAGTCGGTCTGCCTGGTGGATACGAACAGGGACAATCCCGAGCGCAAGGTCCGCCTGTCGTTCCTCGGCTGACCGGTTGTCGTTCCTCGGCTGGACCGGCCGACGAGAAGAAGCCTTTGCCCGGACGGCCTCTGCCCGGACGGTCGCGCCCGGACAGCCTGCGCCCGGACCACCCTGCGAGGCCCTCGCCCCGGTGCCAAGCTGGAGCCATGTCCCCGACAGCCGGGCCGGCCGTCCCCCGTGCGGAGTTCGACGCGCTCTTCGAGGCGGTGCGCACCTGGGGTCACTGGGAGGACCGGGCCGGCCGCGGGGCCTGGAACCGGGTGACCCCCGACCGGGTGCGGCGGGCCCTGGCCGAGGCGCGGTCCGGGACCGTCGTCCCGATGGCCCTCCCCTGGAACACCCGGCCCGACCCCGACAACCCCAAGCCGGCCCTGCACCACATGACCGACCTCGGCGATGTGGAACGCCCCGAACCCGCCGCCCACAAGGACTTCATCGCCGTCGACTACCACGGCAGGGGCGTCACCCATCTCGACGCGCTCTCCCACATCGCCTACCGGGGCCTGCTCTACGACGGCCGTGCGGCGCGCGAGGCCGTCGACGCCGGTGGCGCCCGTTTCGGCGCGGTGGCGGAACTGGGACCCCTGGTGACGAGGGGGGTGCTGCTCGATCTGCCCGCCGTGCTCGGGGTCCCCTGGCTGGAACCGGGACAGGCGGTGCACGCCCGCGACGTCCTCGCCGCGGAGGAGGCGCTCGGGGTGACGATCGGCGAGGGCGACGCGGTGCTGCTGCGCACGGGGCACGTGCGCCGCCGTACGGAACGCGGACCATGGGACTCCGGCGCGCTGAGCGCGGGCTTCCACGTGGACGCCGTACCGCTGCTGGCGGAGCGGGGTGTCGCCCTGCTCGGAGGGGACGGCGACAGCGACGTACGGCCCTCGCCCGTCGTGGACGTGCACTCGCCCGTGCATGTCCTGGCCGTCACCGCGATGGGGGTGCCGCTGCTGGACAACCTCGATCTGGAGGCGCTGTCGGCCGCGACGGCCGAGGCGGGCCGGTACGCCTTCCTGCTCGTCGTCGCGCCGCTGAACATCCCCGGCGGGACGGGTTCCCCCGTCACCCCGGTCGCGGTCCTGTAGCAGTCGCCCGCCCGTCCGCCCGCCAGCGGTCGGTCATCCGCTCGTCACCGCACGTGAGGGACCCTGGTGGTCGTCTCCGCGAGGGACGGGCGACCCATGACTCACGCCCCGTATGTCCGTATGCTCGTCAATGTCGGATTAATTGTTGATCGGGTCACCTGCCGGCTGAAAGGGGAGCGGGCACAGGGCGAGTGGACGCGGGCGCGAGTGAGGCGAGGCGTGTTTCGATCCGTAGGAGAACAGGCTGCGGTGGGGCGTGCGACGGACGGCACGGGTCCCACGCGCTTCCGTGAGCGGTTTCTGCAGGGCGAGTCGGTCGAACGCGGCGTACGGCTGTCGATCCTGGACTCCTGGCAGCGCTGCCGGACCCTGGGGCTCTCGCCGGACCAGTCCGACCTCCCCTTCCGGGACGACTTCGAGGCGGACGGCCGTATCGTCCGCGCGGCCGCGCCGGTGCTCGACCGGCTGGAGTCCCTGTTCTCCGGCAGCAAGGTCAATATCTCCGTCGCCGACGCGAACGGGACGGTCCTGCTGCGCCGCTTCGGCGAGGCCTCCATGGCCCACAGCCTTCCGGCGATCCAGCGCGTCCCGGGCTTCGTGTTCGCCGAGCGGGTCGCCGGCACCAACGGCATCGGTCTCGCCCTCGCCGAACGCCGGCTCATCCGCGTCTACGGCGCCGAGCACTTCGCCGAGCGTTCCCAGGCGAGCGCCTGCGTCGCGCTGCCCGTGCGCGACCCGCTCAGCGGCGGCATCGAGGGCGTCCTGTGCTTCGGCTACCCGCGCGGATTCGAGACCCCGGCACTCAGTGGCGTGATCCGCAAGGCGGCCCATGCCATGGAACGCCGGCTGCTGGGACAGAGCTCCGCACGCGAACGTGCCCTGCTGCGGGCGTACCTGGCCGCAGGAGCCGAAGCCGACACGGCCGACGGTGCCGAGGGGGGTGTGCCGGCCCTGCGGCTGCGCCCCGGTGACCGGGCGCTGCTCATGGAGAAGGCCACCGAACTGATCTCCCGCGCCCAGCGGGCCGCCGTGGACGTGCCGCTGCCGGACGGCCGGCGGGTGACCCTCGTGAGCCGCCCGATGCGCAGCGCGTCGGGCGTGGAGGGCGTCGCCATCGAGGCGGTGCTGCCCGGCTCCGCCCGCGGGGAGCGCCTCGCCTCCAGGGAATCGCTCGTCGTACCGGGCCGGGGCGACGCGCGGCTGCCGGCGCTCCCGGTCGGGTTGCCCGTCGAGCCGGCCGTCGCCGCCGCCGTGTCGCGGCTCGCACGGCTCTCCCTCACACCGCCGACGGGCGGCGCACCGGACCGGGACGGAGCCGCAGTCGAAGGTGTCACGGTCACCGGAGCTGGAGCTGGAGCTGGAGCCGGAGCGGGCGCCGTCGCCGGAGCGGGCGCTGTCGCCGCCGTCGACGGCGCCGCCGCCAACGGTTCCCCCGAGCAGCCGCTCTCGGCCCGAGGGCTCGTCCTCGTCGGGGAGCCGCAGGTCGGCGCCTACGCCCTGGCGGCGCGCCGCAGGCTGGAGCTGCTCTCCGAGGCCAGCGCCCGCATCGGCACCACCCTGGACGTCCGCCGCACCGCCGAGGAGCTCGCCGAGACGGCCGTCCCCCGGCTGGCGGACTATGTCACCGTCGATCTGCCCGAGGCCGTCCTGCGCGGCGAGGAGTCCGCCGACCCGGTCGGCGACCTGCGCCGGACGGTGATCCACGGCCTCCGCGACGACCTCCCCTTCACCCCCGTCGGCAAGCGGACCGACTTCGGCCCGACCGCGCCCCAGCGCCGCGCGCTGACCGGCGGACAGGCGGTGCTCGAACCGGACCTGGCGAGCGCCGCTGGCTGGCTCGCCCAGGACCCCGAGCACACCGGGACCCTGCTCACCCATGTGCACTCGCTCATCGCCGTCCCCCTGGTCGCGCGCGGCGTCGTGCTGGGCGTCGTCAGCTTCTACCGCGCCCAGGAACCCGCTCCCTTCGACGACGACGACCGCTCGCTGGCCCAGGAACTCGCCACCCGCGCCGCCCTGTCCATCGACAACGCGCGGCGCTACACCCACGAGCGCGCCATGGTCCTGGCCCTCCAGCGCCGGCTGCTCCCGCAGGGGCTGCCCGACCAGGAGACCGTCGAGGTCGCCCACCGCTATCTGCCCGCCGAGGCCGACGTGGGCGGGGACTGGTACGACGTCATCCCGCTCTCGGGCGCGCGCATCGGCCTCCTGGTCGGCGACGTCGTCGGCCACGGCATGCTCTCCGCCGCCACCATGGGCCGGCTGCGCACCGCCGCCCGCAGCTTCGCCGAACTCGACTTCCCGCCCGACGAGGTCCTCGTCCACCTCGACAACCTGGTGGGCCGCCTCGATCGCGAGGACCCCGAGGGGGAGGGCGAGGGTGTCGGCATCATCGGCGCGACCTGCCTGTACGTCGTCTACGACCCGACCTCGCAGCGCTGTGTGATGGCCCGCGCCGGACACCCGCCGCCCGCGCTGGTCCACCCCGACGGCAGCGTGACCTACCCGGACCTGCCCGCCGGGCCTCCGCTCGGCCTCGGCGGACTGCCCTTCGACGCCGTGGAGATCGACCTGCCCGAGGACAGCCAGCTGGTCCTCTACACCGACGGGCTGATCGAGGACCGGCACCGTGACGTCGACCTGGTCCTCGACCAGCTGCGCGGGGCCCTGGCCCACCATCCGGAGCGCACCCCCGAGGACACCTGCCAGGCGATCCTGGACGCGGTGGCGCCCGCCCACCCGTGCGACGACATCGCCCTGCTGGTCGCCCGCACCCACGCCCTGGACCCCGACCGGATCGCCACCTGGGAGCTGCCCGCCGACCCGGCCCGCGTCGGCGAGGTCCGTGCCGCGGCCATGAGACAGCTGGCCGACTGGGGACTCGACGAGGCCGCCTTCGCCGCCGAGCTGATCCTCAGCGAACTGGTCACCAACGCCATCCGGCACGGCTCCGGGCCCGTGCGGGTACGGCTGCTGCACGACCGTTCCCTGATCTGCGAGGTCTCCGACTCCAGCAACACGGCCCCGCATCTGCGCCGGGCGGCCAGCACCGACGAGGGCGGACGCGGCCTCTTCCTCGTCGCCCAGCTGTCCCGGACCTGGGGCACGCGCTACCTCCCGGAGGGCAAGGTCATCTGGGCCGAGTGCGGGCTCGACGGCGTCTGAGGCGCACAGCCCGAGTCGAATATCCGAAATGGCATGAATGATCCGGATAGGATCGCCTCATGTGCGCTTCCGACCCGTCCGCCCCGGCGGCCGCGCCCTTCGCGTCGGAGCCCCTGGTCCGCATCCGCGGGCTCGGCAAACGGTTCGGCGGGACCCTCGCGCTGGCCGGGGTCGACCTCGACGTCCACGCGGGCAGCGTCCTCGCCCTCCTCGGGCCCAACGGCGCCGGGAAGTCCACCCTCATCAAGATCCTCGCCGGCGTCCACCACGCCGACACGGGACGGATCACGGTGGACGGGCACCCCCTCGGCAGCCATGCCGCCGCCGGCCGCATGTCCTTCATCCACCAGGACCTCGGCCTCGTGGAGTGGATGACGGTCGCCGAGAACATCGCCCTGAGCACGGGGTATCCACGCCGCGCCGGACTGGTCTCGTGGCGGCGCACCCGCGAGCGGTGCGCCGACGCCCTGGACACCGTCGCCGCCCACCTCGACCCCGACGCCCCGGTCGCCCGGCTCGCGCCCGCCGAACGGTCCCTGGTCGCCATCGCCCGGGCCCTCGCGGCCCGCGCCCGGCTCATCGTCCTGGACGAGCCGACCGCCCGCCTTCCCGCCCCCGACTGCGCCCGGCTCTTCCGCGTCCTGCGCGACCTGCGCGACCGCGGCCACGCCCTCCTCTACGTCAGCCACCGGCTGGACGAGGTCTACGAGGTCGCCGACACCTTCGCCGTCCTGCGCGACGGCCACCTCGTCAGCCACGGCCCCCTGGCGGACCACAGCCCGGACCGCCTGGTGCGGGACATCGTGGGCCCGGAGCCGGCCGAGCAGCAGCGCGACCAGCCGCGCGTGCGGTCCGCCGGCCCGGCCCCCGGACAAGCCCCCGCCCCCACCCCCACCCCTGCCCTCCTCACCCTCGAAGCCGTACGGACCACCGGCGTCGGCCCGGTCGACCTCGTCCTTCGGGCGGGGGAGGCCCTCGCCCTGGTCGGTCTCTCCGGCGCCGGACATCTCGACCTCGGCCGGGCACTCGCCGGGGTCCGGCCGCTGCTCGCCGGGGAGGCCCGGCTCGGCGGACGGCCGTACCGCCCCCGTACGGTCGCCGACGCCGTGCGGCAGGGCGTCGGCTTCGTGCCCGGCGACCGGCTGCGCGAGGGCTGCCTCGCCGAGCTGACCGTGCGCGAGAACCTCTTCGCCAACCCGGCCGCCGGAGGCCGCCCCGGCCCCCGCTGGATCGGCCCGCGCTGGATCGGCCCCCGCCGGGAGCGCGCCGAGGCGGCCGCCCTCGTCGACCGGTTCGCGGTGCGCCCCCGCGACACCGAGGCCCCGCTCGCCACCCTGTCCGGCGGCAACCAGCAGAAGGTCATGATCGGCCGCTGGCTGCGAGCGGACCTGCGGCTGCTCATCCTGGAGGAGCCGACCGCGAGCGTCGACATCGGCGCCAAGGCCGCCGTCCACCACCTGCTCGACGAGGCGCTGGCCGCGGGCCTCGCGGTCCTGCTGATCTCCACCGACTTCGACGAGGTCGTCAGTGTGTGCCGACGCGCCCTGGTCCTGGTCAGGGGCGCCGTGACGGCCGAGCTGGGCGGCGCGGCCCTCACCGTCGCCGAGCTGACCCGCGCCGCCTCCGCCGTACCCCCACCCCGGCCGGGAGCGGGCCCGTGACGGCCCCCACCCCGCCCCGGCCCCGCCGACCGGGCGGCCACCTCGTCGGCGCCTACGGACTGCTCGCCCTCACCCTCCTGCTCGTCCTGGTCTTCTCCCTCGCCCTGCCCCGTACCTTCCCGACCCTCGACACCCTCGACTCGGTCCTGTCCAGCCAGTCGATCCCGGCGATCCTCGCCCTCGCCGCCACGATCCCCATCGTGACCGGCGCCTTCGACCTCTCCCTCGGCTACGCGCTCGGCCTCGCCCACGTCATGGTGATGGAGCTGATCGTGAACGAGGGCTGGCCCTGGCCGCTCGCCGCGCTCACGGTGATCGCGGGCGGGGCCGGCGTGGGCGTCCTCAACGGCGTGATCGTCGAGTACGGGCGGATCGACTCCTTCATCGCCACCCTCGGCACCGGCAGCATGCTCTACGCCGTGACCGGCTGGGTCACCGACGGCGGCCGGATCGTCCCCGGCCCCGAGGGCCTCCCACCGGCCTTCACCGACCTCTACGACTCCTCGTTCCTCGGCCTCCCGGTCCCCGCCTTCTACGTCCTCGCCCTCACCGCCGTCCTCTGGCTGGTCCTGGAACGGCTGCCCCTCGGCCGATATCTGTACGTCGTCGGCTCCAACCCCCGCGCCGCCGACCTCCTCGGCATCCCCACCCGCAGATACACCGTCTACGCCTTCACCGCGTCGGGCCTGGTCGTCGGCATCGCCGGGGTGCTGCTCGCGGCCCAGCAGCAGATCGGCAACCCGAGCGTCGGCCTGGACTACCTGCTCCCCGCGTTCGCCGGCGCGCTCCTCGGCGCCACCGCGATCAAGCCCGGCCGGCCCAACGCCCTCGGCACCCTCGTCGCCGTCACCGTCCTCGCCGTGGGCCTCACCGGCATCGGACAGCTCGGCGCCGACTTCTGGACGGTCCCGCTGTTCTACGGCGGCACGCTGCTCCTCGCCGTCGGCCTCGCCGGATACGCCGCCCGCCGCCGGCTGAGCGGCGGTGTCCGCGCCGCCCGCGACACACCGCCCGGCCCCGCACCCTCCCCGTAGTTCCCCGCCTGTTCCCCTCCCGCGAGGAGTACCCGTGCACGGCAACCGCAGAGCCACCCCCGGCGCCCGCACCGCCCGGGCCGGCTCCTGTGCCCTGCTGCTGGCGGCGGTCACCGTCCTCGCCGGCTGCCAGCGCGGCTCCTCGGGCACCTCGGGGGAGACCCCCTCGGGCACCGACGGCTGCCCCGACGTCCACGCCACGGCCCAGGCCTCGGTCCTGCGCGCCGAGCAGACCGACGTCCCCTGGGGTGGGCCGACCACCGGACCGCGGGCGGTGCCCGGCAAGACCCTCGTCTACGTCGCCCAGACCATGACCAACCCCGGGGTCGCGGGCGTCGCGAAAGGCGTACGGGAGGCCGCCCGGGTCATCGGCTGGAACGTCCGGGTCATCGACGGCGGCGGCACGCCCGCCGGTCTCCAGTCGGCGATGAGCGAGGCCGTCGCACTCAAACCCTCCGGCATCGTCATCGGCGGCTTCGACCCGAACTCCACCTCGGCACAGGTGGCGCGGGCCAACCGGGCCGGCATCCCGCTCGTGGGCTGGCACGCCCTCGCCGCCCCCGGCCCCAGCCGCCGGCCCGAGCTGTTCACCAATGTCACCACCCGCGTCGAGGAGGTGGCCGAGATCAGCGCGCGCTGGGTCATCGCCCACTCCCAGGGCCACGCCGGGGTCGTCCTGATCACCGACGCCTCGATCCCCTTCGCCAAGAACAAGTCCGAGCTGATCAGGAAGGAGCTCGCCACCTGCCCGGGCGTGAAACTCCTCGCCTACCCCAACATCCCGATCCCGGACGCCGGCAGCCGCACCCCGCGCGAGATCTCCTCCCTCCTCGCCCGCTTCGGCGCCCGGTGGACCCACTCCGTCGCCATCAACGACCTGTACTTCGCCGACGCGGCCCCCGCCTTCCGCGCGGCCGGGAGGAAGGGCTCGGGGCCGCCGTACAACATCGGCGCGGGCGACGGCGACCCCTCCGCCTTCCAGCGCATCAACAGCCGGCAGTACCAGGCCGCCACCGTGCCCGAACCGCTGTCCCTCCAGGGCTGGCAGATCGTCGACGAGTTCAACCGCGCGTTCTCCGGGACAGCCGCCAGCGGCTACACGGCACCCGTCCACATCACCACCGCCGACAACAGTGCCGGCACCACCTCCTGGGACCCGACGGGCTACCGGCAGGCGTACCGCACCATCTGGGGGAAGTGAGGCCTCCTACGGCGCCCGTGCGTCAGCCCAGCGCCCGGTCCAGGGTGAAGGCCGCGCTGATCAGCGCCAGATGGGTGAACGCCTGCGGGAAGTTGCCCTGCTGCTCTCCCGTCTGGCTGATCTCCTCGGCGAACAGGCCCAGGTGGTTGGCGTACGTCAGCATCTTCTCGAACGCCAGCCGCGCCTCGTCCAGCCGCCCCGCGTGCACCAGCGCCTCGACGTACCAGAACGAGCAGATCGAGAACGTGCCCTCGTCGCCGCGCAGCCCGTCGGGGCTGGCCAGCGGGTCGTAGCGGTAGACCAGGGAGTCCGAGACGAGGTCCTCGGTGAGCGCGTCCAGCGTCGACAGCCACTTGGGGTCGGTCGGCGCGATGAACTTGGTCAGCGGCATCATCAGCACCGCCGCGTCCAGCACGTCCCCGTCCTCGTGCTGCACGAACGCCCGCCGCCGCGGCGACCAGCCGCGGGTGTGCACACGGCGGTAGATCGTGTCGCGGGCCTCCTGCCAGCGGGGCAGGTCGGCGGGCAGCCCGCGCCGGTTCGCCATCCGGATGGCCCGCTCGATCGCCACCCAGCACATCAGCCGCGAGTACAGGAAGTTCTTGCGGCCGCCCCGGGTCTCCCAGACGCCCTCGTCCGGCTGGTCCCAGTGGGCGCACACCCAGTCGACCAGGGCGCACACGTCGTCCCACTGGTCGCTCGAGACGGGCCGCGCCCACTTGTCGTACAGATAGACCGAGTCGATCAGCGCACCGTAGATGTCCAGCTGGAGCTGGTCCGCGGCGGCGTTGCCCACCCGCACCGGGGCCGAGCCCTGATGACCCTCCAGATGCCCGAGTTCGCTCTCGGACAGATCCGTGCGCCCGTCGATGCCGTACATGATCTGGAGCGGCCCGGAGGGCTTGCCGTCGCCCGGGGTGATGTGCCGGGTCACGAACTCCATGAAGGCCTCGGCCTCGTCCGAGAAACCCAGCCGCAGCAGCGCGTACACACAGAACGCGGCGTCGCGCACCCAGACATAGCGGTAGTCCCAGTTGCGCTCGCCGCCCAGCTGCTCGGGCAGGCTCGTGGTCGGCGCGGCGACGATCGCCCCCGTGGGCGCGTAGGTCAGCAGCTTCAGGGTGAGCGCGGAGCGGTGCACCATCTCCCGCCAGCGGCCCCGGTAGCGGGAGGCGGACAGCCAGCGCCGCCAGTACGTCACCGTCGCCGCGAACTGCTCCTCGGCCTCCGTGCGCGCGCACCGCCGCGGGCTGACCTCGCCGCCGACCTGGTCGAGGGCGAACACCGCCGACTCGCCCTCGGACAGCTTGAAGTCCGCCCGCACGTCCGGCCCGTCGCACTCCAGGGGCACCGTCGAGGTGAGGGAGAGCGCCAGCTTCTCCGACTCGAAGACCGCCATGCCCTCGACCAGGCGCACGGTGTGCGCACTGGCGCCGTAGTCGAACCGGGGCGCCACCCGGGTACGGAACGGCACCGCGCCGCGCACGCACAGCACCCGCCGGATCAGCCGGTGCCGCTCCGCCTCCCCGGCTCCGCCGCTCACCGGCATGAAGTCCTGCACCTCACCCGCCCCCTCCCCGGTGAAGAACCGGGTGATCAGGACGTTGGTGTCGGGGAAGTAGAACTGCTTCGTCCGGGCCGGCACCGCCGCCGCCAGCTCGAACGAGCCGCCCCGTTCGGCGTCCAGGATCGCCCCGAACACGCTCGGCGAGTCGAACGAGGGACAGCAGTACCAGTCGATCGTGCCGTCCGTCCCCACCAGGGCCACACTGCGCAGATCGCCGATCAGCCCATGGTCGGCGATCGGCAGATAGCGGTCGGCATCGGTCATGACAGCCTCCCTGTCCCGACCCGCTCCGGCGAGGCTTCCAGCCTAGGCGGGATCGGCCCTCACGTCCTCGGCAGCCAGTCGTCCAGGGCGTCGATGAGCCGGTCGAGGGCGGGCTCCTCGCCGGAGCGGTCCGTCATGACCGTGCGGCCACCGAACCGCAGCGTGTACTGGAACGCGTCGTACGTCCCCCCGCTCATCGTGAACGAGGGGACGTCGTCCAGCGCCGGATCCCCGAGCAGCAGGCGCAGCGTCCGGAACTGCGCGGCGGTCGTCCGCCGGACCCGGGAGGCGCCCTCGTCGGTGACCCGGACGGTGCCGTCGCCCCGCAGGACCACCTCCCGGTGCACCCCGGCGAAACCGCCGGTGATCGTCATGGTCACCAGCTTCTGATCGGGGCCGTTGACGGGCACGGGCGCCGTGGGCGTGGGCGTGCGGCTCGCGGTCGCCGATGCGGAGGGGGAGGGAGTGACAGGAGAGACGCGAGGGGAGACCGAGGGCGTGCTCGCCGCGGCCGTCGGCCCGGGCGGGTCCTCGCCGCCGACCTCGAAGGAGCAGCCGGTCAGCGACAGGACACCCATCGCGCACACCGCCGCGGCGCCCGCGGCCGTCCCCCTGGCGAACATGACGTCCCTCCCGCGTGTCCATCGCTGAATGGGCGTCACATCAGGGTGCCATGCTGTGAGTTGAGCCGCGAGTACCGCGGCGCTTCCGCGTCCTCCAGGAGGCACCATGTCCCAGCCGTCCGTTCTCGCAGCGCTGGTGGCGGGGTTGCGCGGCGGGTCGATCGACGTCGTCGACCTGACCGCGCCGCTGTCGTCCGCCACCCCGGTGATCCAGCTCCCGCCCCCGTTCGGCCAGACCGCGGTGTTCGAGCTGGAGGAGATCAGCAGGTACGACGACCGGGGACCGGCCTGGTACTGGAACAACTTCCGCAGCGGCGAGCACACCGGCACCCACTTCGACGCCCCGAACCACTGGGTGACCGGTAAGGACCTCGCCGACGTGGCGTCCGTGCCCGCGAGCCGGCTGCTCGCTCCGGCCGCCGTCCTGGACTTCACCGCCGAGGCGGCCGAGGACCCCGACTTCCTGGTCGAGGTCGAGCATGTGAAGGCCTGGGAGGCCGTGCACGGGCCGCTGCCCGAGGGCGGCTGGCTGCTGCTGCGCACCGGCTGGGACGCCCGCGCGGACTCCCAGGAGGCGTTCCTCAACGCCGACGGGAACGGTCCGCACACCCCCGGGCTGTCCCCGGACTGCGCCCGCTGGGTGGCACAGGAGTCCCCGGTGATCGGCCTCGGCGTGGAGACCGTGGGCACCGACGCCGGGGCCGGGCACTCCTTCGACCCGGCGTTCCCCTGCCACTCCTACCTGATGGGCAGCGACAAGTACGGACTGACCCAGTTGCGGAACCTCGCCGTGCTCCCGCCCACCGGGAGCGTGGTCGTCGCCGGGCCGCTGCCCATCGTCACCGGGTCCGGGGCGCCCGCGCGGGTGCTCGCGCTGGTGGAGCGGGCGTGAACGTCGCCGAGGCCGTGGGGCGGGCGCTGGTCGCGGCCGGGATCGACCAGGTGTTCGGCGTGGTCGGATCGGGCAATTTCCACCTCACCAACGCGATGACCGCCGCCGGGGCTCGCTTCGTCGCCGCACGGCACGAGGGCGGCGCGGCGACGATGGCCGACGCCTACACCCGGGTCGCCGGAACCGTCGCCGCGCTGAGCGTCCATCAGGGGCCCGGACTGACGAACGCCCTGACGGGGATCACCGAGGCCGCCAAGAGCCGTACCCCGCTGCTCATACTGGCGGCCGAGGTGACCGAGCCGCGCTCCAACTTCCACATCGACCAGGACGCGCTGATGCGGGCCGTGGGCGCGGTGCCGCTGCGGATCACCTCGGCCGGGGAGGCGGTGGCGCAGGCCCTCGAAGCACTCCGGTACGCCCTCCACGAACGGCGCACCGTGCTGCTCAACCTCCCCCTCGCGGTGCAGGCCCTGGAGGTGCCCGGCGACCTGCCCCGGGCCGTCCCGCCGCCGGCCCGGGAACCGGTCGAACCCGCCCAGGCGGACGTGGACGCGCTGGCGGGGCTGCTCGCGCAGGCCCGCCGACCGGTCTTCGTGGCGGGCCGGGGCGCCCGCGCCACCGGGGCCGGGGACGCCCTGGAGGACCTGGCCGCGTGCCACGGCGCCCTGCTGGCGACCTCGGCCGTCGCCCACGGCCTCTTCCGGGGCAATCCATGGTCGCTCGGCGTGTCCGGGGGCTTCTCCTCCCCGCTGGCGGCCGAACTGATCGCCTCCGCCGACCTGATCGTCGGCTGGGGCTGCGCCCTGAACAGGTGGACGACACGCCACGGCACCCTGATCGGCGCCGGCGCGGGCGTCGTCCAGGTGGACGACGACGCCACGGCCCTCGGCGCGCACCGGGAGCTGCGGCTCGGCGTCACCGGCGACGTCACGCGCACCGCACGCCGGGTCCTGGCCGCGTCCGACGGGAAACGGCAGGGACTGCGCACCCCCGACATCGCCGAGGCCCTCGCCGCCCGGGGACGCCGGCGCGACGTGCCGTACGAGGACACCTCCGGGTCCGGGCGGATCGACCCGCGCACCCTGACGATCGCGCTCGACGACATCCTCCCCGCGGAGCGGGTGATCGGGGTGGACTCCGGCAACTTCATGGGCTACCCGATGGCGTATCTGTCGGTGCCGGACGAGAACGGCGTCTGCTTCACCCAGGCCTTCCAGTCGATCGGCCTGGGCCTCGCGACCGCGATCGGTGCCGCGCTGGCCCGCCCGGACCGGCTGCCGGTGGCCGCGCTCGGCGACGGCGGCGCGCTGATGGGCGCCGCCGACCTCGACACGGTCCGCAGGCTCGGGCTGCCGATGCTGGTCGTCGTGTACGACGACGCCGCCTACGGGGCCGAGGTGCACCACTTCGGGCCCGACGGACACCCCCTGCACACGGTCGAGTTCCCCGAGACGGACCTCGCCGCCCTGGCCCGGGGGTACGGCTTCGAGGCCGTGACCGTCCGCTCGCGCGCGGATCTCGGGGCGGTGCGGGACTGGCTCGCCGGGCCCCGGTCCGCGCCGCTGCTGGTCGACGCCAAAGTGGTGAAGGACCGGGGGGCCTGGTGGCTGGAGGAGGC
The DNA here is from genome assembly GCF_040630405.1 of Streptomyces sp. NPDC005811. Classification (NCBI taxonomy): domain Bacteria; kingdom Bacillati; phylum Actinomycetota; class Actinomycetes; order Kitasatosporales; family Streptomycetaceae; genus Streptomyces; species Streptomyces sp. NPDC005811. The sequence goes on from NZ_JBEXXK010000032.1 coordinate 80,259, forward strand.
GTTCCGCGGGCACTGAGCGCGCGCACTGGGCCCGGCCGCTCCCGCGTCACACCTGGTGCGGCGCGAACAACTCCAGATGGCCGCAGGCGCGGCAGCGGTAGGCGTCTATCTGGAAGCGGGGCCGGCCGAGGCGCTTGGCCCCGCCGAAGATCCCGCGCTGGAGCGGCCCGGGGATCCACCGCGCGTAGCCCCGGGAGTGTTCACCGGAGTCCTCGACGAACCCCGGCTCCAGCTCGAACCCCTGGCACTGCGAGCATCTGATCTCCATGGCCCGCACTGTAGAAGCAGCCCCTGTGAGCCGGTGAGTCTTCTCCGGCGGCACCCGGTGCTGTTCATCCGATGTCCACCACCCGTGCCCAGTCGGGCGGTGTGTCCGGCACGTAGTCGGGGTCGTTCTCCCGCCAGGAACCCCCCGGGCGGGAGAAGAGCCCCACGACCGTACGGCACGCCGGGCGCGCCTCGGGCCACGGTGTCTGACCGTCCGTCAGTACCACGACCACGTCGGGCCGGGGCCGGGTCCGCAGCGCCCTCGCGAAGCCCGTGCGCAGATCCGTACCCCCGCCGCCCATCAGCGGAATCCCCTCGCCCCGGCACAGCGCGTGCGCGAACGGGGCGTCGGCGTCGCACGGCAGCACGGTGACCAGGTCCCGCCGCCCGCCCACGGCACGGCAGATCGCGGCGACCTCCAGCAGCGCGCTGCCCAGTTCGGCGTCGCTGACCGACCCCGAGGTGTCGATGATCACGGACACCCGGGGCGGCCGCCGCCGCAGGCTCGGCAGGACGACACCGGGCACCCCGGACGAGCGCCGCGACGGCCTCCCGTACGAGTAGTCCTCGCCCCCGCCCGCGCCCGACGCGGCCGAGCGGACCGCCGCACCCAGCAACTCCCGCCAGGGCTGCGGCGGATGGAACGCCTCCTCGGCCCACCGCCGCCACTGCTCGGGCGCGTTCCCGGGACGGCCCTTGATGCCCTGCGCCACCCGGAACCGGACGGCGTCCCGTTCCTGCGCGCTCAGTCCGTGCGCGCCGTCGGGGCCGAGGTCCCACTCCCGCGCCAGCCCGTCGGCGCCGCTGCCGCAGTCCAGCCACGCCAGGTCCTGGGTGCGCGCCCCCAGGGTGAAGGAGCGGAGATACTCCTCCATCAGCCTTCCCTCGGGCAGCCCCAGGAACTCCGGGTCGACGGCGCCCTCGGGCCGGACCAGCCCGTCGCCGTAGGCGTCGTCGTTGATCTCGCAGTCCGCCGCGATGTTCATCCGCAGCCGCTCCCCGGGGCCGGTCAGTCCGCGTTCCCGGGCCACCCGGTCGCTGCGCCCGTGGTGGTCGCGCAGCAGGTGCGACACCTCGTGCACCCAGACCGCCGCCAGCTCCTCCACCGGCGTCCGCGCCACGAACGCGGGCGAGACATAGCACCGCCAGTGCCGGTCGACGCCCATCGTCGGCACCCGCAGGGACTCGACGACCCGGAGGGCGAAGAGCGCCGTCGCCAGATAGGGACGGGCCCGTGCGGCGTGCAGCCGGGCGCTGAAGAGCTTGTCGCGGTCCAGAGACGTCGCTGTGGACACTCCGTCAGCGTTCTCAGCGTTCTCAGCGTTCTCTGCGTTCTCTGCGCTCGCTGCGTTCTCTGCGTCCCTCATGTCCCTCACTCCCTTCACGTCCGGCACCGGCCGCGTCCCCCTCATGCCTTCGCCGGGGCCGCCGCCCGTGCCGCCGCCCGGTCCGCCCGTCGGGACAGCGCGACGACCCCGGCGAGCTGTTCGATCGCGGCCGGCACCTGCCACTCCTGGCAGCGCAGCGCGGCGAGGGTCGTCGCCGGGACCACCACCAGATCCGGCGCCCCCGTCTCCACCGCCCGCACGAGCAGGGCCCAGGCCGCGTCCCAGCGGGACTTGGAGGGGCGTTCCCGGACGGCGGCCACCACACCGTCGAGCACGGCCTGCCGCAGATCCCCGCGCTCGGGCAGCTCGGCACCCGCCGGGTCGGCGAGCAGCGTCTCGGGGTCCGGCAGGTCCAGCCGGTCCAGGCTCGCCAGCAGCTCCAGCCCCGGACCGTCCCCCACCGTGCCCCGGACCAGCAGGGACAGCACGTCCCGCGAGGAACCGGCCGCCGTCGCGAAGGCGATCAGGTGCAGGGTCATCTCCCAGCTGCGGGGCGAGGGCCACGGTCCGCCCCGGCGGGTCTCGCCGCTGGGCAGCCGGTGCACGAGCGGCGGGCGCGCGGTGAGGAACGCGCACACTGCCCGGCGCGCGTACGCCACGGCCTGCGGCAGCTTCCGCGGGTCGAGCCGGGGCAGGGTCGCCCGTGGCCAGGTCCCGCCGAGACCCCGTACGACGACCTCGTGGTCGTGGTGCCACTGGAGGTGCACGAACCGGTTGGACAGCGGAGGGCTCAGCTCCCAGCCGTCGGCCGCGGAGGACCGGGGGTTGGCGGCGGCGACGATCCGCACGCCCGGCGGCAGCCGCAGGGCGCCGATCCGCCGCTCCAGCACCAGCCGGAGCAGCGCGGCCTGGACGGCGGGCGGGGCGGTGGACAGCTCGTCGAGGAACAGCAGCCCCCGGCCGGCCCGCACCAGCCGCACCGCCCAGTCCGGCGGGGCCAGCGGGACGCCCTGCTCGGCGGGGTCGTCCCCGACGACGGGCAGCCCGGAGAAGTCGGAGGGTTCGTGCACGCTCGCGATGACCGTGGTCAGCGGCAGGTCCAGGGAGGCGGCGAGCTGCGTCAGGGCGGCGGTCTTGCCGATCCCCGGCTCGCCCCACAGCAGCACGGGCAGGTCGGCCGCCACGGCGAGCGTCAGGGCCTCCAGCTGGTTGTCGGGGCGCGGTTCGGTGCCGGCCTCGCGCAGCAGGGCCAGGAGGTCCGCGGCCACGTCGAGTCGGGGACCCTGGGCCGGGTCGGCGGAGGGCAGGGCGAAGGAAGTGCTCGTGGGCATGAGTGTGATCACCTTTGGGTCGGGGTGAGCCGAGTGCGAGAGGGCCGGGGAAGGTCTTCTGATCAGCGGGCGGTGGTGTGTCGCGGATGCGCGCGCAGGTGCGGGGGGCGCCGGTCCCGCGGGTGGACCCGGGTGGGCCCGGGCCCGGTGAGACCCGCCCGGAACAGCCCGTAGGTGATCCGCCGGTGCGCGGCCTCCTCCAGGGCGTCCCGCAACGCGCCGTCCCGCAGCGATGCCCCGGGGCCGAGCAGGCCCTCGACCACGGCCAGCGCACCCGCGATGTCCCCGTGGGCCAGGCGCTCGCGGACGCCGTCGAGACAGTCGGGGTGCCGGTGCGCCCGGTCGACGGCCTGGAGACAGGGCAGCGGCGTGCCGGTCAGCGCGGCCAGCAGCTCCTCGCGCCGGATCTCGTCCGGGTCGTGGTCCAGCGCGGCGAGCACGCCGTCGACGAGCCCGATGCGGTGCCGGGCGCCCCGGCACTCCACGAGCCGGGCCCGCGCCGCCGGATCGTCGCTCCGCGGCGGCGACACCGGTGGACGGCCCGGTACGAGCGCCGAGGCGACCAGGGGATGCAGCCGTTCGGCGTCGATCGCACCGGTGCGCAGCAGTTCCAGGTCGGGGAGGGTCCAGATGGCCGCGTCGGGCAGGACCGGCAGCGCGGAGACACCGCCGCCGGTGGGCGCCCCGGTGATCCGCGGCGCGGGCGGCCCGCCGCCGACCGTGCAAGCGGCCGGTTCCAGGGCCAGCCGACGGCGCCCGCCGAGCCGTACGAGCACCGTGCCCGTCCCGTCCGGCCGCCCCTCGGCGGCGAGCAGCAGCCGGGCCTCGTCGGCCCAACGGCCCACGGCACAGCCGAATTCGGGCGGCACCAGCGCGGGGTCCACCCCGGGCTCCGGTCCCGCGCCCAGCGCCCGCGCCGCCAGCTCACCGGCCCGCTCCGCGTCCCACAGATGCCGGTGCAGGTCCAGCCGGAAGCGCCGGTCGGGGCAGGGATGCGGATGGTGCCGGGCGCGGTCCGCGGGACGGGAGCCGTCCCACAGGGCGAGGCTCATCCGCTGCCCGGCGTCCGCCCAGGCGGGCGCCGTCCGCACCACGAGATGCACCGGGCGCGCACCGCCGGGCCCCTCGGGGTCGTACCGGGCCAGCGAGAGGGTCAGCGCCGGGCGGAGCAGTCCGTCGGGAGCGATCCTCGGCATGTGCCAGCGCAGCAGGTCGGGAGCCAGCCGGCGCAGGTCCGCCCGGACCCGGGCGGCCAGCGGACGGCCATGGGCCCGTGCCACGGCACGCAGGGTGAAGTCGACGTCGATGCCCGCGGCGGCACAGGCCCCCGCCCAGTCGCCGGTCAGCCGGCGGGCGGTCGCGGTCTCGATCATGGAGGGCGGGACGGCGAACTCGCGCACGCGCCGCCAGAAGGAAAGCCGGGAATCCCCGTTCGCGGTGTGAGTGGGCATCAGCACTCACCTTGCGTGGACGGGTCCCCCAATCTGAGAGCAGAAGGACAAGCAGAAGGAGTAGTCATCGCGATGATCGTACGGATCGTCGCCACGGCCCGCCACGGTATTTATGACGGCCCGCCACACCCTTTCCGTACGGCCCGTGTGCCCCGTACGGCCCACCCCGCGTCACCGACGGCCTCCGCGTCATTGCGGCCCGGTCCGCCGCGCCCGACTGTGGAGGCAGGTGCCGGGAGAACGAGGAGGACGGGCGATGACGGACGCCGAGGGACCGGTGGACGACGGCGGCGCCGAGCGGCGGCGGCTCGCGGAGGCCGACGCCGGCGCGGTGCCGTGGCGGCGCTGGGGCCCGTACCTGAGCGAGCGCCAGTGGGGGACGGTCCGCGAGGACTACAGCGCGAACGGCGACGCGTGGTCGTACTTCACCCATGACCAGGCCCGCTCCCGCGCCTACCGCTGGGGTGAGGACGGCATCGCCGGGGTCAGCGACGACAAGCAGCGGCTGTGCTTCGCCCTGGCCCTGTGGAACGGCCGCGACCCCCTCCTCAAGGAACGGATGTTCGGCCTGACCAATGCCGAGGGCAACCATGGCGAGGACGTCAAGGAGTACTGGTTCCACCTCGACAACACGCCCACCCACTCGTACATGAAGTACCTCTACAAGTACCCGCAGAACGCGTTCCCCTACGCCGACCTCGTCGACACCAACCGGGCGCGCGGCCGCCGCGACGACGAGTACGAACTCCTCGACACCGGCGTCTTCGACGAGGACCGCTACTTCGACGTCGTCGTCGAGTACGCCAAGGCCGGCCCGGAGGATCTGCTGGTCGAGATCACCGCGCACAACCGGGGCCCCGACGAGGCCACCCTGCACCTGCTGCCGACGCTCTGGTTCCGGCACACCTGGTCCTGGGCCGGCGGCACCGCCGTCCCCGTCCTGCGCGCGACCGACGGCGCCGTCCGCGCCGACCACGAGGACCTGGGCCCACGCTGGCTCCACCACCAGGGCGGCGAGCCGCTCTTCACCGACAACGAGACCGACGACGAGCGGATCTTCGGCAGCCCGAACACCACCCCGTACGTCAAGGACGGCATCGGCCGCCGCGTCGTCCACGGCGACACCACCGCCGTCAACCCGGCCCGCACCGGCACCAAGGCCGCCGTCCACCACGTCCTGACCGTCCCCGGCGGCGACAGCGCCACCGTCCGCCTGCGCCTGACCGACACCGAACTGCCCGCCCCCTGGACGGACTTCGGCCAGGTCATGGACGCGCGCCGCACCGAGGCCGACGCCTTCTACGACGCCCTGACCCCCGAGGGCATGGGCGACGACGAGCGCCGCATGGTCCGCCAGGCGCTCGCCGGCATGCTGTGGTCCAAGCAGTACTACCACCTGGATGTCGAGCGCTGGCTCGCCGAACACGGTGTCGACCCCCTCGCCGCCGACCCCCGCATCCGCAACAGCGGCTGGTACCACATGGTCCACGACGAGATCATGTCGATGCCGGACACCTGGGAGTACCCGTGGTTCGCGGCCTGGGACCTCGCCTTCCACACCCTCGCCCTCGCCATGGTCGACATCGCCTTCGCCAAGGACCAGCTCGCCCTGCTGCTGCGCCGCCTCTCGCTGCACCCCAACGGCCAGATCCCGGCGTACGAATGGAACTTCGGGGACGTCAACCCGCCCGTGCACGCCTGGGCCGTCCTCTTCGTGTACGAACTGGAGAAGCGCCGCACCGGCCGCGGCGACCGCGCCTTCCTGGAGAACGCCTTCCAGAAGCTGACGAAGAACTTCACCTGGTGGCTCAACCGCAAGGACACCGACGGCAACAACGTCTTCCAGGGCGGCTTCCTCGGCCTCGACAACATCGGTGTCTTCGACCGCAGCGCGCCCCTGCCCACCGGCGGCCACCTCGACCAGGCCGACGGCACCGCCTGGATGGCGCTCTACTGCCAGAACCTCCTCGACATCGCCATCGAACTCGCCGTCGACAACCCGGTCTACGTCGAACAGGCGCAGATGCTCTTCGAGCAGTTCGCGTGGATCGCCGTCGCCATGAACCGCATGGGCCGGGACAACGCCAGTCTCTGGGACGAGGAGGACGGCTTCTTCTACGACGTGCTGCGGCTGCCCGACGGCAGCGCCACCCCGCTGAAGGTACGGTCCCTGGTCGGCCTGATCCCGCTGGCGGCGACCAGCGTGATCGGCGGCCGGGCCGATCGGGCCTTCCCCGAACTCGTCGAAGGCGCACGGGAGTTCATCCGGCGGCACCCGGCCGTGGAGGCCGTCGTCGAGCAGCACGACCTCGGGTCCGGAGCCGACGGCCGGTACCTGTTCGCGCTGTTCGGCGAGGACCGGCTGCGCCGTGTCCTGGCCCGGATGCTCGACGAGGACGAGTTCCTCGGCCCGTACGGCATCCGCTCCCTCTCCCGCCACCACGCCGAGCACCCGTACACCTTCGAGGTGCACGGGCAGACGTACGGCGTCGGCTATCTGCCCGCCGAGTCCGACTCCGGCATGTTCGGCGGCAACTCCAACTGGCGCGGACCGGTGTGGTTCCCCATCAACGTCCTGATCATCCGTGCCCTGCTGAACCTGCACGAGTACCACGGCCCCGCCTTCACCGTGGAGTGCCCCACCGGATCCGGCCGGACGCTGAACCTCTACGAGGTCGCCCGCGAGATCTCCGACCGGCTCACCGCCACCTTCCTGCGCGACGCCGACGGCCACCGCCCGGTGCACGGCGCCCGGGCCAAGTTCGCCAAGGACCCGCACTGGAAGGACCTGATCCTGTTCCACGAGTACTTCCACGGCGACAACGGCGCGGGCCTCGGGGCCTCCCACCAGACCGGCTGGACCGGACTGGTCGCGGCGATCGCCACGCTGTTCCACACCCTCGACGCCGACGACTGGCGGCGCGGCGGCCGGGCATCGCTGGAACCCTCGCCGGGCGACCTGGGGGAGCCGCTGTCATGACCGTGATCCATGAGATCAACACCCTGGTGTGGCTCGACGCACTGGGCCGCCGTCTCGGCCGACCGGTCACCCTGGGCGAGGTGCCCGGCGAGATCTGGGACGAGATCGCCAGACCCGGCGTCGACACGGTCTGGCTGATGGGCGTCTGGGAGCGCAGCCCGGCCGGCCTGCGGATCGCGCTGCGCGACGAGCGCCTCCTGAGGTCGTTCCGCGAGGCCCTGCCCGACCTCACCGAGGCCGACATCGCCGGATCCCCGTACTGTGTCCGCGACTACGTCGTCGACCCGTCCCTCGGCGGCCCCGGGGGACTGGCCGAGGCCCGCGCCCAACTGGCCGCCCGGGGCCTCCGGTTGATCCTGGACTACGTGCCCAACCACGTGGCCCCCGACCACCCCTGGCTCGCCGCGCACCCCGAACGCCTGATCCGGGGCACGGCGGACGACCTGGCACGCGACCCCGACGGGTATCTGGAGGCGGCGGGACGGGTGTTCGCCCGGGGCCGCGACCCCCACTTCCCGCCCTGGCCGGACGTCGTCCAACTCGACGCCTTCAGCCTGGAGTTGCGCGCGGCCACGGTCGACACGCTCGTCTCCGTCGGCGACCAGGCGGACGGCGTGCGCTGCGACATGGCGATGCTGATGATGAACGACGTCTTCGCCAAGACCTGGGGCGAGCGGGCGGGATCCGCGCCCGCCGAGGACTTCTGGCCGTACGTCCTTCCCCGGGTGCGCGCCCGCCACCCCGGCCTGCTCCTCGTCGCGGAGGCGTACTGGGACCTCGAACGGTCCCTCCAGCAGCAGGGCTTCGACCACTGCTACGACAAACGGCTCTACGACCGGCTCGTCCACGAGGACGCCGGACCGGTGCGCGCGCACCTCGGCGCCGACCTCGCCCACCAGCGGGGCCTGGTCCGCTTCCTGGAGAACCACGACGAGCCGCGCGCGGCCACCGCCCTGCCCGGCGGCCGGGGACGCGCGGCGGCCGTGACCGTGGCGACGCTGCCCGGCGCCACGCTCTGGCACGAAGGCCAGTTCGAGGGGCGCGCGGTGCGGCTCCCCGTGTTCCTGCGCCGTGCGCCCGGCGAACCGGCCGACGCCTCGCTCCGGGACTTCTACGACCGGCTGCTGCCCGCCGCGGCCCGCGTCCGCCGGGGCGAGTGGCGGCAGCTCACCCCGACCGGCTGGCCCGACAACGACAGCCACACCCGGCTGCTCGCCTGGACCTGGACGGCCCCCGACGCCCGCCACCTGGTGGTCGTCAACCACGGCGACCGCCCGTCCCAGGCGAGGATCCCCCTCATCTGGGACGGACTGCGCGGACACACCCACCGTCTGACCGACCTGCTCACCGCGCGGCCGTACGACCGCGCGGGCGACGAACTGGCCGACCCGGGCCTCTTCGTCGCCCTGGAGCCCTGGCAGGCCCACCTCTTCGAGGTCAGCCCATGCTCTTCGCCCCGTCCAGGGACTCCCGGATGATGTCGGCGTGACCGGCGTGCTGGGCCGTCTCGGCGATGATGTGGATCAGGGCCCGGCGCGCCGACCAGCGCGCGCCCGGCTCGAACCACGGCGCCTTCGGCAGCGGGTGGTCCACGTCCAGGCTGGGCAGGGAGACCACCAGCTCGTCCGTACGGCGGGCCACCTCCTCGTACTCCTTCAGCACGCCCGCCAGCGTCTCGCCCGGCAGCAGCCGGAACTCGTCGGCCCGCCGGGCGAAGTCCGCCTCGGTCATCGCGTCGAAGTCGCCCAGCGCGGACGGACCCTCGACGATGAAGTCCGCCCAGCCGCGCTCCGTCGAGGTCACGTGCTTGATCAGCCCGCCCAGACACAGCTCGCTGACCGTGGGCCGCTGCCCGGCCTGCTCGTCCGTGAGGTCACGGGTGGTGAAACGCAGGAAGTGCCGGGCGGCGGCCAGTTCACTGAGCAGGTCGGCGCGCTCGCCGGTGGCGGCCTGGGCGGGGGTGGCGGTGGAGTCGGTCATGGTCCTCTTCTCCCGTGTGGTTCCGCGGTCGAGTACCACGTTAGGAGCCATCGAGGTCAGATCCTGACCTAGAGCCCCACGCCGTCGCGCACAAGTCGCGCTCCACCTCTCCCGTGTAGGAGGCCGCCGCCAGCCACGCCCGGGCGAAGCGCGGGGTGTCGGCCGGGAGGAGCCGGCCGAACGCGTCCCGGGTGCGGTCCGCCGCCGTCGTGTGCAGCTCGTCGAGCACGGCCGCCCCGGTGGCGAACCCGCTCCGGCGCAACCGGGCCGGATCGCCCGCCGCGCCGCCCGGGAAGGCCAGCACCCGGCGCCCCCCGGACACCGCCTGGTGCACCCGGCGCCGCAGGAGGTGGAGCGGGGCCTCGTCCGGCACGGGAGCGGCGGCGGGAGGTACGGCCGCAGCGGGCAGGTCGGCCCGCTGGAGCCGGTCCAGACCGAGATCGACCCGCACACCCGGCTGGGACGGGTGCTCGGCGGCCAGCAGCAGGGCACGCGGGAGAGGCCCCGGCGCCAGCCGGGCGATCACCCGCAGCCGGCTGCCGACGGCCGACGCCAGCAGCCGCAGGTTCTCCCGATGGGGGAGCGCCGGATCGTCGTGCGCCGCGGCCAGCCGGAGCGCCAGCCCCTCGCAGTCCGCCAGCAGGCAGTCACCGGCGGCCTCCCGGACCGTGCCGACGAGCGTGACCTCGAGGAAGAGCAGGTCGTGCGGTCCGCCGGCCAGAGCGCGGCGCACCTGCTCGGCCACGGGCACCGCCCACAACCGCGCCGGCGGCTCCCCGCGCCAGTCCGCGCCGGACGCGCGGACCGCCCGTACCCCCGCCCCCGCGCCGAGGCGTCCGGTCGGCGACACCGTCGCGCCGGACACGGCGAGCCCCGCGCGCGACAGCTCGCGATGGGTCAGGGCCGTGTCGCCGATCCGCACGGTCCGGTCGGCGGCGCCGACGGCCCGGCCGGCACCGCCCGGCGCCACGTCGGACACGGTGTACAGCCGGCCCTCCGCGTCCGCGGTCCACGTCACCGCCCCCGCGTACCCGGTCGCCGTCAGCACCGGCTCGGAGAACAGCCCGTACAGCCGCAGCGAACCGTCCGGCGTGTACGGCTGCCGTACCGTCCCGCGCAGCTCCACCAGCTCGGCCCCGGCCGCCCCCGGCAGCCGGTGCGCCACGCCCAGGACCGTCCGCAGCGCCTCCACCAGGTCGGGCAGCCGGTAGGCAGGGTCCGCGGAGCGCGCCGCGCGCACCCCGGTCACCACCGTGACCGCCGCCGAGGCGGCCCGGGGGAGCCCGGCGAGCCGCGCGGTGTGCGCGGCCCGCAGCAGCTCCGCCTGGAGCACCGCCCCGGCCCCGTCCGTACCGGCCTCGAGCACGGCGGCCGCCGCCTCGAAGACGGCACGGGCGGCGTCGAGCTGGCCGGGAGAGGGACTCTCCGGCTCCGGCTCGGGCTCCGGCGCCGCCTGTGGAGCCGCTGGTGGCGGCTCCTGCGCGGTCCCCCCGGCCGCCGCCTCGACCTCCTCCGCCACCGGTGCCGCCGAGACCGCCGCCGCGCGGTGCAGACAGTCCGGGGCGAGCAGACAACCGCAGCGGACGGCGTCCACGCCGGTCACCGTGTTGTCGGGGGCGTGCAGGACGAGATCGGTGTCGTCGTCGATCGCGATCCGCACGGTGTCCCCGTCGCGGACGACCGGACGCCCCGCCAGCTTCGCGACACCCGCGTCCAGCCGCTTGCGCAGCCGGGGCGACAGCGCCTCGACGAGTTCGGCGGTCACGGACGGGACGACCGCAGGCAGTTGCGGACTCGTGCTCATGCGATCTTCTCCCCTACCCAGCGGGCGAGTTCGAGCGGACTGAGGGCGGCCACGGGCATGCCCGCCGAGACGAGCTGACCCGCCACCCCCGTGGAGTAGCGCGGCCGGCCGGTGTCGTCGAGGCTCGCGCAGCCCAGCACCTGACATCCCGCGCCGACCAGGGCCCGGACCTCGGCCAGCAGCCCGCCGAGCGGATAGCCCTCCTCGAAGTCGCTGACCACGACGACGAGGGTGCGCGAGGGCACCGTCACCAGCTCGCGCGCGTGCCGCAGCCCCGCCGCGATGTGCGTGCCACCGCCGACGCTGACCTCCAGCAGCAGCGACAGCGGGTCCTCGACATGCCCGGTGAGATCCATGACCTCCGTGGAGAAGGCCAGGAAGTGCGTGGACAGGGTCGGCACCCCGGCCAGCACCGACGCCGTGAGCGCCGCCCACACCGTGGACGCCTCCATGGATCCCGACACGTCCGTGACCAGGATCAGCCGCCAGTCGGCGGCCCGGCGCGCCCGGGTGCGGAACACCGGGTGCTCGGGGACGACCCGGACCGTGCCGTCCGGGCCGCGCCGGGCGGTCGCCAGGTTGGCCCGCAGGGTGCGGGGCAGGTCCAGCCCGCCGCCCGGCCGCCGGCTGGGCCGCGGCAGGACCGTTCCGTGCAGCGCGGGCCGCAGCCGGGTGGCCAGCTCCCGGGTGAGCGCGTCCACCAGCCGCCGGACGAGCGGACGCAGCGCGGCCAGCCGGGCCTCGGGCAGCCCGCCCGCATGGCTCAGCACCGTGCGCAGCAGCTCGACCGAGGGCCGTACGGCGGCCGCGTCCAGCTCCGTCAGCACGTCCTTGCGGCCCTCCGCCGCGGCCGCCGCCAGCACCTCCTCCCGGATACCCGGCCCGAACAGCGCCGCCAGCTCCTCCGACCACTCCCGCACCCCGGGATACGGCACCTCCCGGCCGCCCCCGGCGCCCGCACCCGTGAGATCGCCCCGGCTGCCCTCACCGCGCCCGCTGCCGTACAGCTCGTCGAGCGCGGTCGCGAGCGGCGCGGCCGAGGCGGAGAGCCGTTCCTTGCGCCGGCCCAGGACGAGCCGCCAGCGGTCGGCGGGTTCGAGTCGCCGTTCCTCGGCTTCGGCCTCGGTCTCCGTCTCGGTCTCGGTCTCGGCCTCGCTTCGGTCCGGGGCGACCGGCGACTTCTCCGGGTCGGCGCCGGGGCCGTGGGTGGGCGAGGGCAGCAGGCCGAGGGAGCGCAGGGCGGCGTGGGCCGCCAGGTCGGCCCGGGTCCAGGCGGCCAGCGCCGCCGGGTCCACCCCGCCGGTGTCGGCGACCCGCTCGGTGCCGAGGCGTTCCTCCACGGCCGACAGGAGCCGGTCCCGGGCCGCCGGGCTCAGCGTGTCGAAACCGCCCCGCAGCGCCGGGAGCCGGTCCAGGAACGCACGGTCGGACAGCTCCGCCACCCGGTCCAGCAGCGGTTCCAGGGCGTCGGCCGCCGCCTCCAGCAGCGGCCCCGCGGCCGTCAGCAGCCCCGTCAGCCGGGCGGCCAGCGCGGAGCGCGCGTCGGTGTCCACGGCACCGTCGACCCACGAGGCCACCCGGTCCCCGAACGCCCGCGCGTCCTCCTGCCCGAGCAGCACCCGTACGGCCCCGGCGGCGCCGCGCATCAGCGGCGAGCCCTCGGCGGCCAGCCGGGCGAGGGCGTCGGCGAGCCGGATCCCGCCCAGCAGGTCCGCGCGATGGGCGAGTTCGAGCAGGGCGTGCGCGTCGGCCGCCTCCTCGGAACCGGTCAGGCCGTCCACCTGCCGCACCGCGGCGGACGTCAGCAGCTCGGCCACCGCCGCCGCCCGCGCCGTACGGCCGTCGTCGGCGCCGAGCCCGGCCACATGACCGGAGCGGACCCGGTCCAACAGGGCCAGACCGGCGAGGAGTTCGGGCAGGGTGCCGGCCTGCGGCAGGGTCTCGGCGAGATCGTCGAGCCGTTCGTCCGCCAGCGCCGGCAGACCGCACTCCGCGGCCCGCGCCAGCCCTTCCAGCACCTGCGCGCCCGTCGACCCGCCCTCGTCCCGCTCCGCGCGCCGCCGCTCCCGCAGCACCCCCTCGGCGGCCTGAGCGGCGGTCACCCCGCGCACCCCGGCCGCCGTCAGCATGGCCGCGGTGGCCGGAGTCCAGCGCACCTCCCAGCGCGAGGTCAGCGCCTCGGCACCGCCCGCGCCGGCGACCTCCTTCGCCTCCCCGTACGGCACCCCGCACACCGTCAGCCGACGCAACAGCAGCTCACGGCGCCGGTCCAGGTCGGACCGCAGCGGATCCAGACGCAGATCCTTGGCGGCCGTGACCGTACCGCTCCCCGGTCCGGGCAGGCCCAGCTCGGCGACCTCGGCCTCCACCGCCGGGGCGAGACCGCTGCGCGGAGCGCCGGGGGCCGGACGCCCGGTGCGGGTGCCGACCAGCACCCGCTCCATCGCCCGCGCCACGGCCCGGCCGCGCCCGTACGGCTCTCCCTGGGCGAGCACCGTCTGCACCGCCTCGACCAGCTCGCCCCGGCCCGCCGCCGGGAGCCCGCGCAGCCGGGCCAGGTCCGAGGCGAGCCGGGTGATCTCCCGGGCGTCGGCGGGCCCGGACGGATGCCCGAGCCCCCGCAGCTCCGCGCACACCCGGACGGCGGCCCGCGTCAGCGCCTCCTCCAGCGCGGCGGGCTCCCCGCCCGCCCGCAGCACCAGGTCCTGCCACTCCGGGTCCCGGATCCCGGCCGGATACCCGGAACGCTCGTCCAGGAGGGCGTAGGTGTAGGGGATGAGTGAGGTGGTCCAGGAGGTGCTTCCGGCACCGGAGGTACCGTCGGCCTCGGCGTCGGCGGCCTCCGCCCCCTCCTCGCCGCCCGGCTCCGTCAGCGCCGGTGCGTGGAAGGCGCCGACGACCACCGCGGCCCGCCGCCCGCCCGAGGTGGCCTCCGCGATCCGGGCCCGCATCCAGCGCTCGCGCCGCAGATCCAGCTCCGGCACCCCGCCCGCGGCGGCCGCGTCCTCGCGCAGCGCCCAGCCCGTCAGCAGGGCCGCCCGGCGCAGCGCCTCCGGCGGTGACCCCGGCGCGGTGGCCTCGACGAGCCGGTCCCACAGATCGTCCCCGGGACGCCCGGTCAGCCGGGACCGCAGCGCGGAGGTGAGCCCGAGGGACCCCCCGGACGCCGCGCCGCGCCCTTCTCCCCACGCCCGGTGCGCGAGCGGCAGATCGCAGGCGACCACCGGCACGCCGCACCGGGCCGCCCACCGCACGGCCGCCAGCTCGGGCGAGAAGTCGGCGAACGGATAGAAGGCCGGCCCGGAGCCGCCCCGCCCGTCCCCGGGCGCGGCGGCGAGGGCGACCGGCGCCCGCGTCTCCTCGTGCCCGAGCCAGGGCAGCCACTCCTGCATCTCGGCCGGCAACTCGACGAGCACCACGTCCGGCCGCGCCGCGTCGAGCAACGCGGGCACGGCCGCGGCCAGGGACGGTGCATGATGCCGCACCCCGATGAGAAAGGGCGCGCCGGGTCCGGTGAGAGCGCCGAGCGCCCGGCCGGGGGCGGCTACGGCCCCCTGGGGCGAGCCGGTCCCGCCGATCTCGGCTACGGCGACGGCGCCCTCTGGCGATCCGGGCCGGCCGATCTCGGCTACAGCGATGGCGCCCTCGCGTGAGCCGGTCCCGTCGGCCTCGGCGGCTACGGGACCGGCGCCGGTGGGCGGGCAGGGCCCGTCTGTCCCGGGAGCGGGGGCCGCCTCCTGGGGCGATCCGGTCCCGCCGGCCTCGGCTACGGGACCGGCGCCGGTGGGCGAGCGGGACCCGTCTGTCCCGGGAGCGGGGACTGCCTCCTGGGGCGAGTCGGGATCGCCTGCGTCGGCTGCGGCGATGGCGGGCGATCCGGGCCCGTCGGTCTCGGCTACGGCACCAGCGTCGGCGGGCGAGCAGGGCGCGTCCGTCCCGGCAGCCGGGACCGGCTCCTGCGGCGAGTCGGGACCGGCCGGGTCGGCTGTGGCGGCAGGGCCTTCGGGCGAGCTGGGGCCGCCGGTCCGGGCTGCGGGGACCGCGCCTTGGGGCGAGGTGAGCCCGCCCGGTCCGGTCGCGGTGTCGGGGGCGACCCCCTGGGAGTGCGACACGGCCGTCAGCCCTCCAGGACCGTGCGCAGGTCCCACAGGGTCCGCCAGGTGGCGGAGCCCTGCTCGGCGCGGCGCCGTACGGGACCGTCCCAGTAGCCGCGCAGACGCGCCGCGTCGGCCGGGTCGTCCTTGCGGACCACACCGAGCAGATGTCCCGGCAGCAGGCCGAGCACATCACGGTCGCCCGGGAAGTACGCCGCGGCCAGCCCCAGCGCACCCGCCACCGACACCGCCTCCGCGGTGCTCATCACGGTGGACGGCCGCTCCACCTCCCAGCCCTCCGCCGACCGGCCCTCCCGCAGGTCCCGGAACGCGGTCACCAGCGCCTCCAGCACCGCGTCGTCCACCTGGAACGGCGCCCCGGCCCGCTCCACGGACGCCCGCGCCTGGCTGCGCACCAGCGCGGTCTCCGCGTCGAGGTCCGGGATCGGGCCGACCGTCTCGAAGTTGAAGCGGCGCTTGAGGGCCGCGGACATCTCCGAGACACCCTTGTCCCGCAGGTTGGCGGTGGCGATGAGGTTGAAGCCGGGTGCCGAGTGCGCCAACGCGTCGTCCGTGCCGGCCAGTTCGGGCACCGCGATCCGCCGCTCCGACAGCAGCGACACCAGCGAGTCCTGCACCTCCGGCAGACACCGGGTGACCTCCTCGACCCGGGCGATGCCGCCCCGGCGCATGGCGGTCAGCACCGGCGAGGGCACCAGCGCCTGCGGGCTGGGCCCCTGCGCCAGCAACAGGGCGTAGTTCCAGCCGTACTTGAGCTGGTCCTCGGTGGTGCCCGCGGTGCCCTGCACGACCAGTCCGCTGGTCCCGCACACCGCGGCCGACAGCAGCTCGGACAGCATCGACTTGGCGGTGCCGGGCTCGCCGACGAGCAGCAGACCCCGCTCCCCGGCGAGCGTGACCACACACCGCTCGACCAGGGCGCGGTCGCCGACGAACTTGCCCTCCACGACCAGCCGGCGCGGCACCCCCTCGGGCGCCTCCGCGCCGTCGGGCAGCTTCAGCGCCCGGCCGTCGCTGCCCATTACGAAGGTGACGACCGCGCGCGGGGTGAGCCGCCAGGCGGGCGGGCGCGGACCGTCGTCGTACGCGGCGAGGAAGGCCAGCTCGACGGCGTACCGCTCCTCCGGCGGCACGATCTGGCGGGCGGTGTCGGGGGAGGACAGGGTGGTGGTCATCGCGCTGCGTTCTTCCAGGGGGGACGGGACGGTGTGGGACGGGACGGTGGTCATCGGCGGCGGCCCTTGCGGGTGGCGCGGGTGGTGAGCTCCTCGTACGCCGGGGCGTCACCCGTGCGGACCCGGTCCCAGGCCCGCTCGTACAGCTCGGCCACCGGCAGCAGCGGCACGGCGCGTCCGTACCCGCTGAGCGGGTAGAGGCTCCGCTTCCAGAGCTCCACCGGCACGGCACCCCTGGACTTCAGGTCCAGCCAGCCGCACGGCAGGAACAGCGTGCGTCCGGCGCGCGCCCGCTTGGCCTCCACGACCAGGTCGGTCGCCGCGAGTTCGACACGGGCCTTCTTCATCCGCGCCGGCTTCCAGCCGGTCCAGCGGGCGCAGTTGCGGTCCGTCGGGTCGGGCAGGGCGAGCAGCATCAGATACAGCGCCGCGGCGTCCGCACCCAGACCGTGCCGCTCGGAGACCTCGGCGACCAGATGGGGCACGCTGAACGCCGGGTCCTGCGCATGCCCCGTGGGCCCCTCGGGATCGACGCCGACCGCGAGCGCGCGGGTGAGGTCGTCGTCGAGGAGGGTCCGCAGGGCCCACATGCCCTGGCCGCGCCCGGGCCCGACGATCCCTTCGAGCAGCCCGAACACCGGGTCGTCGGAACCGGTGAGCGCGCCGGGCCGCACCAGCACCGTCTCCTGCTCCCCGTACCAGGGGCGCAGCACCAGTGCCTCGCCCGCCCGGGTCGACCCGTCCTGGTCGGCGCCGCCGGTGGCGGGCATCCCGTACGCCTTGCGCAGGGCGACGGCGGTCGGTCCGGCGTCCGCCGTCCAGGCCACCTCCAGGTCGAGCAGCAGCCCCGGATCGGCGACCCGGCGGCGCAGCGCGGCGAGGCTCTCCGGCAGCACTTCCCGCAGCGGGTGCCCGTACGGCAGCGCGTAGGCGAGGCCGGCCAGGGCGTGCACGGCCTGCGTGAACTCGTACCGGCCGGGCAGTGCCTGCGGGTCCTCAGCGACCAGGGCGCCGTCCTTGTCGGGCCGCTGCACGGTCGTACGGCTGATCCAGGGAGTGCGCCCGGGGTTGAGCACCTCGTACGCGGAGCCGAGGGGCAGGGAGACGAGGGAGAGCTCGGCGGCCAGGTCCTCGGGCAGCCGGACGACCTCGCTCAGGGACCGCCTCCAGATGCGGCCCACCGCGTCCGTGTCCGGTCCGCCCGTCCACAGGTCGGCGGGGTCGTCGGGCAGCAGCGCGCCGACCATCGGCTTCCAGTTGCCCGGCTCCAGCGAGTTCAGCAGGACATCGCCGAGCTCCTTCTGGCGGGGCTTCAGCCCGGTCACGGCGACCACCTCGTCGGTGAGCTGCGCGGGCCGGCCCGCGAGCAGCAGGGCCGCCTGCACGGGTCCGAGCCCGCCCCGGCTCGCGGTGGCCAGCGCGTCCAGTGCCGCCGGCTGCCAGGGGGCCGGGCCCTTGTCCCGGACGAGCCGGGTGACGGCGGCGAGCGTCTCGGCGGGGTACACCGCCGGATGCGCGTGCTCCTGCTCCAGGGTGAAGTGGGCGATCGCACCGCGGTCGTCGGCGGGGCCGTGGTCCAGGGCCAGCCAGTGCATCCGGTTGTGCTCGTCGACGTTGCGGGAGCCGATGACGACGACCGTGCGGTCCGCCCGGCGCAGTACCTGGCCGACGCGCTGCTGCTTGTCGTGGGGCTCGCTGAGCACGATCTGCCGCAGCGGCTTCCCAGGAGCGGCCAGCGGCCCCTCCGTGATCGCCTCGAACAGCAGGAGCAGCGCCGCCCGGTGCGTCCCGGTCGTCGCCGGGCTCGTCGCCCGGTAGGCGAGGGGGCGCAGTTCGTCGAGCAGGGACAGCCACTGCGCGCCGTCGCCGGGGACGGTGAACTCGTCGCTGGTCCAGCCGTCCTGGGCCCCGGTGGTCAGCAGCGCCTTCGGCAGCGGCTTGCCGTCGGCGGGCCCGCCGGACAGCACATGGTTCACGGCGCGGATCTGCCGCAGCGTGCTCCACCGCGGGGTGCCGCCCCACCAGCCGTGCAGGCCCGACAGACCGTTCACCGCCTCCTTCAGGGTGGTGTCGTCGCCGTACTCCGGGCTGTAGTCCGCGAACATGCCCTCGGTGCGGCGGGGGTCCTGCTGCGGCCGCTCGGCCGGAGGCTTCACGTACACCGCGGTCGACTCGTCGAAACGCAGCGCGGCGCGCACCAGCGCCGCCACGCCGGTGACCAGCCGCTCGTCGCCCAGTTCGGGCAGCGCGGCCGAGACCGCCGTCCGCAGCACCTCGTCGGCTGCCGGGACGACCGCCTTGGCGTCGTCCGTTCCGTCGACCGCCGCGGCCGCGGCGAGCCGCTCCTGCCGCTGCGCCAGCGCCTCGGCCCCGGCGCGCATCACCTCGGCCACGCGCTCGTCGGTCAGCGCGCGCAGCACGGCGGAGGCCCGCTCGTCGCGCGGACGCAGCGCGTGCCAGAACTCGACCGGCGGCACGAACCGGGTGCCGGCGGCGAACTCGTTGCCGTGCTGCATCGGCGCGACAAACCCCAGCTCACCGGCGGCGGAGATGTCGCCGCCCGCGTACAGCGCGACGTGCTGCTGCTTGCGCACGACGACGGGCTCGGCGCCGCCCGGCAGCCGCAGCGCGCCGAGCGGAACGCCGGACGCCCCGCCGCTCCGCGGGACGGCGACGGTCCGGCCGTCCGGGGTGCCGACGACCGTGCGGGCCTCGGCGCCATCGCCCTCGGTGCGCACCCAGCGGCCGAGGACCGTGCCGTCGGTGCCGAACGGGCTGTGCTCCAGTCCGGGCTGGAGCGGCAGCACCTCGCAGTCCTGTTGCCTCAGCGTGGCGTCCTCGCGGACACCGCCCTGCACGAAGGCGGGCAGCGAGGCACGCCCGTGGGTGCCGGTGGCCGGGTCGTACTCCAGCCACACCTGCTGCCGGCCCTGCCGTCCCTGGCGCCAGAAGGAGGTGCCGTCGCCCAGGATGCGGCGGCCCGGCGGCAGCACGGTGTCGCCGGCGTGCAGGGTGCGCCCGCCGGTGGCCCGGCCGCCGCCGGGCAGCGGGATCGAGGCGGCGCCCGCGTTGCCGGAGCCGTACCAGTAGTAGGGGATCGCCTCGCCGCCGAGCGGGAACACATCGGCCGCGCGGGCGGACCAGTAGCCGAACTGCTTGCCGTCCTCCCGCCACATCACCAGCAGCTCGCCGTCCGTGTAGCGGAACGACGGGCGGTTCCACTGGCCGAGCTCCACGGGGAGCCGCAGATCGTGCTCCAGCAGGATCTCGTCGGGGCCGACGACGAACACCTTGTGGCCCCGGTGGACGATCAGCGCGGGCCAGGCCTCCTGGACCGTCACCGTGGTGTCCTGGTCGCGCCGGGGCTTGGTCTCGGTGTCGATCCGGCGCAGCGCCTCGTCGAGCGCGGGCCAGCCCAGCTCGTCCAGGAGACCGGCGCGCAGGGTGTGCCCGAGCAGCGGCGCGGCCTCGTGCTCGGCGACCCGCGCCACGGCGTCGGGGGCCACCTCGGCGGCCACGGTGCGGAAGGGCTGCATCCGCTCCAGCGCGGCGCGCGCGGCGGGCAGGCCCACGGCGGCGGTCAGCTCCCCGGCCGCGTCCCGCAGCCACTCGCGCAGGACGTCGCTGAGCACCGGGTGGGCGGCGATCCCCTTCAGTACCGCGGCCTCCGGGCGGTTGCCGCTCTGGGTGCCGATCTCGGTGTACAGCAGGCGCCGGAAGCGTGCGTCGGCCGCCGTCGCCGTCAGGTCGCGCCGGCCGGCCCGGTCCTCGCTCAGCCAGCGCTGAAGACCGAGGTACACGACCTCGTCAGCGGGGGGCGGCGTGAGCGGGATCCCCTCGGCGAGGCAGAGGTCGAGCAGGTCGAGGTCGGCACCGGCGTGCCAGCGTCCCGTGACGATGTCGACGGGCCGGCCCTGGGCCCGCAGCCGGGGGGCCATCCTCGCCACGAGCGCGAGGGTGGCCGCGGAACGGTCGCAGATGTTGGCGCCGTGCTTGCGGTGCAGCGCCCAGCGGGTCAGCCAGTCCGCCGCGTCGACCCCTTCGATCCCTTCGGCCGCGTCGGTCCCGTCCGGCCGTGCACCGGACTCGCCGGTCAGCAGCAGGTCGGCCCCGCACTCCCCGAGCAGCGCCAGCCAGAACTCGTCGTCCTCGACCGAGCGGCCGAGACCGGCGGGCATGATCTCCAGCAGCCGGCGGCGCACCTGCGGCTCCCGCTCGGCGAGCACGACGAGTGTCGCCCGGTAGGAGTTCCAGAAGGAGGCCGGGGCCCGCACGGCCGCGGGCGAGGCGAGCAGATCGCCGACCAGGCCGCACTCCTCGGTGACCCGGTCGAGGCCCGCCGCCCTGATCAGCCCGCGCGCGTCCTGCGGCAGCGACGCGTAGGGCGGCATGCCGGCCGCGCACCGCTCCACCGTGAGCTGGCGGAACTGCGTCCAGGCGTCGGCCGGGCTGAGCCGCGCGGCGAGCGCCTTCACATGCTCCTTGAGCGCCTTGACGGTCAGCGCGCCCGCGAACGCGAACTCCAGGAACACGGCGCGCTGCCGCTCCTCGTCCACCGTCAGCGCGTGCACCCGCTCGGCCTCGCGCGCCTTGCCGAAGAAGGCGGCGGCGTACGTCGTGTTCTCGTGCTGGAGGAAGACCCGCGCCGCCTGCTCGTAGAACGTCGGCAGGAAGTGCGGCACGGCCCGGCCGAGCCGGGTGCCGAGCTCCTCGAAGCCGTCCTTGGCGTTGCCGGGCCGGGACTTCGCCTGGCGCGCGAGCCGCTCGACGTCCCTGACCAGCGCCAGCGCGTGATGACCGTTGGCCGGGTCGTTGACCAGCGCCCAGGCCGGGAAGCCCAGGGTGACCCGGCGCACCTGCCCCACCTCGGGGACCTCCGCGTCCCTGACCAGACCGAGGAAGTCCAGGGCGAGGTCCTCGGCCTCGCCGAGGGTGCCCGGCACCAGCCGGACGATCCGCCGGTCGTCCAGACCGGGGTGGGTGTACGTGCGGACGGTGAGCGTATCGGCGTCCTCGCGGTCCGTGCTGCCCTGCGGCAGGACCGCGCCCGCGTCGAGCAGCGTGCCCGCGGTGTTCTCGTCGTACGTCGTCATGCCGCCCGCTCCTCGTCCTCGATGTCGCGCCCCGCGTACAGTGCGGCCGCCATGCGCATGCCCTCCGACCAGGCCACCGGCCCCACCTGACCGAGCTTCAGCACCCGGCCCGCGGAATCGGTGAACGTCAGGGGGCCGGTCTCGGACTCCTCGTAGCTCTCGTAGTCGCCCACCCACACCCGCGCCTCGACGGTGCGCCCGTCCTCCAGGACGGAGTGCACGGCGTTGCCGCCGCGCACCCGGTAGCCGAGCTGGGTCACCCGCCCGTGCAGGAACCGCTGCTCCTTGAACGCGCCCCCCGCGTACTCCTCGACCGAGGTGCCCTCGGCGTCCAGCGTCGCGGGCCGGTGCCACACCTCGCGGAAGAGCTGCTGGGCGCGCTGCTCCACACCGAGCTCCACGGCGAACTCCCGCAGGTCCTCAAGGTCGTCGAGGAGGACCGGGTGCGGCAGCCGGACCAGGTCCGGGGTGAGGCGCACGGTGTCGCCGTCGAGGTCGACCAGTCCGAGGCCGCGCTCGGGGTCGGCGTCCCGCAGGAACCCGGCCACCTCGCCGTCGGCGCCGGTGACCACCAGGTCACGCAGCGCGGCCTGCCAGGCGGGGTCGGGCCACACCCGGGCGACGACCGCGAACGGCACCGGCAGCGAGCGCACCATCCAGCGCTCCACATCGGTCAGGCACTGCTGCTCGTGCCGCTCCAGCCACTCGACGAGCTGGCGTAGTCCTATCACCGCCGGATCGTCGGCGATCTTGGGCGGTACGGACTTCAACACCCGCCCCGCCGCGTTGCGGCACACCACCTTGCCGTCGTCGAGGGCGACCTCGTAGTCGCCGGCCGACACCCACCCCATACGTGCCTCCCGCACCCGCATCGATCAAGTGACGGGAACTGTAGAACAGGCCACTGACAACGGGTCGTGGCAGAGGCCGATCTGACGGTGGAACAGGCGTGACCTGCGGAGATTCCTGTCATGACCCCGCCGAGAACGGGGTCCGTGGGCTCGACGGGAGGCGAAAAAACGACGGGACCCCCGTCGATGTCGACGGGGGTCCCGATGTCGTCGGGCGTGGATCAGCCCTCGACCCAGCCGTGGTTCTTGGCGAACTGCGCGAGCCCGCCGCGCACCTGCACGATCTGCTCCCCGGTGAGGGAGGGCGCCGCGCTCAGCAGGGCCTCGGTGACGTCCCGGACGAACTCCTCGGTGCTGAGCACATCGCACAGCACGTCGTCGTCGGCCGCGAGCGGCTTGCCGTCCGCGCCCCGCGCGAGCCGCACCCCGGACGCCTTCGGGCCGCGCTCACCGTCCTCGATCTCGAACTCGACGACGATGCCCCGCCGCACCTGCGACTCGGGCATCAGCATGTCGTTGACGTGCAGGAAGACATCCTCCCCGCCGTCGTCGGGCGCGATG
Organism: Streptomyces sp. NPDC005811; assembly: GCF_040630405.1. Classification (NCBI taxonomy): domain Bacteria; kingdom Bacillati; phylum Actinomycetota; class Actinomycetes; order Kitasatosporales; family Streptomycetaceae; genus Streptomyces; species Streptomyces sp. NPDC005811. The sequence continues at coordinate 103,195 of NZ_JBEXXK010000032.1, forward strand.
AACCCGTAGCCCCGCTGGCTGTCGAAGCGCACCACACGACCAGCAACCATCCCAACCCCCAGCAACCTCGAAACACCCACTTCGGTGAACCTGCCCAGATCGTAGTCAAACCGACCGCCGCAGGCGACTCCCGGGCCTCACCGCGCGCGGCGCACCTCGCTGAGCTGCGGAAACGCCGCGTCTCAGGTCGTGTCTCAGTCCTCGGTGGCGTCGCGCTCGGCGTCGCGCTTCCTCAGCCGGGCCGCCTCCTTGCGGACCTCGGCCTGGGTGCCGCGCTCCTTCTCCAGCCACTCGGGCTTGGCGTCCTTGAGCGCGTCGATCTGCTCGGTGGTGAGCGCCTCCGTCACCCCGCCCCGGGCCAGGCCCGCGATGGACACGCCCAGCTTGGCCGCGACCACCGGACGGGGGTGCGGGCCGTTCTCGCGCAGCGTCCGCAGCCAGGCGGGCGGGTTCGCCTGGAGCTCGTTCAGCTCGGCGCGCGAGACGACGCCCTCCTGGAACTCGGCGGGCGTGGCGGGGAGGTACACACCCAGCTTCTTCGCCGCGGTGGCGGGCTTCATCGTCTGGGCGGTCTGCTGCGACTTCATACGGTCCAGGGTATCGGCCGCCGCGGAGACCTCTGACCACGGGCGGTAGCCTGGCGGGATGACCGACCAGGCGGATTCCTCTTCGTTCCGGCTCGCGTACGTTCCCGGAGTGACGCCCGCCAAGTGGGTGCGGATCTGGGAGGAGCGCCTGCCCGGCACCCCGCTCACCCTGCTCCAGGTGTCCCCGGCCGAGGCCTCCGACGTCCTGCGCGGCGGCGGCGCCGACGCGGCCTTCGTCCGGCTGCCCGTCGACCGTACGGTGTTCAGCGCGATCCCCCTCTACACCGAGACGACGGTCGTCGTGGTCCCCAAGGATCATGTGATCACCGCCGCCGAGGCGATCACCCTGGACGATCTCGCCGACGAGGTGGTGATCCACCCCCTCGACGACGTCCTCGGCTGGTCCGAGCTGCCCGGCGAGCCCGCCTTCGAGCGCCCGCGGACCACGGAGGACGCGATCGAGCTCGTCGCGGCGAACATCGGCGTGCTGATCGTGCCCCAGTCCCTGGCCCGCCTCCACCACCGCCGCGACCTCACCTACCGCACGCTGGTGGACGCCCCGCAGTCGGCGGTCGCCCTGTCCTGGCCCGAGGAGGCGACCACCGACCTGGTCGAGGACCTCATCGGCATCGTCCGCGGCCGCACGGTCAACAGCACCCGGGGCCGCGCCCAGCCGACCCCGCCCAAGGAACGCGAGCCCCGCAGGCCCGCCGCCGGCGCCCGCGGGCGCAGCGGCGACGCCAAGAGCGGCGGCGGAACACGTGGCGGGAGCGGCGCGAAGGGCGGCGGTGGCGCGAAGAGCGGCGGCGGTACCAAGGGCGGCGGCGGAACACGCGGCGGGGGCGGCACGAGGAGCGGCGGTGGCGCGAAGGGCGGCAGCCAACGCGGAACCGGCGGCGGCAAGCCCCGCCGCCGGTCCTAGCGCGGCGCCACAGGCGGCGGGGACCTGGCCGCTGGTCCCGGCGCGCGACCAGCGGCGGCAGGTCCAGCCAACCGGCTGCCGCGAGCCCCGCGGTTGACCTCCGTGCCGTGCGATCGGCTGGGGCGAGTTCCCGCCGCTGGTCCGAGCGTGGCGCCCCAGGTAGCGGAGAGCTTGGCCGTCGGTCCTGGGGCGCGACCAGTGGCGGCATGCCTCGCCAACCGGCTGTGGCGTGCCTCGCGGTTGGTTTTGTGCCGCGCCACCGGCGGCAAGCCTCGCCGTTGGTCTTGGCGCGGCGGCGCCGCCGGCAGCCTCGTCGCTGGTTCTGGGCCCGCGCTACCGGCGGCAAGCCCCGCCGGTGGTCGCGGCCCCCGTGCTCGGCCGCTCAGGACACGTAAGTCGCGGTGCCTGCGGTGCTCACCACCCTCTCCCCGTCCGCCGACGCCAGCAGCCCCGCGGTCACCCAGGCGTCCACCACTGTCCGCACGCGCGCGACGAGCGCCTCCTTGGAGGCGAACGGGGCCGACGCCCACACCTCGTCGAGCAGCGTGGTGCCGTCCGGCTTCGCGGGATTGGCGACCCCGGAGTCGACGGTCCCGAAGACCGCCTTCGGCTCCGAGCGACGGACGTAGGCGTGCGTCGGGTCCTCCGTGCCCTCGAAGAACGGGGCGAACTCGGTGCCGTTCAGCGTGTAGTGGAGGGACTTCCCGCTCACCGGCGTCAGCGTGGGCAGCAGATCGCCGGAGAGCGCCGCGTTGGCGTACAGCCCGAACTGCAGGTAGCTCGTGGAGGAGTTGCGGGCGACAAGGTTGACCGGGCCGTAGAACAGCGTCTGCAACGACGGGTCGTCCAGGGCCTTCTCGACGCGCAGCCGGAACGGCACGGTGACCCGTACGACGTCACCGGGACTCCAGGTGCGGGACACCGTGAAGTAGCTCCCGGCGACCGGAGTGCCGCTCACCGCGCTGCCGTTGACCGTCACCTGGAACCCGGCGGTCGCCCAGGACGGCACCCGCAGCTTGAGCCCGAAGGCGGCGCTGCTCCCGCCGAAGGTGAGCGTCGTGCCCTGCTCCACCGGGTAGGCGGTGGTCTGGGTGACCGTGACGCCCTTCTCGGCCCAGGTCAGCGTGGACGGGCTGTAGAGGTTGACGTACAGCGCGCTGCCGTCGGCGGCCTTGAAGTACACCGAGTCCTGGTACTTGGTGGCGCTCTCCATGCCGGTGCCCTCGCAGCAGGTGGTGCCCTGCTTGGGCGTGTAGTCGCGGACATGGCCGGGGGTGAGCCCGATGAAGTAGGTGACGAGCGGCTTCTCCGCGTCGGCGGTGTCCTGCTTGGAGCCGAGGACCTGGTTGAGCAGGGTCCGCTCGTAGTAGTCCATGTAGGCCGGGGTCTGCTCGTGGAAGAACAGCGTCCGGCTCAGCTTGAGCAGGTTGTACGCGCAGCAGGTCTCCGCGTTCGTGGCGCTGATCGTGCCCGCGATGCTGTCCCGCGCCTTCCAGAACTCCCCGGTGCTGGTGCCGCCGATGCCGTACATGCGGTGCGGTACGACCATGCCCCAGAAGTTCTTCGCGGCGGTCAGGTACCGGGTCTCGCCCGTCGCGTCGTACAGCCTGAGCAGCCCGGTGAAGATCGGGATGTGCTGGTTGGCGTGCAGCCCGTCGAGCGTGTCGGTGTTGGCGGCGCACGCGTCGATCAGCGAGTCGAGGTCGAACAGCTTGGCCAGCGCCAGGTGTTCGGCCTTCCCGGTGAACGCGTGCAGATCGACGATCGCCTCGACGATCCCGCCGAACTCCCCGCTGGAGAACAGCCCCCACATCCGCTGGAGCGTCGCCTCGGAGAGCACCGACAGCCGGGAGTACATCCAGTCGCCCATGCCGGACGCGAGGTCGAGTGCGCGGGCGTCGTCGGTGGCGACGTAGGCGTCCAGCAGACCGCGCAGGATCTTGTGCGCGGTGTAGTACGGCGCCCAGACCTTGGTGTAGTCGCTGCCGGTCATCGACTCCAGCAGGATGAACTGCGTCTCCGGGTACGCCGCCAGGAACCCGGGGTGGCTGGGCCCGCCCCAGGTGCGCTTCAGGGTGGCGGTCAGGCCCCGGCCCGAGGCGTCCGGGAAGGTGCCGCCGGCGGTGGCCTGGAACCAGTACGACGCGAGGTTGCCGAGTCCGGCCGAGGAGAGCTTGGCCTCGTTGGTCTGAAGCGAGGCGATCTCGGCCTGGGTGAGCACCCGCGACCACACGTTGAACTCGTCGTGGCAGCCGGCGTACAGGGGGTCGCCGGAGTAGTTCGAGCGGCCCAGCCAGTTGTTGGTGAGCGTGCCGAGCGTCGCCGGGGTGAGGGTCATCGCCGTGTTCGTGGCGACGGCCGTGCCGTTGACGTACAGGGTGCCGGTGCTGCCCGAGAGGGTCACCGCGAGGTGGCTCCACTGGTTCAGCGGCAGCGCGGCCGTGCCGTTGAGACCCTGCTCGCCGCCCGCGCCGCCGGTCGTGATGGCGAACCGGGGCACACCGCTCGCGTTGCGGCTCGCCAGGTACATGTACCGGGTGGTGTTGTTCCCGAAGTCGAACACCCGCTGCCAGTTGGCGTCGTGGGTGGGCTTCACCCACGTCGCCAGGGTGATCGCGGAGGCGCCGTTCAGCACCGTGGCAGGCAGGTCGACGTACTGGTAGGAGCCGCGCACCAGCTCCAGCGCACCGCCCCACCTGCCGGTGACGGCGAGCATCTTCGGGTCCGTGCGCAGGGCCGCGCGGACCTCGGTCAGCGCGCCGACCACGGTCGCGATCCGGTCGGCGAACACCTGCTCGCCGGTGCTCGCGTACGCCTGCGCCAGCATGGTCAGGAAGTGCCCGGTGTAGTGCCCGCGCAGATTGCCGTTGGCCTCGCCGTCGAGCCCCTCCCAGCCGCCCGGAGCGACCGCGCCCAGCGTGGAGAGGCCGGCGTTGGCCCGGAAGACCTGGAGCAGCCGGTTGACGTCGTAGCCGCGGGCGTGATCGAGCATCAACTTCCGCTTGGTGGCGAAGATCCCGGTGCCGAGGGCCACGTCCTTGAGCGCGAAGGGCTGGAGCGCCCAGGAGGCCGGCGGCGGCAGCGTGGCCGCCGAGGCGGCGGGGGCCACCGCCGCGCCGGCACCGGGGACGGCGGCGGCGAGGATCGCGCTCCGGAGGAGGGTCCGTCTGCTGAGGGGAGGTGCCATGTACTGCTCCTCTGAATCCACAAGGGGGGTGTGTTCGCAACCGTTTGTTCGAAATTGCGAACGGCGTGCGGATGGTCGACCAGACGTTAGAAGGGGGACGGGAGGGCGTCAACGGGCCTGACACGATCGAAAGTTGAGAGAGTCAGTTCCGGGCCGTGCGGCCGATCGACTCCACCAGCGGCAGCAGCCGGTACGGCACGCGCTCGCGCAGCGCGACCTCGGTCCGGGTGCGGACCACTCCGGGGAGGCTGATCAGCTTCTGGATCACGTCCTCCAGATGCGCGTTGTCCCGCGCCACCACCCGGGTGAGCAGATCCCCGCCGCCCGTGATCGAGAAGGCCTCGACGATCTCCGGTACCGCGGCCAGCGCGTCGCCCACGTCGTCGAGATGGCCCTGGGTGACCTCGATGTGCACGAACGCGAGCACCGGATGACCGAGAGCCGCAGGGGAGAGCGAGGGGCCGGTGCCGGTGATCACCCCGTCCCGCTCCAGCCGGTCCAGCCGGGCCTGGAGGGTGCCGCGGGCGACGCCGAGGATCCTCGCGTACTCCCGCACGCTGGTGCGCGGCTGTTCGAGCAGCAGCCGCAGGATGCGGGTGTCCAGCTCGTCGACGGCCATGGCGCCCGGCCTCCTCGTGCGGCACTGATCTTCGCCGAGTACGGCACCGATCTTCGCCGACTGTACCAACGGCCCGGCCGGACGGCTCACGAGCCCGCCGCCGGCCCGTGCGCGAGGGCCGGGTGCGCCACGGTGAGCGAGCCGTCCGGGGCCCCGGTGACCCGGACCCCCGGGCTGATCCGGTCCACGGTCGCCCGCAGCCAGGCCCGGTCCGCCGCGGGCGCCGGCTCCAGGCGCAGCCGGCGGGCCCGCAGCGGCACCATCCGCAGCCCCGCGAGCCGACCGGTGTCCGCGGCGAGCCGGACGAGGAACGCGATCCGCAGGTCGTCGCGGTACTCCGGGTGGCCGGAGATGCCCTCGTAGTCGTCGATGAAGTCCCCGCAGCCGTACAGCACGAGGTGACCGCGGTAGACCTCGACGGCGCGCGGATGGTGGGAGGAGTGCCCGTGGACCAGGTCGACACCGCCGTCGACCAGGGCATGCGCGAACCGGGTGTGGTCGCGGGGCACCCGGTACCCCCAGTTGGAGCCCCAGTGCACCGACACGACCACGAGATCCCCCGCGCGCCGCGTCCGCCGCACCTGACGGACCACCGCGGCGGCCGTGGCCGCCGACGCCTCGGGCAGAAAGGCGACCCCGGCCACGGTCGGGCTCGCCGCCCAGTCCGGCGGGATCCCGCCGGAGAGCGCCCCCAGCGCGAACACCAGCACCCGGCCGCCGCCCGGCACGGGCACCGCGGCGGGCGCGTAGGCCTCGTCCGGATCCTGCCCCGCCCCCGCCGCCCGCAGCCCCGCACCGGCCAGCGCGCCGAGCGTCTCCGCCAGACCGGGCCGCCCGAAGTCCAGCACATGGTTGTTGGCCAGCACACAGACGTCGGGCCGGACCACCGTCAGCGCCGCCAGGTTGGCCGGATGCATCCGGTAGTGGATCGCCTTGCCGGGCGCGAACGCGTCACAGCGCGTGACCGACGTCTCCAGGTTCACCACCCGCACGTCCGGGCCGCTCTCCTCCAGCACCCGCAGCGCCTCGCCCCACGGCCAGGAGGGACCCACGGGCGCCGGGACCGGTCCGTGCGCCGCCTCCGCGAGCCGCACGTACTCCCGCGCGTCCGTGACCCAGTCCTCCCGCAGCCGGGGACTGCCCGGATGCGCCAGGACCTGATCGACGCCGCGCCCGAGCATCACATCGCCGCACAGGAACAGCGTCACGACGCCGCCGTCCACGCCCCCACGGTAACCCCGCCCGACCGGTGCCATGCTGGATACACGGGACCCGTGCGGACGCCGGGGGAGGCACGCGCGACGCCGCCGCCGTCCCGGGGAAGAAGACGGTGATGATCTCCCAGCCGGTCCGGGTACCCGTCGACGGCGCGGCGCTCACGGGTGACCTCCTCGTACCGGAGCACGCCCGGGCCGTGGTGCTCTTCGCCCACGGCAGCGGGAGCTCCCGGCACAGCCCGCGCAACCGCAGGGTCGCCGCCGCACTGCGCACCGGAGGCCTCGGCACCCTGCTGATCGACCTGCTCACCGAGCCCGAGGAACGCGCCGACGCGTCGACGGGCGAGTACCGCTTCGCCATACCGCTGCTGGGCCGGCGCGTGGTCGCCGTCCTCGACTGGCTTGGCGCACGGCCCGACACCGGGGCGCTCCCCGTCGTCCTGTTCGGCGCCAGCACCGGCGCGGCGGCGGCGCTGACGGCCGCGGCCGAGCGGCCCGGCCGGGTGCTGACCGTGGTCTCCCGGGGCGGCCGGCCCGACCTGGCCGAGGCCGCCCTGGACGCCGTACGGGTGCCGGTGCTGCTGATCGTGGGCGGCCGGGACCCGGAGGTGCTGCGGCTCAACGAGGAGGCGGCCCCGCGGCTGCGAGGGCCGTGCACCCTCCACGTCGTCCCGGGAGCCACCCATCTGTTCGAGGAGCCCGGCGCGCTGGAGCAGGTCGCCGGGGTGGCCGAGCGGTGGTGCGCCGATCGGTTGCCGCCGCCGCGGCCGGCAGCAGGGGACCGCCGGGGCGGAAGGGGTGGTCGCCATGCAGTTCCCTGACCGCGCCCGGGCCGGACGCGTGCTCGCCGAGGTGCTGCGGGCCCGGCAGGAGAACGGGGAACTGCCCGACCCCGTCGTCCTCGCCCTGCCCCGGGGCGGTGTCGCCGTCGCCGAGGAGGTCGCCCGCGCCCTGGACGCGCCGCTCGACGTGCTCGTCGTACGGAAGATCGGCGCGCCGTTCCAGCCGGAACTCGGCGTCGGCGCGCTCGTCGGCGACGCCGAGCCGCTCTTCGACGAGGCCACCCTGCACGGACTCGGCCTCACCGAGCGTGACCTCGCCCCGGTGGTGGAGCGCGAGCGCGCCGAACTCCACCGCCGCGAGCTGCTCTACCGCGAGGGCCGTCCCGCCCCCGACCTGCGCGGACGCACCGCGATCGTGGTCGACGACGGTCTCGCCACCGGGGCCACGGCCCGCGCCGCCCTGCGCTCCCTGCGGCGCGAGGGGCCCCGGCGCACCGTCCTGGCCGTCCCGGTCGGCGCCCCGGAGGCGGTCGCCCTGCTGCGGTCCGAGGCGGACGACGTGATCTGCCTGCACCGGCCGACCGCCTTCATGGCCGTCGGCCTCTGGTACGACGACTTCGACCAGCTCACCGACGCCGACGTGCTGCGCGCCCTGCGCACGGCGGCCGACCGGTGAATCGGCGCCCCGATGGTCCGATGGCACCCCGTCGGCCGACGGAGGGAAGCCGCCACTGCGCCATTGGTCCAGCGAGAACGGAGCCTGTTGAACCATCTGCCGACCGGATGTTCCTATGGACGCGTCAATGGCGCTGCGGACCCCGCGGCGCCTTTTTCGTGCGGGCGTCCGACAGGGGTGGGAAACAGTGCTGAAGAGGGTGTTCACGGCTCCGGACCCGGGGCGGCTCCGGCTGCGCTTCGCCGCCCGGGCCGTCCTGGGCATCGGCCTGGCCGTCGTCGCGTGCGGTCTCGCCGGGCATGCGCTCCCCGGCATCGTCACCGGCGGCCTCGCGGCCCTGCTCGCCCTGTTCACCGTCACGGACGCCTCCGTGCGCGGCCAGGCGGTCACCACCGCGCTGCTGCCCGCCGTGGGCCTGCCCGTCCTCACCGCGGCGGCCGTCCTGCACGGCCACCCCGTGGCCCGTGACCTCACCTTCCTCGCCGTCATCGGCGCCGGCGTGTACGCCCGCCGCTGGGGGCCGCGCGGGCACAGCCTGGGCGTCTTCGCGTTCATGATGTTCTTCGTCGCGCAGTTCCTGCACGCGACGACCGGACAGCTCCCCGAGCTGTACGCCTCCCTCGCGCTGTCCCTGACGGCCGCCGCGGCGGTCCGCTTCGGGGCGTGGTGCTACGAACGCCGCACGCCCCCGGCACCGGTGCCCGCCCCGCCGGGCGGCCGCGGCCTGGCCCGGGTCACCACCCGCCAGGCCGTCCAGGCGACCGCCGGAGCGGGCTTCGCCCTCGTCCTCGGCCAGCTCGTCTCCGGGCAGCGCTGGTACTGGGCCGTCGGCGCCACCTGGTGGATCTTCGTCAACACCGCCTCGCGCGGCGAGACCCTGGTGCGCGGCTTCCGCCGGGTCCTCGGCACGGTGATCGGCATCGGACTCGGACTCCTGGTCGCGGTCCCCGTGCACGGCGCCCCGGCCCTCACCACCGCCCTGGTCGCCGTCTCGGTCTTCGGCATCTTCTACACGGCCGCCGTCTCCTACACCTGGATGATGCTCTGGGTGACCCTGCTCGCCGAACTGCTCTACGGCCTTCTCGGCGTCCTCGGCCCCGGGCTGCTGGCGCTCCGGCTTGCCGAGACGGGGGTGGGCGCGCTCGGCGCCGCGCTGGCCGTGCTGTTCGTCCTGCCGGTCACCACGCACACGATCACCGACGCCTGGATCCAGCGCGCCCTGCGCTGTGTCCACGCCTGCACCGCCGAGGCCGCCGCCCGTCTCGCGGGCGACCCGTTCGCCGACCCCGCCGGGCGGGCCGCCGAGCTGGAGCGGCTGCTCGGCCGGGTCCGGCTCGCCGTCGCGCCGCTCGTGCACCCGCTGAACCCGATGCTCGGCCGCAAGCGGCGCGCCCGCCGGGTGCTGGCCCTGCTGGACGCCTGCGCCCGCGAGAGCCGCGGTCTGGCCGCCGTCGCCGCCGACCCCGAGGCCTCGCACGACGCCCGGCTGGCCGCGGCCTGCTGGCGCGTCCAGGCGGCCGTGGAAGCCCTCACGGACGGCGAGAGCGCCGCGGCGGCCCCCGTGGAACGGCCCCCGGTCGCCGAGCCCGCCCTGGCCCACCTGCACGGCCTGGAGCACGCCCTGGCGGAACTGGCCCAGCCGTTGCGGACCCCGTCCGGATCGCCACTGGTCGGATCGCCACTGGTCGGGGCGTGACGTTTCGGCGCGGGTCTGGTCTAGACCTGCGCTGATCAACTGCTACCGTCACCCCGAACAGCAGCGACCGAGAGGGGACAGCGGTGGCAGACCTCGGCGGACGGACCCGGCGTGCGTTCATCGGCTCGTTCACGGCGGCCGGCGGGCCCGGCATCGTGACCGCCGCCGTGGACCCTGACAGCGGGGCGCTCACCGCCCTCAGCAGCCTCGACGCGCTGCCCGACCCCTCCTATCTGGCCCTGTCGCCCGACGGCGGCACGCTCTACGCGGTCAGCGAGACGGCCGAGGGCGCGGTGGCCGCGTACCGCGTCACCGGCGACCTGCCGGAGGCGGCCGGAGCGCCCGTGCCGGTCGGCGGCAGCGGGCCCACCCACCTCGGCCTGTTCGACGGGCACGTCCTGACCGCGAACTACGGCTCCGGCAGCGTCACCGCCGTCCCCGTCCGCGCGGACGGCGCCCTCGCCCGGACCGCATCCGGGGTCCTGCACCACACGGGCTCCGGCCCGCACACCCGCCGCCAGCAGGGGCCGCACGCCCACCAGGTGCAGGCCGACGCCAGCGGGCGCTGGGCGGTCAGCGTGGACCTCGGGACGGACTCGGTGCGGGTGTGCGCCCTGCGTGACGGCACGCCCGTCCTGCACCGCGAGCACGCCCTGCGCCCCGGCTCGGGGCCGCGCCACCTCGCCTTCCATCCCGACGGCTCGTACGCCTACGTCGTCAACGAACTCACCCCGACCGTCACGGTGTGCCGCTGGGACGCCCTCGACGGCTCCCTGAAGCCCCTGGCGGAGCTGCCGGTGCTGCCCGGCGCCCCCGACGGGGACGCCTACCCCTCGGGCATCGCCGTCGCGCCGGACGGCCGCTTCGTGTGGACCGCCACGCGGGGCGAGGACGTGCTGTCCGTGTTCGCCGTCGAGGGGGAGGGCGACGCGCTGCGGCCGGCCGGGACGGTGCCCTGCGGGGGCCACTGGCCGAGAGACCTGGCCGTCTCCGCCTGCGGCAGGGTCCTCTACGTCGCCAACGAGCGCTCCGGCGACGTCACGTGGTTCACCCTCGACCCCACCACGGGCCTGCCCCACCGCGCAGGCTCCCTGCCGCTGCCGGCCGCCTCCTGCGTGGTCCTGGGCTGACCCTGGGTTGCGTTCTGAGCGTGGCTCGCCCTCTTTGGTGCCGATGGCAGGGCGAAGGGGGGCGCCGCTCTCGTGCTTCTCCCGTGGCTCGGCCACCGGCCTGTGCGGGCGTGCAGGTTCGCTGCCGCTAGGGGCCGCCTTCGGCGTGGTCCTGGGTCCTGAGCGTCGCTCGCCCTCTTCGGTGCGGATGGCACGGCGAAGGGGGCGCCGCTCTCGTGGTTCACCCGTGGCTCGGTCACCGGCCTGTGCGGGCGTGCAGGTTCGCTGCCGCTAGGGGCCGCCTTCGGCGTGGCCCTGGGTCCTGACCGTCGCGCGCCCTCTTCGGTGCGGATGGCAGGGCGAAGGGGGTGCCGCTCTCGTGGTTCACCCGTGCCCCGGCCACCAGTCTGCGCGGACGTGCGGGTTCACTGCCGCTGCGGGCCGCCTCCTGCGTGGTCCTGGGTCGGCCCTCGGCCCTGCGCGCAGACTGCCCCCGGCACGGCGAAGGGCCCGCTCCTCTTGCGGAGCGGGCCCTTTCGCGTCGTGCGGCGTCCTTGACAGTCGTGCGGCGTCCTTGATGGCCGGTCGGTCAGCGGACCGGCGCGCCCTGCTGCTGCGGTGGGGCGATGCCCAGGGCGGTCGTGTACTTGGCCAGCGCGAGCTTGCCGATCGCCGGGTAGGCGCCGAGCGCCTCGGCGGCGGCGCAGTCCGCTTCCTTCGCGGCCTCCTCGACCAGCGCGGCGTCGATCTCCGGGCCGATCAGGTACGGCGCGAGCGCGAGCTGCTGGGAGCCGGAGGAGCGCAGCTGCTCGGCCACGGAGGCGATGGAGCCCTCCTGGTCGAGCGCGGCGGCCATCACCGGTACGGCGAGACGCGCGGCGAGCAGCATGCCGGTGATCCCGGCGGCCTGCACGGCCTCGTCGCCGCCCACGGAGGCCAGGATGATGCCGTCCGCGGCGGTCGCCACGGTGAACAGCCGGGCCCGGTCCGCGCGGGCCAGACCGGCCTCGGACAGCCGCACGTGCAGCGCCTCGGCGAGGAGCGGGTGCGGGCCGAGGACATCGGTCAGATCGGCGGCGACCCGGCTCTCCATCACGGCCTGGCGGACCTGGCGCAGCAGCGCGCTGTCGGGGCCGGCCAGCAGCGGCACGACGACGCCGACGGGGCCGTCCGGCTCCTTGACGTCGTGACCGGCGGCGCGGGCCTGCTCGTAGCGGGCGGTGCGCTCCTCGGCGGCGTGCGCGAGGACGGACTGGAGCGCGGGGAACTCGGCGTCGTCCCCGTCCAGGTAACCGATGCGGGCGTCGAGACCGGGGAGCTCGGAGCGGGCGATGCTCACGGTCTCCTCGGCGATGCCGCGGGTGGCAGCGCTCGGGGTGCCCGGCACCGCGAGAACGAGCGCGGGCGCGCCTTCGGGAGCCGCCAACGGCTCGGGTCGCCGGTGCCGCCCGGGCTGGCGGGGGCGCGGCATTCGTACGGGCAGGCCGGACGCGGGCCCAGTGGGGGAGCTCATGGCGCCGCATGTTACTTGTTTCCTGGGCTCCCCTGTTCGGGGAGGGTGCAGGTGAGCGGTATCCGTCCGGTTTTGTCTGATGAGTTACGTACGGATCAGAAGTGATCAGCGTGTTTTCCGGGCGACTTGCCCTCGAAGAGAGCAATCCCTCTTTTGGGTAACGCTGTACGACTTGTTCCGTACGTTTCATTCCGTACGTCCCCTACGCACCCGCCCGACCCCACGCCTACGTGCGACGCGTCACCGACAGGAGCAACCCGTCGACCGGCAGCGCGAGTCGGCCTTCGGCCAGATCGGCGGCGATCCGCACCCCGCCGTGCAGCGGATCCCCCTCGGCCTCCACCCGCCGCGCGTGCGGCAGCAGCCGGGCGACTTCCTCCGCCAGGGGTACGAGGAGGGGCTCACCCAGTCCCACCAGGCCCCCGGTGAGGGCGAACGGGGGGTTCCCGTCCGGCGGGCAGACCGCGGCGGCCGACTCGGCGATGTGCCCTGCCGCCGCCCGCAGGATGTCCGAGGCCACCGGGTCGTGCGCGGCGCACGCGGCCACGTCGGGCGCGAAGGAGGCGAGGACGGCCGCCCGGTCCGGCCGCGGGTAGAGCCGGCCCGGCAGCCCGGGCACCGGCCCGAACCGCTCCTCGGCGCGGGCCAGCAGCCGGGCCGAGCCGCCCGGTCGCCCGTCGTGGGCGCGCAGCGCGGCCTCCAGTCCCGCCCGTCCGATCCAGGCGCCGCCGCCGCAGTCGCCCAGCAGATGGCCCCAGCCGTCCGCCCGCTGCCAGCCCGTCAGATCCGTGCCGATCGCGATCAGACCGGTGCCGGCGGCGACCACGGCGCCCGGCCGCGCACCGAGCGCGCCGGTGTACGCGGTCACGGCGTCGGCGGCCAGCGCGGTCGTCCGGACGCCGAACGCGCGCGTGAGGGCGTCCGGGAGTTCGGCCCGCAGTCCGTCGCCCAGGGTGGCCAGTCCGGCCGCGCCCACGACGGCCGTGGTCAGTCCCGCGACCCCGGTCTCCGCTGTCAACGCCCGCACCATCGGCACCAGTCGGTCCATCAGATCCCCGGGATCGATGCCCCGCTCCCCGGTGCGCACCGGCACCGGCGAGGAACGCCCGGCCAGGGCACCTGCCCCGGCGGTGCCCACGGCCACCCGCAGACCCGAGCCGCCCGAGTCCACGGCGAGGATGCCGTGGCGGCGCTCCGGATCCGCGGGGACGGTCACGGCAGTTGCCAGTCCACCGGCTGACCTCCCTGCCGGACCAGCAGGTCGTTGGCCCGGCTGAACGGCCGCGAGCCGAAGAAGCCGCGGTCCGCCGACATGGGGGAGGGGTGCGCGGACTCCACCGAGGGCAGATCGCCCAGCAGCGGACGCAGATTGCGGGCGTCCCGGCCCCACAGGATGGACACCAGCGGCTTGCCGCGCGCCGCCAGCGCGCGTATCGCCTGCTCGGTGACCGCCTCCCAGCCCTTGTCGCGGTGTGCGCCGGGCTTGCGCGGGGCCGTGGTGAGCGCCCTGTTGAGCAGGAGCACGCCCTGCCGCGTCCACGGCGTCAGATCGCCGTTGGAGGGCTCGGGCAGGCCGAGGTCGGAGTTCATCTCCCGATAGATGTTGATCAGGCTGCCGGGCAGCGGGCGGACGTCCGGCGCGACCGAGAAGGACAGTCCCACCGCGTGCCCCGGCGTGGGGTAGGGATCCTGTCCGACGATCAGGACGCGAACGTCGTCGAAGGGCTGCTGGAAGGCCCGGAGAACGTTCTGTCCGGCCGGGAGGTAGGTGCGTCCCGCGGCGATCTCCGCGCGCAGGAAGTCGCCCATCCCGGCGATCTGTCCGGCCACCGGTTCCAGGGCCTTCGCCCAGCCCGGTTCGACGATTTCATGCAAGGGTCGTGGTGCCACGGGCGTCACCCTACTGCCGTACACACGGCGATGATCAACCGGTGGCCAACGCCCCATGATCCCCCCACCGGACTCATCCGATCACCGCGGCCCGCACACAGAGCACGTCGGGCAGATGGGACGCCAACTGCCGCCAGCTGTCGCCGTCGTCGGCCGAGGCGAACACCTCGCCGTTGCGGTTGCCGAAGTACACGCCCGCCGGATCCGCGTCGTCCGTGCACAGCGCGTCGCGCAGCACCGTGCCGTAGTGGTCCTCCTGCGGCAGGCCCGCCGTGAGCGGCTCCCAGCTTGCGCCCGCGTCCGCCGTACGGAACACCCGGCACCGGTGGCCGGCGGGGACCCGGTCCGCGTCGGCGTTGATCGGGAAGACGTACGCCGTGTCCCCGCGCGTGGGATGGGCGGCGGCCGCGAAGCCGAACGTGGAGGGCAGGCCCGCGCCGATGTCCGTCCAGTTCCGGCCGGTGTCGTCGCTGCGGTAGACCCCCCAGTGGTTCTGCAGATAGAGCCGGTCCGGGGTGGCCGCGTCCTGGGCGATCTTGTGCACGCACTGGCCGAACTCCGGGTGCGGATCCGGCAGGAACACCGCCGAGACACCGGAGTTGGAGGGCTCCCAGCTCGCCCCGCCGTCGGTGCTGCGGAAGACCCCGGCCGTGGACACCGCCACCGTCACCGCGTCGGGGTCGCGCCGGTCGGTCAGGACGGTGTGCAGGCCCTCCCCGCCGCCGCCCGGCACCCACTTCGAGCGCGTCGGATGCTCCCACAGCGGGCGGACCAGCTCGAAGGTCTCCCCGCGGTCCTCCGAGCGGTACAGCGCCGCCGGTTCCGTCCCCGCGTAGACCACGTCGGGCTCGGCCGCCGCCGGGTGCAGCTGCCACACCCGCTCCAGGGAGGCCTCCGTGTCCTGCGGGAACCTGACGGCGGGCGTGGCCGGTTCGGTCCAGGTCCGGCCGAGGTCGTCGGAGTGGAACACCGACGGGCCCCAGTGCGCGCTGTCACCGCCGGCCAGCAGCCTCGGCCGGTCGCCGCGCGTGTCGATGGCGACCGAATAGATCGCCTGTGCGTTGAAGTACGGGGATTCGTCGAACTCCCATGTGCTGCCGCGCCGGCGCCCGATGAACAGGCCCTTGCGCGTGCCCACGGCGAGCATCACCTCGGTCATGCCGCTCTCCTCCGATGTGTCCTCGACCTCGTTGTCCCGGACACCGGCCAGTCTGCACCCCGCCACTGACAGTCACCTCCGGACAGCCCGTCACCGCAGGTCACAGCGGTCGTGCCGGTCCAGGCCGGGGCTTCCTGACCCGGGTCGGACGGACGCCCGAGCGGGGCCCCGGGACGCGTGCGGTCCCCGGGACGAGGGACTAGCCCTGAGCATCCGGACCGCCTGCCCCGTATGGGAGGGCGGTCCAAGGATGTTCGTGCGCTCATGAGGAGGAAGCCTTCGATGGCGTTCCGTGGTCCGAAGGTGTGGCTGTGGCGCTGGCGGCGCAACCCGCTCAGGCGTCGCGCCGACGCGGTGGAGGCCTGGGTCGTGCTCGGTGCCTGGGCACTGACCGTCCTCGTCGGGGTCCTGGCGGGATGGGGGGCCGCCGGGTCCGTCGAACACGGGCTGGCCAGGGAGCGCGTCGAGTGGCGTCCCCTGGAGGCCCGGCTGACCGAACCGGCGCCGGGCAAGGCCGGCCGGCAGTCCGGCGCGGCCGGCGGCGACATGGTCTGGGCGAAGGTCTCCTGGACCGGCCCGGACGGCTCCGCGCACACCGGTCAGGTCAGAGTCGAGACCGGCAGCCCCGCCGGCACACCGGTCACCGTCTGGACGGACCGCCAAGGCCGCCTGGTCACCCAGCCCGCCACCCCCGCCCAGGCCCGGCTCCGCTCCGCCATGGTGGGCGGCCTGGCCGGTGTGGCCGCGGCGGCGCTGCCCTTCGCGGGCGGCCGGCTGCTGCGCGGACGTCTGGAACAGCGCCGCATCGAACAGTGGGACACCGACTGGGCCCGCTTCGACGCCCTCCGGGGCCGCCGCCCGATGAGCTGACCGGCAGCCGCCGCACGCTCCTACGCCGATCCGCTCACCACCTCCCGGCACAGCCGCAGCAGCTCCTCGTCCCTCGGGATGTCATGACTGCCGTGGCCGTCCGGGCGGGCGGTGTGCCGGCGGGGTGCGGCGAGCTCCGCCGCGGCGAGGTCCCGCAGGGGCGCCGCGCCGGGGCCGAGGGCTGCCAGACAGGCGGCGATGTCCACGCGCGTGTGCGGGTGCCCGGCCCAGGCGGCGCGCAGGAGCGCGGCGTCGCCCGGCTCCACCTCCCGGGTGACCCGGGCCACCGCACAGGCGGCGGCCGTCCGCTCCGGTCCGGGGCGCCCGGGGGCCGCCATGGCGCGCAGCACGGGGAGGGCCGCACGCGCGGCACCGCCGAGCCGCCCCAGACCGCGGGCGGCGCGCGCCCGGCACCGGGAGTCCCCGCGCGCCGCCTCCCGCAGCAGGACGGGCAGCACCGCCCCCGCGTCGCCCTCGATCGACCACAGGGCGTCCACCACGGCGAGCGCGTGCTCGCCCTCCTGGTACTCCGGTACGTCCTTCAGCAACCGCAGCAGCGACGGCACGGCCTCCCCGTCCCGTAACACCCCCACCGCCGCCACCAGGGGCAGCGCCCTCTCGGGCGCACCCGGCGGTGTCGCCGCGAGCGCCCGCCGCAGGGCCGGTGCCAGCGGGGCCGCGCGGGCACCCAGGTGGACGACGACGGAACCCAGGTCCCGGGGCGGGACGGGTTCCTCCGCCAGCCGGGCCAGCACCGGGACCGCGCGTGGATCCCCGGCCCGGGCCAGGGCCCGCAGCGGCGCCCCCAGCGCCGGCGCCTCGGGCGGCCACCGCCGCACCCACAGGTCGGGCCGTGCGACCACGCGCGCGTGGAGGCCGTCGGCGGCCGGGGCGGCCAGCGCGAACAGGGACTCCAGGACCGACACGGCGGTGTCGCACCACCGGTCCCGCTCCCCGTCCACCGTGCCCCGCAGGCCCTCGCCGATGAGCGCCACCGTCGCACGGTGATCGCCCCGCCACTCCCGGAACAGCGCGGCGCACAGCGGCAGCGCGGAGTACCGGTCGGCCGGGACCGGCCCCGTCAGCTGCCCGTGCAGCAGGGCGATCCGGTCGGTCAGCCGGTCGTCGAGCGCGGTGTGCAGCGTGCGCAGCAGCCGGGCGCCCTCCTCGTCGGAGGGGGCCAGCCGGCGCAGCCGGTCGGCCAGCGAGTACGCCGCCCCGTCCGCCGGTACGCGCGCGTGGCGGGCGCGATCCCCGGCGCGCTCCTCCAGGAGCCCCAGAACCGTGGGTACCAGGTCGGCCGGAAGCCGCCCGGGAGCGTGGGCGGCGAGCTGCCCCAGCGCGGCCAGCCGGGACCCCGGCCGGTACGGAGCGGCGCTCAGCCCGGCCAGCAGTTCCACCGCCTCGCCGCTCCCGCCGGAGCACCGGCGCGCGAACTCGCCGAGACACTCGACCAGCGAGATCACCAGCCGGTCCTCGCGTTCCACCGCGAGCCGCCGCCGCAACAGCCCCAGCACCCGCGCCGGTTCGTCCAGGAACCGTACGAGCGCTCCCGCCGCCGCGCGCCGCACCTCCGGGTCCGGATCCCCGGTCAGCCGGGCGAACACCTCGCCGCCCGCCCCCACGGCGGCGCCGGCCCCGGTCGTCGCCGTCCCGATGCTGACCAGCAACTCCACCAGCCCACCCCGCTCCGGTACGCGCTCGTCGGCGGCCAGCGCGAGCAGAAACGGAACACAGGCGAGCGTCGCGTCGTACACCCTGCCCTCGCCGTGCACCGCGTCGTACAGCCCGTCCAGCGCGCCGTGCCGTGTCCCGGGCTCCTCGGAGGCGAGCCCCCTGAGGAGTCCGGGCACGTCCTCCGCGCTGCCGTGGGCATGGCGCAGCGCCGCCCAGTCGACGCGGTCGATCCCCGTGAACACGGTGTCCTCCCCCGGACGGAGTGTCGGAAGTGCCAACCGGTCACGAGTCTGCACCACGTCACCGACAACGAAGCGGAATCCGGCGACAACTCACAGGTGAGGAAGCTCAGTTCATGGCGGGAAGTCCTGCGGGAAGGCTCCGCTCCAGGATCGCGCCGACATCGGCCCCGTCGGGAAGGGTGCCGAAGGCGTGGCCCCAGTCGCCGCCGAGCCGGGTCGCGCAGAACGCGTCCGCCACCGCGGGCGGGGCGTACCGGACCAGGAGGGAGGCCTGGAGGGTGAGGGCTATCCGCTCCACCAGCCGGCGGGCCCCGGACGGGGTCGCCGCGCCGAGGTCGGACCGCAGCCGCGCGACGGCCGCGTCCAGCCGGGCGTCCGCCCCGCGCGCCAGGGCGAGTTCACCGAACAGCGCCTCCGCGGTCCCCGGTTCGCGCGTCAACGCGCGCAGGACGTCCAGGGCGTTGACGTTCCCCGAGCCCTCCCAGATCGACAGCAGCGGTGCCTCGCGGTAGTGGCGGGGCATGCCGGAGTCCTCGACATAGCCGTTCCCGCCGAGGCACTCCAGCGCCTCGGCCGTGAAGGCCGGACCCCGTTTGGTCACCCAGTACTTGCCGACGGCGGTGGCGATCCGCCGGAAGGCCCGCTCGGACCTCTGACCTTCGTCCCCGCGCACCGCGCGGTCGGCCGCCCCGGCCAGCCGCAGCGTCAGCGTGGTCGCCGCCTCCGACTCCAGCGCCAGATCGGCCAGGACGTTCCGCATGAGCGGCTGGTCCAGCAGCCGGGCTCCGAAGGCGCTCCGGTGCCGTACGTGATGACCCGCCTCGACGAGCGTCTTGCGCATCAGCGCCGCCGACATCATCACGCAGTCCAGCCGGGTGCAGTTGACCATCTCGATGATGGTCTTCACCCCCTGCCCCTCCGGTCCCACCAGCCAGGCCACGGTCCCGTCGAACTCGGGCTCCGAGGACGCGTTGGAGCGGTTGCCCAGCTTGTCCTTCAGCCGCTGGATGCGGAACGTGTTGCGGGTGCCGTCCGGCAGCACGCGCGGCACCAGGAAGCAGGACAGCCCGCCCGGGGCCTGCGCCAGCACCAGGAACAGGTCGCACATCGGCGCCGACGTGAACCACTTGTGCCCGCGCAGGGTGTACACACCGGGCTCCGCCGTCGGCGAGGCCGCCGTGGTGTTCGTCCGGACGTCCGAGCCGCCCTGCTTCTCGGTCATCCCCATGCCGGCCAGCAGCCCGCGCTTCTGCGTCGGCACCCGCAGCCCCGGGTCGTACTCCCGGCTCGTCAGCAGCGGCTCGTACACCTTCGCCAGCTCCGGCTGGCGGCGCAGGGCGGGGACGGCCGCGTACGTCATCGACGTCGGGCAGCCGTGCCCGGCGTCGGTGTGCCCCCACACCAGCCCGCCCGCCGTCCGCGCGACATGCGCGCCGGGCCGCTCGTCCGCCCACGCCGCGCCCGCCTGGCCCTCGGCGACCGCCACCCGCATCAGCTCGTGCCAGCTCGGATGGAAGTCGACCTCGTCGACCCGGTGGCCGTACCGGTCGTGCGTGCGCAGCACCGGTTCGTGCCGGTTGGCCAGCTCGCTCCACTCCTGTGCCTCGGGGCCACCGGCCAGCAGCCCGAGCCGGCGCACCTCCGGCTCCGCCCAGCCGGCGCCCTCCCGCCGCAGCCCCTCCAGGAGGGCGGTGTCGTCGGAGGCGTCGTAGGGGGACAGCGGCGGCGGCTGATTGGCCACGTCGTGCGTGGCGTACGGCGGGTTCTGCGGGAGTGTCGAGGTCATACGGCCATGTTGCACTTTCCCTTCGGTTGCATCAATAGCGCAACATCATGCGCGCGGGACGTACAGTACGTGTCCATGCGGATGAACGTCTCGGCGGAACCCGGAGGGGTCGATCTGCGCCCGCTGTCGGCCCGGTCGGTGGTGCTGAGCCTGCTGCTGGGCGCGCACCCGCCCGAGCTGCCCGCGCGGGACCTGGTGCGCGGCGTGGAGCCCTTCGGGGTGGGCGGATCGACCGTGCGGGCCGCGCTCAGCAGGATGGTGGCCGCAGGCGATCTGCGGCGCACGGACACGGTCTACCGGCTCAGCGACCGGCTGCTGGAGCGCCGGCGCCGACAGGACGACGCCGTCAGTCCCGACACGCGCGCGTGGGAGGGCGACTGGGAGATGGCCGTGATCACCGCGACCGGCCGGGGCCCCGCCGAACGCGCCGACCTGCGCACCCGGTTGACCGCCCTCCGGCTCGCCGAACTCCGCGAGGGCGTCTGGCTGCGCCCCGCCAACCTGGGCCGGCCCTGGCCCGGGGACCTCGACCAGGTCCTTGAGCGCCTCACCACCCGCCCGGCGTCCCCCGCCTCCGAGCTGGCCGCGAGCCTGTGGCCGCTCGACGCCTGGGCGGGCACGGCGAGGGCTCTGCTCGCCCATGTGGAGCGCTCACCCGGGCCGGCCGACCTCTTCACGGCCCTGGCCGCCGTCGTACGGCATCTGCTGGCCGACCCGGTGCTGCCGCCCGCGCTGCTGCCCGCCGACTGGCCGGGCCCGGCGCTGCGGACCGCCTACGAGCACCACCGCCGCACGCTCGCCGGGATCGCCCTCGGCGCCCGGGCATAGGAGCGGCGGCCGTGCGAAGCGCCGTGCGGGGACGCTTCGTACGGCCGCCTTCACCGTGGGGGGACGAGGGTGTGCGGGCGGGCTACTGGTAGGTGAGGTCGGCCGCCGTGTAGTTGCAGTACGTGCCGTCGGCGCTGGTGCCGTTGGTGGTCGGCTCCGCGCCCGTGTTGTTCCCGATGTACTTCTGGCAGGGGATGATCTTCTTGCTGCTGTCGCCCACCACCGTGATGGCGCGCAGCGCCACGCTGTCGCCGTAGTTGGTGTTGATGCCGGCGATCCGGCCGCCCGGGTAGGTGACCTCGATGGTGTTCAGGATGATCGTCCGCTTGTACTGCGTCTTGCAGTTGCCGCAGGACCGGACGAAGGTGCCGAAGTTCTGCACGGCGAACTTCGAGACGACCAGTTTGCCCGCGCCGTTGAACTGGAACACCTTGTCGCTGGCGGCCTTCGCGCCCCCGCCGTAGACGGTGTAGACGCTCGACGAGGAGGTGCCCTTGAAGGTGGCGGCGTCCTCGCCGACGTCCTCCCACCACACGTTCTGGAGCGTGCAGCTGCCCTTGCAGTGGACGCCGTCGGCGGCCGGGGCGCCGATGATGACGTTCTTGAGCACGGCGCCGTCGGCCAGCTCCAGGATCGGTCCCTGGTCCTCGTCCTGGCTGCCGCTGCCCAGGTCGCCGGTGCCGTAGAGACGGAGGTACCCGTAGTCCTTGGTCCCGGACACGGAGATGGTGGAGGAGACGGCCTGGCTGCCGGTCGCGGTGGGCCAGGTGGCGGCGTTCGCGGGCGCGGAGCCCAATGTCGTGATCATGCCAAGCGAGAGGCCGAGGGCGGCCAGTGCGCCGGTCAGCGCGCGCACGAAGGCGCGTGGACGTGCCGAAGAAGTCATGTCCCGAATTCCTTCTTCCTGGTCGGAGGGCTGGTCGGAGGGCTGGTGGGAGGGCTGGTCGGGGGTGGTCAGAGCTTTCCGGCGCCCGCGCCGGACGTCACCGAGGCGACGACGGCCGAGGCGGGCTCGGCGGTGTAGCTGTAGGGCGGCGTGGTGAAGGTCCCCACCTGTGACACCTCGGTCGCGGCTCCGCCGAGGTCGTTGCCGGTGAGGTTGGCGTAGCCGTCCACGTCGCTGTCCCGGCTGGTGGTCACGGCGACCGGGGTCGAGCGGAACACGTTGTTCTCGACCAGCATCTGGGCGCCCATGCGGGAATGGACGGCCGTCTCGGCGCCGACGACGTAGTTGTCGTAGAAGTGCCCGGTGCCGAACCGCAGACTGGGGATGCGCGAGTAGACGTTGCTGAACAGGTTGTGGTGGTACGTCACCCTCAAGTGCCCGGTGTCCTCGCTCGCGTTGTTGTCGCTGTGTCCGACGAGCGAGCCCTTGAAGTGGTCCTTGAAGGTGTTCCAGGACACCGTCACGTAGTCCGAGGCGTGGTTGATGTCCAGCAGGCCGTCGTAGTAGTCCTTGTCGTGATCACGGTCCGCCGAGAAGGAGTTGTGGTCGATCCACACCTTCGTCGAGGCCTGGACCTCGATGCCGTCGGCCGGTTTCAGCGGCTTGCTGATGTTCAGATTGCGGACGACGACGTTCGTCACCTTCTTCAGCCGCAGCCCGCCGCCGGTGAACCCGGACGACGAACCGACGCCCAGGACGGTCGTGTTGGAGCCGATGTCGACCTGACCGCTCAGCGAGATCAGGCCGTTGACCCTCACGACCTTCGCGGTGCCGCCGGTCACCGCCGCCTTGAAGGCGTCCAGTGTCGAGACGGTGACCGCCGTGGCGCTCCCGCCGCCGGTCGTCCCGGCGCCGAACCCGACCGGCGAGGTGTCGGCCGCACCGGCCGGCTGGGGGAGGGCGAGCACCGCCGTCGTGGCGAGAGCGGCGGCGGCCGCCACGAGAGCGGACCTTTGCGCCTGTGTACGTGGGGGATCCGTGCGCATGCGGATGCGTCCCTTCGGAAGGGTGGGGAGAACGCATTCATGATTGATGTTCTTGTATCTGAACAACACAATGCCGGTAGTGCGACCTTTTGGGGATCTTGCGGAGTGGCTCGGTCACACTGCTGAACGGAACGTAGAGGGCAAGCGCTTTCTAGTCAACGCTTTGCGCAGAACGCGCCGCCGTACGCGAATGCCGTGGGAGCGCTTCCATGGCAAGCGTGTGCATGCCACCATGCGAGACGGACTCCACGTACGACGTCCCCCGAGCCCCCACCAGAAAGGGACAAGCACGTGACCGACTTCTTACGGAGAGCGCTGCGCTCCCTGGGGGGAGCCCTCGCCCTCCTGCTCGCCGCGGCCCTGCTCACCGCCCCCGCCGCCGCGGCCCGCCCGCAGGCCGCGGCACCCGTCCCGACCGCCACCCTCACCGAGGTCACCGACTTCGGCACCAACCCCAGCGGTCTGCGGATGTACGTCTACGTGCCGGCGAGCGTCACCGCGCACCCGGCCGTCCTGGTCGCCGTGCACTGGTGCACCGGCTCCGGCCCCGACATGTACAACGGCACCGAGTACGACACGCTGGCCGATCAGTACGGGTACATCGTGGTCTACCCGTCGGTCACCCGCAGCAGCAAGTGCTTCGACGTCTCCTCGCCCCAGGCCCTCAAGCGCGGCGGCGGCAGCGATCCCGTCGGCATCAAGTCCATGGTCGACTGGGTCACCGCGAACTACGCCGCCGACACGAGCCGCGTCTACGCCACCGGCATCTCCTCCGGCGCGATGATGACCAACGTCCTGCTCGGCGACTACCCGGACGTCTTCGCGGCGGGCGCCGCCTTCTCCGGCGTCCCCTTCGGCTGCTTCGCCACCACCGACGGCTCCGAGTGGAACAGCGCCTGCTCCGGCGGCACGGTGATCCGCACCGCGCAGGAGTGGGGCGACCTCGCCCGCGCCGCCTACCCCGGGTACACCGGCACCCGGCCCCGGATGCAGCTCTGGCACGGCACCGAGGACGATGTCCTGCGCTACCCCAACTTCGGGGAGGAGATCAAGCAGTGGACGAACGTGCGGGGCATCGGGCAGACCCCGGCCGCCACGGACGCACCGCAGTCCGGCTGGACCCGCACCCGCTACGGCGGCACCGGTGACCAGGCCCCGGTGGAGGCGATCAGCCTCCAGGGCATCGGCCACAACCTGTACACCTACGGCATGGCGGCCCGCGCGCTCACGTTCTTCGGCCTCGACAGCGGCGGACCGGCGCCCCAGCCCCAGCCCGGCGGCTGCAAGGTGACCGTCACGACCAACGCCTGGAACACCGGGCTGACCGCCTCGGTGACCGTCACCAACACCGGCACCACCACGGTCAACGGCTGGCAGCTCGCCTTCACCCTGCCCTCCGGCCAGACCATCACCAACGGCTGGGGCGCCACGTACACCCCGGCCTCCGGGGCGGTGACGGCGACGAACGCGTCGTACAACGCCACCATCGCCCCGAACGCGAGCGTCGGCATCGGCTACCAGGCGAACCACACGGGCAACAGCGCGGCACCGGGCGCCTACACCCTCAACGGGGCCGCCTGCACGGTGGGTTGAGCCTCGGACGGTCCACCCTGGGTGAACCCGGCTCTCCGTGCGGGACGGCCGTCCCGCACGGAGAGCCCTCACCGGGGGACCGGAACCTCAAGCGGTGCACGGAGTTGCGGCGGGACGCCGACCGGCAGTGAACGCGGCCGGCGGGACACCCATGAAGTGGCGGAACTCGGCCGTCATGTGGGACTGGTCGTAGTAACCCGCCGTCGCAGCGATGTCCGACCACCGGCCGACATCGGCCGCGAGCACGGTGCGAACGCGGTCGATGCGTGCGAAGTGCTTGGGGGACAAGCCGGTGCCGTCGGTGAACAGGGTGTGCAGGCGGCGCTCACTGATGTGCAACCGGGCCGCGGTCGTGGCGACAGTGGCGCCGACCAGGAGGTGTGCCGCTTCTTCGAGCCGCTCCGGGGGCTCCGGGCGGTGGGCCAATGCTTTTTCGAGAGCGGCGATCGGGTCGGCGGCGAGCTGGTCGACGTCCAGGCCCGGTAGTTCCCGGAGCGGCAGGGCCCGATCGGCGAGATCACGCAGCGGACGGCCGAGCAGGGCCTGGGCACGACCCGGCCGCATGCGAACCCGCACGCACGAGTGGCCGGGCGCGCCGACGTGATAGGCGGCCCGGGTGCGGGGGCCCATGACGATCAGCTCACGCTTGTCGATGCGCAGGAGAAGTGTGGTGGCGTGATCGGGCACGTCGACCGCCGCCGAACGCGTCGCCGTGGCGACATCGATCCCGGCCACCCAACGCAGAAGGGCAGGCGGCATTTCGAGCGAGCTCACGTGGTCCACGATAGTGCCGAAACTTCCTATCACGCGGCGTGAGAGCGCTGTCATCGTCGGGGCATGATCCTTGTTACCGGTGCCACCGGCACCATCGGTAGTCATGTCGTCCGTCTGCTCACCGAGCGGGGTGTGCCGTTCCGGGCGATGTCCCGCCGCCGGCTGCACGGAGGGGTGCGGGCCGACTTCGACGACCCGGCGTCGCTGGCGCGCGCGGTGGCCGACGTCGACACGGTCTTCCTCGTCACCGTGCCCCCCGTGCCGACCGCGGACCACGACATCGCCCTGGTCACAGCCGCGCGGGCGGCGGGCGTCCGTAAGATCGTCAAGCTGTCGGCCATCGGCAGCGGCGAGCGGTTCGACGGGGCGATCGTCGGCGCGTGGCACCTTGCCGCAGAGGAGGCGATCGAGGCCAGTGGGCTCGTGTGGACGATGCTTCGCCCGCCGAGCTTCGCCTCGAACTTCCTGTGGTACCGGGCGCTGATCCAGGCCGGCGAGACGATCCCGAACCTTGTCGGCGCCTCCCGGCAGGCCGTCGTCGACCCGAGGGACGTGGCAGCGGTCGCCGTCGCCGCCATGACCAGCGACGCGCACGACGGGCGGCGGTACGACCTGACCGGGCCAGAGCTGCTGACATTCGCAGATCAGGCGGCGATTCTGGAGCGCGTGCTGGAACGGCCGGTCAAGATCACCGATACACATGCGCTCGACCGGTTGCCGACCGAGATGATCACTGGCATCGGCTGGGCGCGCGCCGGCGGTGCCGCCTACGTCACCGGCCACGTGCCGCGAGTGCTCGGCCGACCGGCGGGGACGTTCGAGCAGTGGGTCCGCGACCACCGGGAGGCATTCGCAGCAATGCCGTGACCCACCGCCGCCGACGACGCCAGGCTCGCGTAGCTCAAGGGATACAGGAATTCTCCTCGGCCGGATCCCCGGCGGGGGCGGCCACAAGGTGCTGGGCCGCCAAGCAGGCCGCCCCCGCCGTGCCGGCATGGGCTTCGACTACGTCCACTCCGCCGTCGACGACCACACCCGCCTGGCCCACAGCGAGATCCACGGCGACGAGAAGGCCACCACCTGCGCCGCTTTCCTCCGCCGGGCCGCAGCCTTCTTCACCACCTGCGGCATCGACCGCATCGAGCGGGTCCTGACCGACAACGCCTGGCCCTACCGCAAGAGCTTCGCCTGGCAGCAGGCACTCGCCGACCTCGGCGCGACCGGCAGACTCACCCGCGCCTACCGGCCCCAGACCAACGGCAAGGTCGAACGCTTCAACCGCACCCTCCCGGACGTATGGGCCTACGTCCGGCCCTGCACCAGCAACACCGAACGCACCGCAGCCCTGGCAGACTTCCTGCACACCCACAACCACCACCGCTGCCACACCGCACTCGCAGGAAAGCCACCCGTCAGCCGTGTGAACAACCCTGCGGGTCAATACACCTAGTGACCTGGTTTTGAGATCCTGTCGCAGTAGCGGCAGATGCGGTCGAGGATCTGGTCGGCGGTTTTGGTCCACTTGAAGGGCCTGGCGTCCT
>NZ_JBEXXK010000033.1:0-125990 GCF_040630405.1 Streptomyces sp. NPDC005811
CGGCGCCCGCCCCGCGGGCGGGGCGGCCGGGGGGGCGGCGGCCGGCGGGGGGGGGGATGAGTACGCGGGCCGCGCCAGTTCGTGGGGGGAAGAAGGCGGGCCGGGGAGCGCAGGATTCTCCACGGCCCACCGGGTGATGGGTCCGGCCGGTGCCTCAGTGGCGGCGGTACGACGGACGCTGCATCCGGCGCCACCACATCAGCGCACCGCCGATGAGGAGGATGCCCGCGGCGCCGGCGCCCGCGGACGCGGCGATCAGCGGGGTGTTCTGCGAGGTGGTGGTGAGGCCGTCGCCGAGGGCGCTCTTGGTGTCGGCGCCGCTCTTCACGGTCTTGCCGCGCGACCCGGCGGTCGGCAGGGCGATGTACGGGAAGTAGTTCTCGAACTTCTTGTCGTTCTTGTCGACCGCGTCACCGAGGTCGTTCTTGGAGCCGACCAGCTCACCCTCGACGACCTGGAGCGAGGCGTCGATCACGTCGTCGGTGAGGCGGCGTCCGTTCGGGAAGCCCGCGTTGTCGCCGTCGAGCACGCCGAGCCGCTTGGGGCTCTTCGCCGGCTGGATGGAGGTGTTGAGGCGCAGTTCCTCGGACGGCGTCACGTACGGCGGCTGGTTGAGGCCCTTGACGCCCTTGAGGAACACGTCGACGAGGTCGTTGCGGGGCTCGGCCGGCGCCTTGATCTTGAAGATCGCCTCGATGAGCTTCGGCAGCTCGGGGTTGGTGACGTTCTTCAGGAACTGGCCGTCGTCCTTGGGCTTGGACGCGTTGAACTTGTCCTTGTCCTTGATCGGGTTGACGACCTCGTTGACCAGCGGGCTGCCGAGGCGCGAGACCTGCTCGTAGTAGCCCTGCGCGTTCTCGCGCTGGATCGTCGACCACATGCCGACGATCGGCTGCTTCTTCGACTCGGTGATCAGGTCGTTCGGCACCTGGAGGGCGATGGTGTTGACGTTGTAGCCCTTGAGGGTGTCCCGGCCGACCTCGGAGAGGTCACCGCCGTACAGCAGGTCGAACACGCGCAGGTCGGCGAAGAACGGGTCGTCGGCCTGTCCCGCGAACGTCTTGGAGCCGTTGGACACCTTGTAGATCGCCTGGTCGCGCAGCTTGGAGTACTTCGGCATCGAGGCCTTGCCCACGTTGGACGGCGCCACCGGCACATCGTCCGCGAGCTTGGTCTCGTGCTCGACCTTGCCGTCCTTCTCCTTGATCAGGGTCAGGTCGTAGGTCTGGGTGACGTTCAGGTCGGGGTCGTACAGGCTGTCGACCACACCGGTGTTGTAGAGGAACGACTTCCTGTTCTTCACGTTCGTCTTGAACGTGTAGCGGAAGACCAGGTCCTCCTTCGCGTCACCGTTGTTGTCGATGCGGATGTCGTACTGCGCGTCCTCGGCGAACTGGTAGAAGTTCGGACCGCCACCGGGCTCCTCGAACGGGATCACGTTCGCGATGATCGTCGTCGTGTCCGGGTGGTCCGGGCTGACGAACGCGTAGAAGTCGGTGTTGTCGTACTGCGGGGTCCCCGAGATGAGGGGAGCCTCACGGTGGCTGGAGGCGTTCGCCGTTCCGGGGGCCAGAACGGCGACGCCGGCGGCGGTGAGCCCCCCGGCGGCGAGCGCCCCACAAATGAGAGTCGCGACGCCCTTGCGCCCCGAGCCGCTGTTGGAGATAGCTGCAGTCATGCCGTCCTGCCGTCCGTCCTCTGTGCCAACTTGCCTGACGGACAGTGATACGGACCGGACGGCCGATCGGATTGGTCGAAAACAAAAAACTTTTTTTCGCTGCTCGACCCGCGTTTCGGCCGCTCGGATCCGTACCCCATCCGGAGGTGTGTCCGTTGCGAATGCCTGGTGTGACGGGACGGCCCGGGTGTGGCCGCGGAGAGGGGGACCGGATGGAGGCCGACGAGCTGCTGGTGCTCGTCGCAGGCGGGGATCACCGAGCATTCGAGCAGTTGTACGGGCTGGTGTCCGGGCCGGTGTTCGGACTCGTACGCCGGGTCGTGCGCGACCCGGCTCAGTCCGAGGAGGTCGCCCAGGAGGTGCTCCTGGAGGCCTGGCGCTCCGCCGCCCGCTACGACCCCGGCCGGGGCAGCGCGCTGTCCTGGATCCTCACGCTCGCCCACCGGCGCGCCGTCGACCGGGTGCGCAGCGCCCGCGCCGCCTCCGACCGCGAGCAGCGCGAGGGCCGGCGCTACCACGACCCGGCCTTCGACCAGGTGGCGGAGGAGGTGGAGGCAGGTCTGGAGCGCCAGTTGGTGCGCCGCTGCCTGGACCGGCTGACCAATCTCCAGCGGCAGTCCGTCACCCTCGCCTACTACGACGGCTACACGTACCGTGAGGTCGCCGAGCGGCTGAAGCTGCCGCTCGGCACAGTGAAGACCCGGATGCGCGACGGACTCACGCGGCTGAGGGACTGTCTGGGAGGCGCCGCGTGAGTGTGTTCGGAAAACTGTTCGGCCGGGGTGATCTGCACTCGCTGGCCGCGCCCTATGCCCTGGACGCCCTGGAGCAGGACGAGCGCCGCCGTTTCGAGAAGCATCTCGCCACGTGTGACCGCTGCGCCGCCGAGGTGCGCGAGCTGGCCGAGGACGCCGTCCGGCTCGCCTGGTCCCAGTCGGCGCGGCCGCCGGCCGCGATGCGCGACCGGGTGCTGGCCGCCGTACGCGCCACCCCGCAGGAGCCGGGGCGTGCGCCGGAGCGGGCGTACGAGCCTCAACTGCCCCCACATGTCTGGGGCACGCGGCCGGCGCCGGGACGCTCCCGTGCGCCCCGCGCGCGCCGACCGGTGTTCGTGCCGTTCGCCACGGCCACCGCCGCCGCGGCGCTCGTCGTCGCCTCGCTCTTCGCGGTCCAGGCGAACCGCACCCAGGACCAGCTGACCGCGGAGCGCGCCCAGGCACGTGAGATCGCCCACGTTCTGGCAGCTCCGGACGCCCGGGCGAACACGGGCAGGGACGCGAAGGGCCGCAGTATCGGAGTAATCGCTTCCGCATCCGAGGGTGAGGCGATCATCACCTTGAGCGGATACGGGCAGCCGGCCGGCGGGCAGGTGCATCAGCTCTGGCTCATGCGCCCCAATGTGCAACCGCGCTCCCTGGGGCTCTTCGACGGCGACACGCCCTTGGTCGCGACCGGTCTCGACAAGACCTCGACATCACTCGCTGTGACTGTGGAGCCCGACGGGGGCTCAGCTCAGCCCACCAGCCAGCCGATTGTCCAACTCACCCTGAAATCGGTTGGATTCGGAGAGTGATCGAAGAGGGTACGTCAACCCCCTTGCGGGGAAGGTGATTCCTGAGAGCTCGATACACGCGTGCCCGGACGGAGCGATAGGGTTACCCTGCCCGGGCCGGGTGGACTCGTACGGGTGGGGAGTGACATGGAACAGATAACGATGCGCAGCAGGGCGAGGGTCCCTGCGATCACCTGCGGGAGCAGCGCGACCAAAGCGCGGCTCGACCGCCATCTCTCGGTGCTGGCGGGCCCCGCCATACCGCAACGGGAGGCGGCCGAGGCGACCTCGCTCATGCTCGAACTGACCGCACGCGAACCCGCTCACGCACGCAACAGGACGGCCCGCGTCTCGCTGTTCGCACCCCTGCGACGGCTGCGCCGCTCCCTGTTCGGCGGACACAAGCACTGAGCCCCGCGCTCAGCGGACCACACCGTCCCGGCGCAGCGCTGCGATCTTCTCGTCCGTCATCCCCGCGGCACGCAGCAGCGTTTCGGTGTGCTCCCCGAGCGCGGGCACGTCCCCTCTCCCCGCCTCCGACCCGCCCGGCAGTGTGATCGGAGGCAGCGGCACCCGCAACGGCCCGACCGGCGAACCCACCTCCCGCCACCGCTCCCGCGTCGGTCAGGCGCGGGGGCGGGCGTAGCGCCGTACCGCGAGCGGTGCGAACGCCGCGATCAGCAGCGCGCACCAGAGCAGCGACCCGGCGACCGGATGCGCCACCGGCCAGGCGGCGCCCTCGGGCACGGGAGCGTTGCCGAACAGGTCCCGCAGGGCCGTGGTCACCGCGCTGAGCGGGTTCCACTCGGCGAGCGTGCGCAGCCAGCCCGGCAGATTGTCCGTCGGGATGTAGGCGTTCGACAGCAGCGGCAGCATGAACGTGGCGCTGCCGAGCTGGCCGGCCGCCTCCTCGCTGCGGGAGAGCAGCCCGAGGTAGATCCCGGCCCAGGTGCAGGCGAACCGGAACAGCAGCAGCAGCCCCACCGCGCCGACGGCCCCCGCCGCGGACCCCTCCACGCGCCAGCCGACCGCGAGCCCCACCAGCAGGAAGGGCACCGTCCCCACCGCGGTGACCAGCACATCGGCCGCCGCCTGCCCCAGCGGCACCGCGGCCCGGCTGATCGGCAGGGTGCGGAGCCGGTCCGTCACACCCCGGTGGACGTCCTGCGCCGCCTGGAACATCCCGGTCATGATCCCGTTGGCGGCGGTCGCCACCAGCAGGCCCGGCACCAGGAAGGAGCGGTACGCGGCGCCCGGCATCGCCAGCGCGCTGCCGAAGACGTACCCGAAGAACAGCAGCATCGTGATCGGCATGGTCTGGGTGAGGATCACGAGCGCCGGGTTGTTGCGCACCCGCAGCAGCTGCCGTCCCAGCATGGCCGTGCCGTCGTACGCCAGTGCGCTCATGCCGCCTGCTCCTTGCCGCCGAGGTCAACGAGGTCGCCGAGGTCACCGCTGTCGTCGATGTCGCTCCGTTCGCCGGTCAGGCGCAGGAACACGTCGTCGAGGGTGGGTGGTTTCAGGCTGGCGTCGAGCAACGGCACGCCCGCCGTGTCGAGTTCGCGGACCAGCCGGGGGAGGGTGAGCGTGCCGTCGCGGGTGACCGCGCCGACGGCGCCCCGGTCGTGGTCGAAGGACGGTTCGGCGCCGGTGAGCCGGTCGAGGACGGCGGCGGCCCGCGCCAGCTCCCCCCGGTCGGCGACGACCACCTCGGCGTAGGAGCCGACGAGCGCCTTGAGGTGGGCGGGGGAGCCGGTCTCGGCCACCCGGCCGCGCTCCATCAGCGCGATGTCGTCCGCGAGCCGGTCCGCCTCCTCCAGGTACTGGGTGGTCAGCAGGACCGTGGTGCCGTCCCGCTTCAGCTCGCGCACGGCGTCCCAGATGTCGTTGCGGGAGGCCGGGTCGAGGCCCGTCGTCGGCTCGTCCAGGAACAGCACCTCCGGACGGCGGATCAGACTCGCGGCGAGGTCGAGCCGGCGGCGCATCCCGCCGGAGTAGGCCGAGGCGGCGCGGTCGGCGGCCTCGGCGAGGCCGAAGCGGGCGAGGAGGTCGTCGGCGCGCGCGGCCGGGCCGCGCACCCGGTGCAGCCGGGCGAAGAGGCGCAGGTTCTGGCGGCCGGTGAGGTCCCCGTCGACCGACGCGTACTGCCCCGTGACGCCGATCGCGCGGCGTACGGCCGCCGCCTCCCGGACCAGGTCGCGGCCGGCGACCCGGGCCGACCCCGCGTCCGGGCGCAGCAGCGTGGTCAGCAGCCGTACCGCGGTCGTCTTGCCCGCCCCGTTCGGCCCGAGGATCCCGCAGACCGTCCCCCGTGGCACGGCCAGATCCAGGCCGCGCAGGGCCCGCACCTCGCCGAACCGCTTCTCCAGACCTTCACTAAGTACACCGTACGTAGTTGTCATGGGGTGACCATAGCGCACTACGTACGGTGTACGTAACTACGATGGGGGCGAGGTGATGATCGATGGCGGGCAAAGCGGCCGTACCCGAAGTGATCTGGGCCCGTCCCGAGCGGACGGGCCGGGGGCCGAGGCCCGCGTACACCCGTGCCGACATCGCCGCGGCGGCGGTGCGGATCGCCGACGAGGGCGGGCTCGACGCGGTCTCCATGCGGCATGTCGCCACCGCGCTGGGCTGCGGGACCATGTCGCTGTACAACTACGTCCCCCGCAAGGAGGACCTGTACGAGCTGATGGTGGACGCGGTCAGCGGCGAGCACGAGGAGTGGGAGCCGAGCGGGGACTGGCGGGCGGACATGCGCAGGGTCGCCGGCGACACCCGCGCGCTGATGCACCGGCACCCCTGGCTGCCGAGGCTGATGTCCCCCGTGTACGGCTTCAGTCCGCACGCGCTGCGCTATCTGGAGCACTGCCTGGCCTGCCTGGATCCGCTGGAGACGACGTACGGCGTGAAGATGCAGCTCGTCGGCATGATCAACGGTGTGGTGACGATGTACGTCGTCAACGAGCTGGCCACCGCCGAGCGGGCGCGGTCGCTGCCGTGGTCGGAGGAGCAGGAGAACGCGGTGCGGATCGGCTACCTGGGGAGTCAGGTGGCGAGCGGGGCGTATCCGCGGATGGCCGCGGCGTTCATGGAGGATCCGGGGCCGATCGATCTCGAGGCGGTCTTCGGGTTCGCGGTGGAGAGGGTGTTGGACGCGTTCGCTCCGCGGGGGTGAGGGGTCGTTCGCGGGTGCGGGTGCGTGGGGGCTGGTCGCGCCCACGCGGCGGAGCCGCATATCGATACAGCCCCGCGCCCCTGAAAGGTCGGCTTCGTCCGCTGTGTGCTGACAAGTCGGGGTGGGCAGGCTCCTTTCCGCGCGGAGTGAAGGGGGTGGGCGCTTGGAAGGTCTGGCGCCGGGGGATCCCGCTCGGGTCGGTCGGTACCAGCTCCTCGCGCGGCTCGGCGCGGGGGGCATGGGGCGGGTCTACTTGGCCCGGACGGACACGGACGAACGGGTTGCCCTGAAGGTCATCCAGCCCGAACTCGCCCAGGACCCCGCCTTCCGCAAGCGGTTCGCCCGTGAGGTGGAGGCCTCCCGGTCCGTCTCCGGGCCCTTCACCGCCGGGGTCGTGGACGCGGATCCGCACGGCAGTCCGCCCTGGCTGGCCACCGCCTACATCCCCGGGCCCTCGCTGACGGAGGCCGTGCGCGGCGGCGGGCCGTTCGGCGGACGGGCGGTGTGCGCGCTGGGGCTCGGGCTGGTGCAGGCGCTCGACGCCATCCACACGGCCGGTGTGGTCCACCGCGATCTCAAGCCGGGCAATGTGCTGCTGGCGTCCGACGGGCCCCGCGTCATCGACTTCGGCATCTCGAAGGTGAGCGACGCCAGCGCGCTGACCCACACCGGCACCACCATGGGCTCCCCGGGCTACATGGCACCGGAGCAGATCCGCGGCGAGGGCACCGGGACCGCCACCGACGTCTTCGCGCTCGGGGCCGTCCTCGTCTTCGCGTCCACCGGCACCGGTCCCTTCGGCGAGGCCCCGCCCGACGTGCTGCTGTACCGCATCGTCCATGAGCGGCCGCATCTGGAGGCGGTCCCGGACCGGCTGCTCGGCATCGTGGCCGCCTGTCTGGCCAAGGACGCGGCACGGCGGCCCGGCCTCGGCGAGGCCGCGGCCGCCCTCGGCGCGACGGCCCCGGTCCGCACCGGCGATCCACGGCACCTCCTGGTCCGGGGCGCGGAGACGGACCGCCGGCACCCGGACGCCGCCGGGGCGTCCACCCCACCCGGCCCCACCCACCCACCAACCACGACACCCGTCCCCGTCCCAGGCCCCGTCCGCGGCCCCGTCCCCGTCCCAGGCCCCGTCCGCGGCCCCGGGCCCGTCCCCGGCTCTGCCTCGGGCTCCGGTCCTGCCTCGGGCTCCGGTCCTGCCCTGGGCTCCGGTCCTGCCCTGGGCTCCGGTCCTGCCTCGGGCTCCGCTTCTGCCTCGGGCTCCGGTCTTGCCTCGGGCTCTGGCTCTGCCTCGGGCTCCGGTCCTGCCCCCGGCCCCGGGCCCGGCCTCGACTCCGGCCCCGGCTTTGGAACCGCCCCCACCCCCGAGCCCGCGTCCTCCTCCACCCCCACCCGTCGTCGCCTCCTCCTCGCCGCCGTCGGGGGCACCGCCTCCGTCGGGCTCGGGTTCGCCGGTTGGAAGCTGCTCGGCGACGGGCCCCCGGCGAAGGCGGGCACCCGGCTGTGGCGGTTTCCGGTCACCGGTGTGCTCGTCAACCACCCGAGTGCCGCCGGGGACCTGGTCTACGCGGCGAGCAACGACGGCACGCTGTACGCCGTCGACGTCGCGTCCGGGGCGCGCAGATGGTCGTACACGACCGGTGCCGCGCTGGGCTCGGCGCCCTGGGTGCTCGGTGGCGTGGTCTATCTCGGCAGCGACGACGGCGGGCTGTACGCGCTCGACGCCCGCTCGGGCGCCGGACGCTGGGCGTTCCGCACGGACGGGATCGTGCACTCGCCGGTGGTCGGCGGCGGGGTCGCCTACCTCGGCAGCGCGGACGGACACCTCTACGCCGTCGACGTCTCGGACGGGACCCGGCGGTGGCGGTTCAGGACCGGCCACGACACCCATTCGCCCACGGTCGCCGGGGACACCGTCTACGTGGGGTGCAGCGACACCTGCCTGTACGCCGTCGACGCGGCCACCGGGAAGCTGCGCTGGCGCTTCACCACGGCGGGCGCCGTCTCGTGGTTCCCGGTGGTGACGGGCGGGCTCGTGTACTTCGGGAGCACCGACCAGAACCTGTACGCCGTCCGGGTCGCGGACGGGACGGAGGTCTGGCGGGCGAAAGGGGTCTCCGCCCAGGCCGGACCGCTCGTGGCGCGGGGGGCCGTGTACTGCGGGAGCGGGCGGGAACTGCGGGCCTGGGACGCCCGGACCGGCGAGCGGCGCTGGTCGCTCGCCACCGACGGGGACGTCGGCGCGCCCGCCGTCGCCGACGGGGTCGTGTACGCGGGCAGCAGCGACCAGCGGCTGTACGCGGTCGACGCCGGCAGCGGTGCGCGGCGCTGGACGTTCACCGCCGGAGCGGAGGTGGGGCCGCCCACCGCCACCGCCGACGCCGTGTACTTCGGAGGCGCGGACAGCCGGCTCTACGCCGTACGCACCTGACGTTCCCCCGGCACGCTCCCACCGCGCTCCCGCACGCCCCCCGGTGGCCGGAACCGGCCGTCGGCGGTGCGTGTCCGAAGCGATGCGCGGCGTACGGCCGGGGTTCTTCACGGGGGAGGTGCGAGCCGGTGTCCAGGAGGGCGGAGACGGGGGCGCGGGAGTCGTACCGGCGCTGTGCCCGCCTCACCGGACCGCTGTCGGTGCCGGCGGACGGCGGCCCCGTGCAGGTGCGGTTCCGGAACGTCCTGAGCACCTCGCAGCGGATCGTCCTCACCGCCCTCGCGCTGCTCAGCGTGTGCAGCGCGCTCGTGCTCGCCGGATGGCTGCTGCTGCCCCGGCACGTGCCCGGCGGCGGCGCCCCGGCGCTCGGCGACTGGCGGCTGGTCCTCGCCCGGCTCGCCTTCTGCGTGGTCGTCACCATCGAACTCGTCAAGGCGGTGCAGGTCTTCGCCGTCTGGACGTTCGCCCGGCACGCCCGCGACCCCGTGCCGCTCACCCCGCCGATCGGCCTGCGGGTGGCGATGCTGACCACCATCGTCCCGGCCAAGGAGCCCCTCGACGTCGTGGAGCGCACCCTGCGGGCCATGCGCAGGGTCACCTACTACGGCGGCAGCGTCGACGTGTGGATCCTGGACGAGGGCGACGACCCCTCCGTACGCGCCCTCGCCGCGCGCCTCGGCGTCCACCACTTCACCCGCAAGGGCCGCCCCGAGTACCACCGGCCCTGGGGCATCTTCCGCACCCGGACCAAGGCCGGGAACCACAACGCGTGGCGCGCCGAGCACGAGCGCGGCTACGACGTGATCGCCCAGATGGACCCCGACCACGTCCCGCTGCCCTGCTTCCTGGAGCGCACGCTCGGCTACTTCCACGACCCCGACGTCGCGTTCGTCGTCGCGCCCCAGGTGTACGGGAACATGGACGACCACTGGATCGCGCACGGCGCCTCCGTCCAGCAGTACCTGTTCAGCGGGATCGTCGAGCGCGGCGGCAACGGCCTCGGCGCGCCGCTGCTGATCGGCACCAACCACCTCTACCGGGCGACGGCCTGGCGGAGCATCGGCGGCTACCAGGACTCGATCATCGAGGACCATCTGACCAGCATGCGCGTCCAGGGCACGGTCAACCCGGCCACCGGCCACCGCTGGAAGGGCGTCTACACCCCGGACGTGATCGCCGTCGGCGAGGGCCCCACCAGCTGGACCGACTACTTCAACCAGCAGAAGCGCTGGGCCTACGGCGTCTGGGAGATCAAGCTCAACCGCCGCCTCACCGAGGGCATCCGGCTGGACCGGCGCCAGCGGCTGCTCTACACCCTGGTCCAGTTCTACTACCCGAGCGTCGCCGCGACCCTCCTCCTCGGCACGCTCGCCACCGCCCTCGCCCTGCTGCTCGGGGTGATGACCGCCGGTCTCGAAGGGCCGACCTGGCTGGGCCTGTGGTCGGCCGGGACGGTCAGCTGGCTGTGGCTGTGGTGGTGGCTGCGCCGCTTCAACCTCGCCGAGCACGAGCGGCGCGAACTCGGCCTCCGGGGTTTCGCCCTGGCCCTGTTCGCCGGGCCCGTCTACGTGTCGGCCGCCCTCTCCGCGCTGCTGCGCCGCCCCCTCGGCTACGCGGTCACCGCCAAGGGCGAGCTGCGCAGCCCCGACTCACCGCGCACCTTCCGGCTCCATCTGCTCTGGGCGGCCCTCATGGCGGCCCCGCTGACGGCCAGTTACGTCCTCGGCCACACCAACCCGGCACCCCGGCTGTGGGCGCTGCTGGCGCTGCTGACGGGACTGCTGCCGCCGCTGCTCGCGGCCCGGGACGCCCGGTGAGGCCCACGGCGGCGCGGGCGCTCGCCGTGGTCCTCGCCCTGCTGCTCGGCGGGTACGTCTTCGTCGTGGCACCGCACCTCGCGGGCGAGCGGGACCGGCGCCGCACGGCCGCGATCGACGCGGCGCTGCCGCCCACCCACCCCGTCCGCCCGGGCCGCCCGGACCGCCGGGCCACCTTCCCCGCGCCGGGGAACGCCTTCGTCGGCATCATGACCGACGCGGGCGTCCACGACCTCACCGAGGCGGCCCGCTTCACCCGCGCCACCGGCCACCTCCCGCAGGTCTACGCGTTCTCCCTGGACTGGGCGCGCGACACCTTCGACGCCGGGCCCGTCGACGACGTCGCGCGGCGCGGCATGATGCCCCTGCTGGCCTGGGAACCCTGGGACCACCGCGCCGAACCCGACGAGGAGCGGCTGCGCGGCGTCCAGCCCCGCTACCGGCTCTCCCGGATCATCGACGGCGCCTTCGACCCGTACATCCGCGCCTGGGCGAAGGGCGTCGCCTCGCTCGGCTACCCGGTGGGGATCCGCTTCGCCCACGAGATGAACGGCTACTGGTACCCGTGGTGCGAGCAGGCCAACGGCAACCGGCCGGGCGAGTACGTGCGGGCCTGGCGGCATGTGCACCGCCTCTTCGAGCAGGCGGGCGCCGACAACGCGGTCTGGGTGTGGAGCCCCAACGTCCACTACGAGAACGCCACCCCGTTCGAGGAGCTCTACCCCGGGGACGCGTACGTGGACTGGGTGGGCCTGTCCGGCTACTACGGCACCGTGGGCCTGGAGAACTACCAGTCGTTCGACCGGATCTTCACCGCCTCGGAGCGGCGGCTGCGCCGGCTCACCGCCAAGCCCCTGGTGATCACCGAGGTGGGGGCCACGGACGCGGCCGGCCGCAAGGCGGAGTGGATCACCGACATGTTCCGCTCGCTGCCCCGCCATCCGGGGATCATCGGCGTGATCTGGTACGAGGCGGTCCGGGTGATCGACTGGCGGGTCACCACCTCCGCCGCGAGCGTCCGCGCCTTCGCGGCCGGGGTCGCGGCCCCGCGCTACCGCACCCCGTGGTCGCCGGACGCCGTACCGCGCGCCCGCCCCTGACTCACAGCAGCGCGAACTGCCCCTCGGGGCCTTCCTCCTGGTGGTCCAGCACGGACGCGGGGCGCCGGGCGGAGTCCGGGACGGGCAGCACACCGGCCGCCCGCAGCTCGCCGGCCGTGACCCGGTCCGTGACGGTCAGCTCCCGCCGCTGTGCGTGCACCTCCGCGAGCAGCGCCAACACCGTGATCAGCTCCAGCAGTTCGGAGGTCCACGGCTGCTGCCAGACCGTCGGACGGATCGCCGCCAGGGTGCCCGGCCCGGCACTCTCGTCGGTCCGGGCCGTGAACCACCGCTCCAGGACCCGGACCCCGGCGGCGGTCTCGACGTCCCAGGCCTCCGGCGGGACCGGCGAGATCCGGCCTTCGTCGAGATGGAGGGTCTCCTCCTCACGGTCGTAGAGGAGGGTCAGCGGACGGGCCGGGAGCGGGGCGCGGACATACGGGCGGCGGCCACCGGGCAGCTTGGGGCGCTCGCCGTCCCGGCGCAGCAGCCACAGCGCCCGCCGGCCGGACTCGACACCCCGGGCCCACACCTCGGGGTCCCGGGGGAGCGGGACGGTGAGATCGGGGCGGACGGCCGTCAGGGTCCAGGCCAGGAAGTCCACCGGATCGGGGGAGTGGCCCAGCTGCTCCAGGAGCCCGGGCGCCAGATTCGGCTCCGCGCCGCCCGGACGCCGGTACAGCGGACGGACCCGGCCGGGTCGCAGCAGGGGCAGCAGCGAGGTGGCGAGGAGCGGGGCCGCCGGCAGGTCGGGGGTCTCCACCACGAACACCTGCCGCTCGTCCGCCACCCGCCACAGTTCGGGGCGGGCCGCGTCGATCAGCCGGTGGTCGGGGATCAGCCACTGCTCGTCGAACGGGGCGGCCAGCACCCGTACGGGCTCCGCGCAGGGGCCGGACGCCCGGACCAGCCGTTCGGTGCCGCCGCCACCGCCCGGCAGCCGGCCGACCGCGGTGTGCAGGGTGCGCGAGCGCGTCGGCTCGAACAGGGCCTCGCGCTCGGGGCCTTCGGCCGTCACCAGCGCCTGCCAGCGGGCCTTCAGGGAAGCCGGGTCGGCGGCCGTCGGCCACCCCCGGCCGAGCCGCGGCGGTGCGACGGACCACGGCATGAGGTCCGCCAGCCGCGGAGCGTCGTCGTGCGTCACGCTGGGCATGGTACGGGGTGCTCAGGTCGCTTCGGGGGCCGAGTCGGGGGCCGGGTCGGGCGTAGGGTCGGGCGTCGCGTCGAGGGTGACCGTGAAGGAGAAACGGTCCCCCCGGTAGTGGATGACGGCCGCGTCGAGGACCCGTCCGTCGCCGTCGTAGGTGACGCCCGTGTAGTGCAGGATCGGGCTCAGCAGCGGCACCCGCAGCAGCCGCGCGGTCTCCGGGTCCGCGAGCCGGGCCTCGACGGTGTCCGTGATCCGCGCGATGTCCGCGCCCACGACGTCCCTGAGCACCTTGGTCATCGGCCAGCGCACCAGGTCGTCCGGGTCGATCCGGGCGGCGGTCTCGGGACGGACGTAGTTGCGGGCGTGGTTGGTCGGCTCGCCCGTCTTCTCGTCGCCGCGCAGCCGGTGGTACGTCGCCACCTCGGCCAGATCCGGGAAGTGCTCGGCGAGCTCGGCGGGCACCGGGGCCCGCCCGTGCCCGAGGAGCCGGGTCGCCATGCCGGACTGCTGGGCCACGATCGCGTCGACCGATCCCAGCAGCCGCACCGGCGCGCCCCGCCGCACGTCCGGCTCGATGAACGTGCCGCGCCGCCGGTGCCGGGTGATCAGCCCCTCGTCCTCCAGCTCCTTCAGCGCCTGCCGCATGGTGAGCACGCTCACCCCGTAGTGCTCGGCCAGCCGCTCCTCGGTGGGCAGCCGCAGCGGGTCGCGGGGCGAGCGGCCGAGTATCGAGGCGCGCAGCGACTGCGACACCTGGTACCAGAGCGGCAGCTTGCGGTTGAGGACGATCGAGTCCGGGGCGAAGGAGGTCACGGGCCATCCGTACCGGTCGGCTCGGGCCGGTGCAAGGGGCGGAAGTGGCGTTCGAGGCCGTTCCACACGTCGTCGTACCGCCGCTGGCGGTGGTCCGCGCCGGCCGCGTGCGGGGTGAGGGTGAGCGGCCACCGTGTCTCGAACATGAACGCGAGGCCGTCGTCGACCCGCTGCGGCCGCAGCTCGGCGGCGCTCGCCCGGTCGAAGGTCTCCCGGTCCGGGCCGTGCGCCGACATCATGTTGTGCAGCGAGCCGCCGCCCGGCACGAAGCCGCCTTTTCCGGCCGTCTTCGCGTCGTACGCGCCCTCGATCAGCCCCATGTACTCGCTCATCACGTTCCGGTGGAAGTACGGCGGCCGGAAGGTGTCCTCGCCCACCAGCCAGCGCGGCGCGAACACCACGAAGTCGACCCCGGCCAGACCCGGGGTGTCCGACGGGGACGTCAGCACCGTGAAGATCGACGGGTCCGGATGGTCGTACGAGATGGTCCCGATGACATTGAAACGGCGCAGGTCGTAGACGTACGGGACATGGGTGCCGTGCCAGGCGACCACATCGAGCGGCGAGTGGTCGTACGTCGCGCTCCAGAGGTTGCCGCAGAACTTGTCGACCACCTCCACCGGGCCCTCGACGTCCTCGTACGCGGCGACGGGCGCGCGGAAGTCGCGCGGGTTGGCCAGTCCGTTGGCGCCGATCGGACCGAGGTCGGGGAGGTGGAAGGGGGCGCCGTAGTTCTCGCAGACGTACCCGCGCGCGGAGGCGTCCAGCAGCTCCACGCGGAAGCGCACCCCGCGCGGGATCAGCGCCACATGCCCCGGCTCGGCGTGCAGCAGCCCGAACTCGGTGCGCAGCAGCAGCCCGCCCCGCTCGGGCACGATCAGCAGCTCGCCGTCGGAGTCGCCGAGGATCCGGTCCATGGAGGCGTTCGCGTGGTAGAGGTGCACGGCCATGCCGCTGCGCTGCGCGGCGTCGCCGTTGCCGCCCAGGGTCCACAGACCGGCGAGGAAGTCGGTGCCCTCGGCGGGCTCGGGCAGCGGGTCCCAGCGCAGCCGGTTGGGGTCGGCGACCGTCTCGGTGAACGGGCCGGTGCGCAGCTCACCGTTGCCGGCGCGGGTGAACTCCGGGTGCGCGGCCGAGGGGCGGATCCGGTACAGCCACGAGCGGCGGTTGCGGGCGCGCGGCTCGGTGAAGGCCGTACCGCTGAGCT
Organism: Streptomyces sp. NPDC005811; assembly: GCF_040630405.1. Lineage (NCBI taxonomy): Bacteria > Bacillati > Actinomycetota > Actinomycetes > Kitasatosporales > Streptomycetaceae > Streptomyces > Streptomyces sp. NPDC005811. Next base: position 14,930 of record NZ_JBEXXK010000033.1, read on the forward strand.
GTTCCGCGTACAGGCCGAGCGGGGCGCGCTGCGGTGCGTTGCGGCCCTCGGGGAGCGCGCCCGGCACCGCCTCGGAGGCGTGCTCGTTGCCGAACCCCGAGAGGTAGGACAGTCCCTCGGCGGTCTTGCGTGCGTCCCCGCTGCTCATCGTCGCTCCCTTGCGTGGCGGTGCCGTGCCCTGCCGCTTCCGGCCGATTCCTATGTATCACCGTAGGATTGCGTTTTCGCGGGCGCAAGAGGTCCACCGCTCCTCCTCACTGAGGACGATCACACCCGGCCAGAACCAGACCCCAGGGGGATCCGCGTGTCGGACAGGTGCTCTAATCTCCCGGGCATGTCGTGGAAGCGCGCAGCCGCCGTCGCGCTCACGGTCTGTGTCCTGCCGCTGGCCGGAGCCGTGGGCTGCGGGTCCGGTGATGCCCGGGAACAGGGGACCGTGGTCTCGCCCTCACCCGTCGGCAAGGTCCTGGAGGACACGGACGACGACGGGCGCCACTACCGCGAGGTGGACAAGAAGGGGGCGCCCGGGGTGGGTGTCGAGGTCCAGCCCGACAGCGACGGCAGCTGGGACGTCCGGCTGCGGCTGACCGACTTCCGCCTCTCGCCGTCCGGCGCGCGCGCCAAGGCGGTCACCGGCCGCGGCACCGCCCGGCTCTCGGTCGACGGCCAGCCCGTGGCCGACCTGCGCACCCCGGCCTACCGCATCCCGGCCGGCTACCTCCCGCACGGCACCCACCAGGTCACCGCGCGGCTGTACGCCGACGACGGCACGGTCTGGGCCGTGGACGGCAAGCCCGTCGAGAGCACGGCCGACATCACGGTCTCGGAGCCGTCACCGTCGCCGTCGGCACCGTGACCGCACGGTGAGCGCACATTGAGTGCATCGGCCACCTTTCTCCGTACCGAGGGGCGAGGTTCCACCAGCCCCCGACGGAAAGGCATCATGAAGTCCGTGCCCCAAGCGACATCGCTCCGTCGTGCGCCGGTCCAGCGGCGCAGTGCCGAACGGCTGACCAGGATCCTGGACGCCTGCGCCGACCTGCTGGACGAGGTCGGCTACGACGCCCTGAGCACCCGCGCCGTCGCCCAGCGCGCCGGCGTGCCCATCGGCTCCGTCTACCGCTTCTTCGGCAACAAGCGGCAGATGGCCGACGCCCTCGCCCAGCGCAACCTGGAACGCTGGTCCGAACGTGTCACCGAGCGCCTGAAGGGGGCCCGGCACGGCGACTGGCGGGCCGCGATGGACGCGGTCCTCGACGAGTACCTGGCCATGAAGCGCACCGCGCCCGGCTTCTCCCTCGTCGACTTCGGCAACCAGATCCCGGTCGGAGCCCGCCAGGCCGAACCCAACCACCGCGTCGCCGACCGCCTCACCGACCTCCTCTCCGCCTACCTCGACCGCACCCCCGACGACGACCTGCGCCGCACCTTCCTCATCGCCGTCGAAACCGCCGACACCCTGGTCCAACTGGCCTTCCGCGTGGACCCGGAGGGCGACACGAAGGTGATCGCGGAGATGCGGGAGCTGCTGCGGGCTTATCTGGGGCGGGTGCTGGACTGAGCCGGCGCCACAACTGCCCTCCCGGCCGCACCCGTTGCTATGGTGATCGCACCTTTGGGTCGGGCGGAGGGGGGCGCTGTGGCTCGGGTCGTCTGCATCCACGGGATCGGACAGCAATGGGTGGGCGAGCGGGAACTGCACCGCTCCTGGCACCCCGCGATGGCCGACGGCCTGCTCCGCGCCGGTGCGTCAGCCACGCTTCACGCGGACGACGTCCACTGCGTCTTCTACGGCGACCTGTTCCGCCCGCAGGGCCGCACTCTCGCCGCCACCGACCCGCCCCTCGACGCCTCGGACGTGGCGGAGGGCTTCGAGACGGAGCTGCTGCTCGCGCTGTGGACGGAGGCGGCGCGCACGGATCCGGGGGTGATGCCGCCGGAGGCGCACACCCTCGCCCGCACGCCGCGGACGGTGCAGCGGGCACTCGACGCCCTCAGCCAGTCCCGGTTCTTCGCCTCCCTCGCCGTACGGGCGCTCGTCCTCGACCTGAAGCAGGTCCGCGCCTACCTGTACGAGCCCGAGGTGCGTGACGCCGTGCAGGAACGGGTGGCCGCCGTCGTCACCGACCGGACGGAGGTGCTCGTCGGCCACTCGCTGGGCAGCGTGGTCGCCTACGAGGCGCTGTGCGCGCACCCGGAGTGGCCGGTTCGCTCCCTCCTCACGGTCGGATCGCCGCTGGGCATCCGCGGGCTCGTCTTCGACCGGCTGCGGGTCGGCGTGAGCGGTAAGCCGGGCGACTGGCCGGGCTCCGTGCGGACCTGGACCAATCTCGCGGACGAGGGTGACGTCGTCGCGCTCGTGAAGGACCTGCGGCCGCTGTTCGGCGAGGCCGTGCACTGCCGGCTCGTGCACAACGGCTCCCGGGCGCACGACGCCACCCGGTACCTCACCACCGCGGAGGCGGGGCGGGCGATCGCCGATGGCTGCGCCCTCTCCTGACGTCGGCGGCCCCGAGGAGGAACCGCCCCGCCGCTACCTGATCACCGCGGCCGTCCCGCGCGTCCGTGGCAGGCCCGACCTCGACCGGCCCGAACTCGCCGACGACGTGAGCCGCATGGAGGATCTCTTCGTCGGTCTGCTCGGTCACGAACGGGCGGCCGTCACCGGCCCGGAACCCACCAGGGAACAACTCCTCAAGGCGCTGCGGGCGTTCGCGGTCTCCGAGGACCGGCGGCCGGACGACTACGTCGTCCTCTACTTCGCCGGCCACGGAGTGGTGTCCGAACAGAGCGGCCGTCACTACCTGCTCACCGCGGACAGCGACCACGACCTGCGGGGCACCGCGCTGCCCACGGAGGAACTGGTGGCACAGCTGTGGGAGGAGAGCGGGATCGAGCGGCTGTTGATCCTGCTGGACGCCTGCCACTCCGAGGCGGGCCTCGACGAGGCACTCACGGGCGCGCTCCGCGACCGTCGTCTGCGCCCCGCCACCGGCCGGACCCCGGGCAACGGCCTCGTCCTGCTCGCCTCCTCGCGCCGCAGACAGGAGACCGCGGTCGGCGCCCTGTCGGCGGCCTTCGACCGGGCCGTTCGCCGACAGGCGGCCTACGCGGGGCGTGTGCCCGGGCATCTGCGGCTCGACGACGTCCTGGACGCCGTCGCCCTCGACCCCGAGGTGCCCCGTTGGCAGGAACCCACCGTGTTCCTGGTCCAGGGCACCTCCGGTTTCCCCTCGTTCCTGCCCAACCCCCGCCACGTCGAGGGCGCACGGGACCGGCGCGTCGACGAGGCGGACGAACTGTTCGCCCGGCTCGCGCGCGGGCGCGAGGAACGCAAGGCCGAACTCACCGCCCACTTCGACCCCCGGGCCCGCGGCACCGACGTACCGGCCTCCGAGGTCGCGTACTTCACGGGCCGGCACGCCGCGCTGCGCGCGGTGAACGCCTGGCTCGCCCCGGGGCGCGCCGAGGAAAGGCTCTGCGTGGTCACCGGTGCTCCGGGCTCCGGGAAATCCGCGCTTCTCGGACTGCTGACGGTCCTGTCCGACCCGCAGCGCCGGGCCTCCCTGCCGCGCGACGGCCTGCCCAGGGAGGCGGTCCCCGCCCCCGGGGTCCTGCACGACTCCGTGTTCGCCGGCCACAAGTCGACCCGGCAGATCCTCGACCGGCTCGGTGCCGCGTCCGGCGTCGGTGCCGTCGACTCGCCCGCCGCCCTCGTGCGGATGCTGCAACGCCGGACGCAACCACTGGTCGTCGTCCTCGACGCCGTCGACGAGGCCGTCGACCCCCAGGGGGTCGTGGACGCCGTGCTGTCGCTCACCGATCCCGCCCTCGGACTGCCGTTGCGCCTGCTGCTCGGGGCCCGGCCGCACCTCGCCGACCGGTTCTCCGGGCGGGCCCTGCGGGTGGACCTCGACGCCGAGCGCTACGCCGACCCGGCCGCCGTCCGCGCCTATGCCCACAAGCTCCTCACCGCCCCCGGCTCCCCCTTCGCCGACCACCGGGCCGACCATGTCGACGCGGTCGCGGACGCCGTGGCGGAGGCCGCCGGCCACTCCTTCCTGGTCGCCCTGATCACCGCCCGCACCCTGCTCCACGAGGACCCGCCCGCCGACCCCTACGACCCCGTCTGGCGTGGTTCCCTGCCGACCAGGCCCGGCCAGGCGATGCAGCGTGACCTCGAGCAACGTCTGGGGGCGGACACCGCACGGGCCCGCGATCTGCTGGTGCCGCTGGCCTTCGCCCAAGGCGCCGGACTGCCCTGGGGCCCCGTGTGGCCGCGCCTCGCCACGGCGCTCGCGGACCGCGAGTACACCAGCGAGGACATCGTGTGGCTGCGCGAGGTGGCCGGTTCGTACCTGGTGGAGACGGAGGAGGACGACGACTCCGTCTACCGCGTGTACCACCGCGCGCTCATCGACCATCTGCGCGGGGGACGCGACGCCCGGTCCGTCCAGCGCGTCGTCACCCGGATCCTGCGGGACATCCCCCACCCGTACACCCGCCGCTACCTGGCCCGGCACGCCGCCGAGGGCGGGGTCCTGGACGATCTGGTGCAGGATGCCGGGTTCGTGCTCGCCGCACACCCCGGGCCGCTCCTGTCCGCGCTGACCGCTCTGCGCACCCCGGCCGGGCTCGCCGCCGGCCAGGCACTGCGGGACGTCGAGCCGCTGCTGCGCGAGCGCGATGGCGCGGTGCCGGAACCGGAGCTGCGCGCCCGGCTGCGACTGGCGGCGGTGTGCCGCCGGGCGGACATGCTGGCCGCGTCCTGCGACGTGGGCGACCCGCTGCCGTGGCGGGCCCGGTGGGCGGTATGGGATCCGAGGGAGGGAGAGTGGTCCCTCGCCGCTCTGCGCGACACGTCCGGAGTGACCCTCACTCATCCCCGGGGCGCGGTCACCCTGATCGAGCTGGGCGACGGACCCGAACCCGTTCTGCGGCAGCGCGCCCTCGGCTCGGGCCATACGCTCAGGGAGGTCCGGCTGCCCTTCGCCGTGTTCGAGCCGACGCTGACCGCGTTGCGCGGACTCGGCTTCTGGGCCGGGGTGCTGTCCGCCGACTTCGGCGACGTACGCGATGTCACCCGGCGCGTCCTCGGCGCCGACCTCACTCCGCGGCTGTCCTTCTCGGTGGTGGACCGTGTCTCGCGATGGGCCGACCGGACGCTGCGCCGCAGGCCGCGGCGCCGTGAGGTGCCCGAGGCGCGGCTGCTGCACACCTGGTCCCCCGGGAACGAGGTGCGCACCTACCGGCTGCCCGCGCACCCCACGCTCGACCGGGAGGGGCACGCGCGCGGTCTCGTACCGGCCGAGGAGGTCACGGCGGTCAGGACGTCGGACGGTGTCCGGTACGCGGCGCTCCGCTTCGCCGGAGGACAGGTCGTGGTCCATGTGCTGTCCGAGGCCACCGACCTGCCGGAGGTGCCCCGTCGGCGCTGGCGCCAGATCCACCCGACGGACCTGGCGCTCTACCACCGACTGCGCGGCCAGCTCGCGGCCTCCGTGTCGGCCACCCTGGGGCCCGAGGTACCGGGACCGGGACGCCATGTGCGTCTGCCCACGGTCACGCGCTGCGCCGTCCCCGCCGAGGCGCCGCCCGGCGCGCTGCTGCTCGGGCACGCCGACGGCAGTGTGACGCTCTACGGGGCGGACCGGCAGACGGTACGGCGGCTCGCCCCCGGCCACGAGGGGGCCGTGACCGAGCTGGAGGTGATCCGGCCGGTCCGCGGCGGCCCCCTGCTCGTCTCGGCGGGCCGGGACGGCTCGGTCCGGCTGACCGCGCTGGACACCGGGGAACCGGTGCGGACCCTGCACCGGGGGACGGCGGCCGTGACCGGACTCGCGGTGCACCGCCTGGACGACGACGGCCAGGGGCTCGCCGCGATCGCCACCCGGGACGGCCTGCTGCACCGCGTCGACGTCCAGAGCGGCCGTCCGGTCGGCCGCCCGATCCGTATCGGAGGCGCGGGCGGCACCATGCTGACCACCCTCGATCTGCCCGGCACACCCGGTGTCCTGGCCCGGACGGCGGGACGGCCGGGCGCCCAGGCATACGCCGTCGACACCGGAAAACGCCTCGGCGTCCCCACCGCACGACAGGAGACCAGCGCTCTGTGCACGGTGGCCGGCACGGTGTGGGTCGGCGGAGCGGCCGGGGCGATCCACTGCTGGCCCACCGGACATGCCGCGAACACCACACGCACCGACGCGCACGACGAGCGGATCCTCGCGCTCGGTGCGGTCCGCGGTCCCGGTGGCGTGGCCGCGGTGATCAGCGTGGGCCAGGACCACGTCATCCGCTGCTGGCTGGCGGAGAGCTCGCCGCACGAACTGTGGCAGCGGCCCGTCCCCCGGCCGTACCCGTGGGAGGTTCCGCTGTTCGGGGCCGCCACGACGGGCCGCACGGCGGACGGCCGGGACCTGGTGGTCACGGGGGAGTACGGCGGGTCGGTCCGGGTTCTCGTCCTGCGTGACGGCCTTCCCGTCACCGAGCAGGAGTTCACCGTGCCCGACCTGGTCACCGCGGTGTGCACGGGTCGGGTGCGCGGCCGGGACGTGGTCGTGGTCGGCACCGATGCCGGACGGGTGTCGTGCTGGGACGTTTCGGCTGCCCGCTGGTACGCGCGGGGGCCCGCGCCGGACCGGCCACGGTGGACGACCGCGCTCGCCCTCGCGCCCGACGGTTCGGGCCGTCTCGGCGTGGGCGCCGACGACGGGACCGTGGCCGAGTGGTCGCTCCCCGCCTGCCGCCCCCTCGCACCGCCCCGTGCCGCCCACAGCGTGCGGGTCCGTGCCCTGGCCCATGTGCCGGGCCCGGACGGCCCCGTCCTGGTCAGCGCGGGGGACGACGGTCGGCTCGTGTGTGGTCCGGGCGGGCCGTCCACCGAGCTGCCCCGGCCGGTCGGTGCGATGACCGCGGCGAGCGGCGGGGTGCTGTGCGGGGACGACCGGGGCGACGTGTTCCTGATGCGGGTCGTCGACGGTGCCTGGCGGGTGGTCCGCTCCCTGGAAGGAGTCCGCCGGGTCTCGGCGGTCGCCGTCGTCGCGCACGACGGCCGGGTCGATGTGGTGGCGGGCGGGCCCGAGGGCGAGATCCTGGTCCGCGATGCACGTGACGGGGAGGCCCAGGGGCGCCTGCGGCCGATCTCCGACGGCGGAGTGGCGGCGCTCACCGCCGAGGACGGGTCCGTGCCCCTCCTTCGCTCACGCAGCGTCCACGGTGTCGTCGAGGCGTGGGACTTCGCCGCTCCCGGGCGGCCCTGGCTCGGGGTGTCCGACCTGGCGTACCGGGAACGGCCCGGGGTGTGGGAGGTGCGGCTGGGGGAACGGCGCGTGGCGGTGTCCTGGTCGGACCTCTCCATGCGGATGGAGACCAGGACCCGGCCGTGGCGGACGCTGCGGGACCTCCTGTGGATGCTGCTGCGGGAGGCTCTGCCGGGAGGCGCCCGGAAACCCTCGGCCTTGGGTATGCGCTTCGAGGACCTGGACGAAGGACGGGTCCTTCGGACGGAGGTGCACGGCTGGGCTGTGCGCCTGGTCCTGGCCCGCAACGGTCCGGCGGGCCCCGAGCTGTTCGTGGTGAGCGACCACGTGGTGCGCATGTACGCGATCGACCCGGCCGACCTCGGCAGTGCGGAACCGCTGGGTATCCGCCTGGCGCCGTTCGACATCCGCCATCTGGCCGTCCTCCCCGACCGCAGGTGCGTCGTCGCCGGAGACCGGCCCGGGGAGCTGGCGGTGCTCGGTCCCGAACTGCTCTCGCAGGCACTGCCGCTGACCCTTCCGTCCACCGTGACCGGCCTCGCCACGGGTCCCGACGGAACCCTGGCGGTCGCCACGCGGGGCGGCCTGGTCGTCATCGACCGGCCTCCGCCTCGAGGCGGCGCTTTCCTCTGACGAGTCGACGTACCCCTCGCCGAGTGGCATACCGCTCGGTATGCTCGGCGGCACGAAGGCAACGCCGCCGCTTCCGGGAGGACCCGTGTCCCGCACCGCCCTGCGAATCTGCCCCCTGTGCGAGGCCACCTGCGGGCTGACGCTCACCATCGAGGGGAGCAAGGTCACCGGTGCCCGCGGTGACCGTGAGGACGTGTTCAGCAAGGGGTTCATCTGCCCCAAGGGCGCCAGTTTCGGGGCCGTGGACGGGGATCCCGACCGGCTGCGCGGCCCCCTCGTCCGCCGGGACGGCGAGCTGCGCGAGGCCACCTGGGCGGAGGCCTTCGACGCCGTCGCCGCCGGAATCCGCCCGGTCGTCGAGCGGTACGGGCCGCACTCCGTCGGGGTCGTCCTCGGCAACCCCAACGTCCACACCGTGGCCGGCGCCCTCTACCCGACCGTGCTGCTCGCCGGGCTCGGCACCCGCAGCGTCTTCACCGCCTCCACGGTCGACCAGATGCCCAAGCACGTCTCCAGCGGGCTGCTCTACGGTGACGCCCTCGCCATCCCCGTGCCCGATCTCGACCGCACGGACCATCTGCTTCTCATCGGCGCCAACCCCCTGGAGTCCAACGGGAGTCTGTGCACCGCCCCCGACTTCCCCGGCAAGCTCAAGGCGCTCAAGGCCCGCGGCGGCACCCTCACCGTCATCGACCCGCGCCGCACCCGCACCGCCAAGCTCGCCGACCGGCACATCGAGATCAGGCCCGGCACCGACGCCCTGCTGCTCGCGGCGATGACGTACGTGCTCTTCGAGGAAGACCTCGTGGACCTGGGGGAGTTGGCCCCGCATGTCGAAGGGGTCGACGAAGTCAGGGACTCCGTACGGGAGTTCGCCCCCGAGGCGGTCGCCCTCGCGTGTGACGTCGAGGCCGGGGTCATCCGGACCCTCGCCCGGGAACTCGCCGCCGCCCCCACCGCCTCCGTCTACGGCCGCATCGGCAGCTGCACGGTCCCCTTCGGCACCCTCGGCAGCTGGCTCGTCGACGTCCTCAACATCCTCACCGGCAATCTGGACCGGCCCGGCGGCGCCCTCTTCCCGCTGGCCGCGACCGACCGGACGCCCCGCCCGGCCGGCCCCGGACGCGGCTTCCAGCTCGGCCGCTGGCACTCCCGCGTCAGCCGCCACCCCGAGGCGAAGGGCGAACTGCCGCTCTCCGCGCTCGCCGAGGAGATCGACACCGCCACCGAGGAAGGGGAGCCGATCCGCGCGCTCGTCGCGGTGGCCGCGAACCCGGTGCTGTCCGCCCCGGACGGGGACCGCCTCGACAAGGCGCTCGGCGCGCTCGACTTCATGGTCAGCGTCGACCCGTACCTCAACGAGACCTCGCGCCACGCCGACGTCGTGCTGCCGCCGCCCCCGCCCGCCCAGAGCCCGCACCACGACTTCGCGCTCAACGCCCTCGCCGTGCGCAACCAGGTCCGCTACTCGCCCCCGGCCGTCCCGCTGGAGCCCGGCCGGATGGCCGAGAGCGAGATCCTCTCCCGGCTGATCCTGGCCGCCACCGGCATGCACGGCGCAGACCCGTCCGCCGTGGACGACCTGGTCATCGGCCAGACCCTCGGCAAGGCCGTCACCGAGGCCCACTCGCCCGTGCACGGCCGCGACCCGCAGGAGCTCGCCGGGCTGCTCACCGGCGGGACCGGCCCCGAACGCCGGCTCGACCTGATGCTCCGCCTCGGCCCCTACGGCGACGGCTTCGGCGCCGACCCCGAGGGACTGACCCTCGCCCGCCTCCTGGCGCACCCGCACGGCATCGACCTCGGCCCGCTGCGCCCGCGCCTGCCGCAGGGCCTCAGGACCAGGAGCGGCCGGATCGAGCTGCTGCCCCGGCCGATCGCCGGCGACCTCCCCCGGCTCACCGCCGCCCTGCGCGAGCGGCCCGACGGACTTCTTCTCGTGGGCCGCCGCCATCTGCGCTCCAACAACAGCTGGATGCACAACGTCCCCGCCCTCACCGGCGGCACCAACCGCTGCACCCTGCACATCCACCCCGAGGACGCCGAGCGGCTGGGCGTACGGGACGGGGCACCCGTGCGCGTGAAGGGCGCCGGGGGAGAGGTGACCGCCCCGGCCGAGGTCACCGAGGGTGTGCGCCGGGGCGTGGTGAGCCTGCCGCACGGCTGGGGCCACGACCGGCCGGGCACCCGGCTCAGCCACGCCGCGACGGACCCCGGCGTCAACGTCAACCAGCTCCTCGACGGCAGCCTGCTGGACCCGCTGTCGGGCAACGCGGTCCTCAACGGTGTGCCCGTGGAGGTCGCCGCGCTCGTCGCAACGCCGTGACCTGGAATATTGCGCTTATTGCTCGCACGTCAACGTCTTGTTAACGCCGATTGAACGGACCTAACGTCAACGCACCGCCGACCCCCAGGTGGGATGTTCAAGGGCGAACGTTAGGTATCCATTCATGTTGACCATCCTCGGCTTCGCCATGATCGCGACCTTCCTGGTCCTGATCATGATGAAGAAGATGTCGCCGATCGCGGCGCTCGTGCTGATCCCGGCGCTGTTCTGCGTCTTCGTCGGAAAGGGCGCCCAGCTCGGTGACTACGTCATCGAAGGCGTCGGCAGCCTCGCCCCGACGGCGGCGATGCTCATGTTCGCGATCGTCTACTTCGGTGTGATGATCGATGTCGGCCTCTTCGACCCGATCGTCCGGGGCATCCTGAAGTTCTGCAAGGCCGACCCGCTGCGCATCGTCCTCGGCACGGCACTGCTCGCCGCGATCGTCTCCCTCGACGGCGACGGCTCCACCACCTTCATGATCACCGTCTCGGCGATGTACCCGCTGTACAAGCGCCTGAAGATGAGCCTGGTCGTGATGACCGGTGTGGCCGCCATGGCCAACGGCGTGATGAACACACTGCCCTGGGGCGGCCCGACCGCCCGCGCCGCGACCGCGCTGAAGCTCGACGCGAGCGACATCTTCGTGCCGATGATCCCGGCGCTGGCCGTGGGCCTCCTCTTCGTCTTCGTCCTCGCGTACGTCCTCGGCCGCCGCGAGCGCAAGCGGCTCGGTGTGCTGACGCTGGACGAGGCGCTGGAGCCCCAGGAGGCCGAGACCGTCCTGGTGGGCGCCGGCGCCGGCAACGGCACCGAGGCGAAGGCCACCGGCGGCGGCACGTCCCTGCCCGAGGAGCCGGAGGACGAGGGCTTCCAGGGCCTCGACCCGAACCGGGCCACCCTGCGGCCCAGGCTGTACTGGTTCAACGCGCTGCTCACCGTCACCCTGCTGACCGCCATGATCATGGAGTGGCTGCCGATCCCGGTGCTGTTCCTGCTCGGCGCCGCGGCCGCGCTCACCGTCAACTTCCCGCACATCCCCGACCAGAAGGCCCGGCTCGCCGCCCACGCCGACAACGTCCTCAACGTCTCCGGCATGGTCTTCGCCGCCGCCGTCTTCACCGGCGTCCTCCAGGGCACCGGCATGGTCGACCACATGGCGAAGTGGATGGTCGACGTCATCCCTGACGGCATGGGTCCCCACATGGCCCTCGTCACCGGCCTGCTGAGCCTTCCGCTCACCTACTTCATGTCCAACGACGGCTTCTACTTCGGCGTCCTGCCGGTCCTCGCCGAGGCCGGTGCCGCGCACGGGGTCACGCCGCTGGAGATGGCCCGCGCCTCGCTCGTCGGCCAGCCCCTGCACATGTCGAGCCCGCTCGTCCCGGCCGTCTACGTCCTGGTCGGCATGGCGAAGGTCGAGTTCGGCGACCACACCCGCTTCGTGGTCAAGTGGGCCGCCCTCACCTGTCTGGTGATCCTCGGGGCGGGCCTGCTGTTCGGCATCATCTGACCCGCTCCCGCTCTCCGAAGTACCCAGTACAGGAGGACCTCGTGAAGCCCGGCAGGAACCGCGGCTGGCTGCTCCGTCTCGTCATCGCCTTCTCCTTCGCGCAGGGGGCGGTGTCGATGGCGCGGCCCGCCGTCTCCTACCGGGCCCTCGCGCTGGGCGCCGACGAACGGGCCGTCGGCGTCATCGCGGGCGTCTACGCCCTGTTGCCGCTCTTCGCCGCCGTACCGCTCGGCCGCCGCACGGACCACGGCCGCTGCGCCCCGCTGCTGCCGGTGGGCGTGGTCCTCATCTCCGGCGGCTGCGCCCTGAGCGGCCTCGCGGGTTCCCTGTGGGCGATGGCCCTGTGGAGCGGGGTGATGGGCCTCGGTCACCTGTGCTTCGTCATCGGTTCCCAGTCGCTCGTCGCCCGCCAGTCCGCCCCGCACGAACAGGACCGCAACTTCGGCCACTTCACGATCGGCGCCTCGCTCGGCCAACTGGTCGGCCCGATCGCGGCGGGCGCCCTGATCGCCCGCGACGACATGGCGTACACCAGCGCGCTCGCCCTGCTCGTCGCGGGCGCGGGCTGCGCGGTCGCGTTCACCTCCCTCTGGCGCATCGAACACCGCGACACGGCGTCCTCGTCCCGTACGGCGGGCGGCGACCGCGTCCCCGTCGGCCGCATCCTGCGCGCCCGGGGGGTCCCGGCCGGCATCTTCGTCAGCCTCGCCGTGCTCTCCGCGACCGACATCCTCACCGCCTACCTCCCGGTGGTCGGCGAGCACCGGGGCATCGCGCCGTCCGTGATCGGCGTCCTGCTGAGCGTCCGCGCGGCGGCCACCATCGCCTGCCGGCTGGTCCTCACCCCGTTGCTGCGGCTGCTCGGCCGGGCGTCGCTGCTCTCCGTGACCTGTCTGCTGGCGGCGCTGCTGTGCGCGGGGATCGCGCTGCCGGTGCCGGTCCGGGCGCTCGGGGTGATCCTCGCCGTTCTGGGCTTCTGTCTCGGGGTGGGGCAGCCGCTGTCCATGACGACGGTCGTGCAGGCCGCGCCCGACGGGGCCCGCTCGACGGCTCTCGCGCTGCGGCTCACCGGCAACCGCCTCGGCCAGGTCGCCGCGCCCGCCACGGCGGGTCTGGTCGCCGGGGTCGCGGGGGTGGCGGCGCCCTTCGTGATGCTGGGCGCGCTGCTGCTGGTGTCCGCGGGAGTGGCCCTGCGCTCCCCGGCGAAGCCCGTCGAGCCGCGCCGCTCCGGCTCCGGCCCCGCGGTGGGCCGTAAGAGGGAAGTAAAGGGCCAGGTCGACGGCGTGTAGGGCGAGGCTCCCGTGGTTCGGCGCGCACATGTGACAAAGAGTCAGAAGAAGAGTGATTTGTATGAAAATCATCTGACTCGGAGGAGCCCGCATGCACGTCACGCCCCGCCCCCGCCGCGCCGGCGCCCGGATCGCCGCCCTCGCGGCCCTCACCGTCGCGGGGAGCGCCCTGGCCGGGGGGCACGCGTTCGCCGCCACCAACGGGGACGTCAAGATCCAGGCGGTCGAACCGCCCGCCACGGGGCCGGAGAACGACCCGCACGTCTGCCTGTTCTACATCGCGGCCTTCAACTTCGACAGCAACGAGACCGCCAACTGGATCATCGAGGGCCAGCCGCCGACCGCCGATCTCCAGGGAACCAGCGGCCAGATCACGGTCGGGACCGACGGCACGGGGCGGAGCGAGGACATCTCGCTCGCCGACGGCCACTACAAGCTCACCTTCTCGACCGTCGAGGGCGACGGCGGCCCGGGCAAGCAGAAGGTCTTCTGGGTCGACTGCGCGACCGGCTCGCCGAGCCCGAGCGGAAGCCCGAGCACCAGCCCCAGCGGAAGCCCGAGCGGCAGCCCGAGCGCCAGCCCCAGCACCAGCCCGAGCGAGACGGAGACCGGCTACCCGACCGGCTACCCCACCGGTGACCCGGGCGGCCCGCACGGCTACCCCGGCGGCCCCCACGGCGGTCCCCCCGCCGGTGGCGGCGGGCTCGCGCGGGACGCCGCGTTCGGGCCGGTGGCCGGTGCGGCGGCCGTAGGCGTGGCCGCGGTCGGCGGAGTGGTCTGGTTCCGGCTCCGTCGCCGTCCGCATGGCGCCGCGTAGACGGAGGCGCAGGCGCAGGCCCTGGTACCGGACGCGCGCCTACCGCCTGACCCGGACGGTCGTCCTGACCGCCACGCTGGTCACGGGATGCGTGCACTGGACCCAGGACGAGGAACCCCCGGGCCCGGCGGCGGCCGGTCCGGGGGGCTCCGCCCGGGTCGCCGGGGCACCCGGCGACCCCGCCGACGGCCGGGGCCCGCTCGCCACGCCCCGTCCCCAGGACGGCGACTCCCGCCCCCGGGGCGCGCCGTCCCCCGGCGCGCCCCGCGACCCCCTCCCGGCGGCCGTCCCCCGGCCCCTCCCGCAGTCCCGGGCCGTCCGCCTCCTCATCCCCTACCTCAGCGTGGACGCCCCGGTCATGGACCTGCGGCTCGACGACCGGAGCCGGCTGCCCGCGCCCGCCGAGCACGACGCCCACCGTGTCGGCTGGTTCGCGGACGGTCCGGGGCCGGGCGGGCGGGGGACCGCCGTCGCCGTCGGGCATCTCGACACCGACAGCGGTCCGGCCGTCTTCGCGGGCCTGTCGGAGCTGAGGAGGGGCAGGCTGATCGAGGTCCGCCGGGCCGACGGCCGTACCGCCGTCTACGCCGTCGACGCCCTGCGCAAGTACGAGAAGGCGCACTTCCCCAACGGGGAGGTGTACGGCGACCGCGGCCGCCCCGAGCTGCGGCTGATCACCTGCGGCGGCACCTTCCACCGCAGGACCGGCTATGACGGCAACCTCGTCGTCTTCGCCCACTTCACCCGCGTCATCGAGCCGGACCCCCGCCCCCGCTGACCTGAACCCGACCGTCCGGTTTCTCACCGGTCGGACCAGGACGCCCGATCCGGGTAATTCTCTTCCCCCGGGCGTGCACAGTCCGTTAGCTTCCGTGACTCACCACATCAGTGAGCCCCCGGGGACACTTCCATGACACGCGCCATATCCCTGCACGACGTCAGCAAGGTCCACACCGGAGGGGTCCGGGCCGTGGACCGGCTGTCGCTGGACATCGAGCCCGGCGAGTTCCTGGTCCTCCTCGGGCCCTCGGGCTGCGGGAAGTCCACCGTGCTCAGAATGATCGCCGGCCTGGAACAGCTCACGGAGGGAGAGCTGCTCCTCGACGGCGTCCGTGCCAACGACCTCGCGCCCTCCGAGCGGAACATCGCGATGGTCTTCCAGAACTTCGCCCTCTACCCGAACATGACCGGCCGCGACAACATCGGCTTCCCGCTGCGCATCGAGACCCCCCGCGCCGACCCGGGCCCGCGGATCGAGGCCACCGCCCGGATGCTCGGCATCGAGGACCTCCTCGACCGCTTCCCGGCCCAGCTCTCCGGCGGCGAACGCCAGCGCGTCGCCATGGGCCGGGCCATCGCCCGCCACCCCTCCGCCTTCCTGATGGACGAACCGCTGTCCAACCTGGACGCCAAACTCCGCAACCACCTGCGCGCCGAGATGTCCAAGCTGACCCGGGAACTGGGCGTCACCACGGTCTACGTCACCCACGACCAGGCCGAGGCCATGTCGCTCGGCGACCGCGTCGCCGTCCTGCGCGGCGGAGTCCTCCAGCAGGTGGACACCCCGCGCGCGGTCTACGCCCTGCCCCGCAACGTCTTCGTCGCCGCCTTCATCGGCACCCCGCGCATCAACCTCCTGCGCGGGGTGGTCCGCGCCCCGCTCGACGGGGCGATGACGGTCGGCCTCGGCAAACAGGCCCTGCGGCTGCCCGAGCCGCTCTGCCTGGACCACCGGCTGCTGCGGGTGCAGCAGGGCCGTGAGGTGATCGTCGGACTGCGCTCGGAGGCCGTGCGGATCGCCACCCTTGCCGAGGCCCGCCCCGAGGAGACCCACATCACCGGGCTCGTGGAGCATGTGGAGTTTCAGGGCCACGAGGTCCTCGTCCACTTCAACACCGGCTCCAGCCCCGCCCTCGTCCCCGAGCTGGAGGCACCCCGCCCGGTCCCGCGCCCGAACCGGCGCCGCCCCCGCGAGGGCGGGGTGCTGGGGCGGCTGCGGGGGCGCGCGGGCGGTCTGCGGGCCGGACCGGTGGGCGTCCTGGACGAGCCGACGGAACAGGACCGGCCGTCCGGTACTCCGCAGGTGCGTGTCCCGGGCGACCTCGTGGTCCGCACCACCCCCGACTTCGACCTCCGCTACGGCATGCAGGTCCCCCTCCTGGTGGACACCGCCCATCTCTTCGTCTTCGACCAGCACGGCGAGCGCATCTGTCCGGCCCCGGCGCGGCTGCCCGACCTGGAGGAGTGAGCAGGCGCACGTCCGTGCGGTGACGCGGCCGTCCCGGCGGCCCCTGGTGCCGGAAAACTAACGACGCTAGTTTAGGGCGCGGACGACCACCACCGCCGGGAGGAACGCGATGAAGGCACACGACGGCATCTATCTCGACGGCGCCTGGCGCCCCGCCGCCGGCCGGGAGGTGATCGAGGTCGTCGACCCGGCCGACGAGCAGGTGATCGCCCGGGTCCCGGCCGGTGACGCCGAGGACGTCGACGCCGCCGTACGGGCCGCGCGCGCCGCGCTCCCCGGCTGGGCGGCCACCCCGCCCGCCGAGCGCGCCGCCCGGCTGGGCGCGCTCCGGGACGTGCTGGCGCGCCGCAAGGCCGAGATCGCCGAGACCGTCACCGCCGAACTCGGCTCGCCGCCCGCCTTCTCGCACGCGGTCCACGCGGGCCTGCCGATCACGGTCGCGGGCTCCTACGCCGAGCTCGCCGCCACCCACTCCTTCGAGGAGAAGGTCGGCAACTCCACCGTCCTGCACGAGCCGATCGGCGTGGTCGGCGCCATCACGCCCTGGAACTACCCGCTGCACCAGATCGTCGCCAAGGTCGCCCCGGCCCTGGCCGCCGGCTGCACGGTGGTCCTCAAGCCCGCCGAGGACACCCCGCTCACCGCCCAGCTCTTCGCCGAGGCCGTCCACGAGACCGGCGTCCCGGCCGGGGTGTTCAACCTCGTCACCGGCCTCGGCCCGGTCGCGGGCCAGGCCCTCGCCGAGCACCCCGGCGTCGACCTGGTCTCCTTCACCGGCTCCACGGCCGTCGGCCGGCAGATCGCCGCCACGGCCGGCGCCGCGATCAAGAAGGTGGCCCTGGAACTCGGCGGCAAGTCCGCCAACGTCATCCTGCCGAGCGCCGACCTCGCCAGGGCGGTCAACGCCGGCGTGGCCAACGTGATGGCCAACTCCGGCCAGACGTGCAGCGCCTGGACCCGCATGCTGGTCCACCGCGACCGCTACGAGGAGGCCGTCGAACTGGCGGCGACCGCCGCCGCCAAGTACGCCGACCGCATCGGCCCGCTGGTGAACGCCAAGCAGCAGGCACGGGTACGGGGTTACATCGAGAAGGGCCTCGCCGAGGGCGCCCGGCTGGTCGCGGGCGGTCCCGAGTCGCCGCGCGAGCGCGGCTGCTTCGTCGCACCGACCGTCTTCGCCGACGTCACCCCCGAGATGACGATCGCCCAGGAGGAGATCTTCGGCCCGGTCCTGTCGATCCTGCGCTACGAGGACGAGGAGGACGCCCTGCGGATCGCCAACGGCACGGTCTACGGCCTGGCCGGCGCGGTCTGGGCGGGGGAGGAGCGCGAGGCGGTCGCCTTCGCCCGGCGCATGGACACCGGGCAGGTCGACATCAACGGGGGCCGCTTCAACCCCCGCGCGCCGTTCGGCGGCTACAAGCAGTCGGGCGTCGGCCGGGAACTCGGCGCGCACGGTCTCGCCGAGTACCTCCAGACCAAGTCCCTTCAGTTCTGAGGAGGTTGCCGCCATGGTCCGTGCCGCCGTGCTCCCCGCCGTGGGTGCCCCGCTGGAGATCGCCGACATCGACCTCCCGGAGCCCGGCCCCGGCCAGGTCCGGGTGCGTCTCGCCGCCGCCGGGGTCTGCCACTCCGATCTGTCCCTGTCCGACGGCACCATGCGGGTGCCCGTCCCCGCGGTCCTCGGCCATGAGGGCGCGGGCACGGTCGTGTCCGTGGGCGAGGGGGTCGCCGGGGTGGCGCCCGGCGACCGCGTCGTCCTCAACTGGGCCCCGTCCTGCGGGAGCTGCCACGCCTGCGGGCTCGGCGAGGTCTGGCTGTGCGCCAACGCCCTGAACGGCTCGGCGGACGTGTACGCCCGCACAGCCGACGGCACCGATCTCCATCCCGGCCTGAACGTCGCCGCGTTCGCCGAGGAGACCGTCGTCGCCGCCTCCTGCGTCCTGCCGCTGCCCGACGGCGTCCCCCTGGTCGACGCGGCCCTCCTCGGCTGCGCGGTCCTCACCGGGTACGGCGCGATCCACCACGCGGCACGCGTACGCCCCGGTGAGACCGTCGCCGTCTTCGGGGTGGGCGGGGTGGGCCTGGCCACCCTCCAGGCCGCCCGGATCGCCGGCGCCTCCACCGTCGTCGCCGTGGACGTCTCCCCGGAGAAGGAGGAGCTGGCACGGGCGGCGGGCGCCACCGCGTACGTGGTCGCCTCCGAACAGACGGCCCGCGAGATCCGCGGCCTCACCGGCAAACAGGGCGTCGACGTGGCGGTGGAGTGCGTGGGCCGCGCCGTCACCATCCGTACGGCGTGGGAGTCCACCCGGCGCGGCGGCCGCACCACGGTCGTCGGTATCGGCGGCAAGGACCAGCAGGTCACCTTCAACGCCCTGGAACTCTTCCACTGGGGCAGGACCCTGTCCGGCTGCGTCTACGGCAACGCGAACCCGGCCGAGGACCTGCCCGTCCTCGCCGACCACGTCCGCGCGGGCCGCCTCGACCTCTCTGCGCTGGTCACCGACCACATCGCCCTCGACGGCATCCCGGCGGCCTTCGAGAACATGCTCGCGGGCAAGGGCGGCCGGTCCCTGGTGGTCTTCTAGGCCTCCCGGGGAGCACCGCCGGTCCTTTTCCGACTCTTTCCCCTCTCTTTGGCCGGGCCCGGTTGCGGGCCCGGCCGAAACGCCCCGTGTGCAAGCCGTTGACCGCATACCGTCCGGTCAGTATGTTCCCCGGAACGTCCCCACCGCACCCCTTGGAGTGTGCACGTATGGACACGTTCCCCACCGCTCACCCGACCTCCACCGCGGCCCCGGCGACCACCCATCGCCGCCGCGTCGCCACCGCCGCCGCCCTCGCCTCGGCCGTCGAGTGGTACGACTACTTCGTCTTCGGCATCGCCGCCGCCCTCGTCCTCGGCGATCTCTACTTCCCGGCCGGCAGCTCCACCGCCGGGGTCCTCGCCGCCTTCGCCACCTTCGGCGTCGGCTTCCTCGCCCGCCCGCTCGGCGGCATCGTCGCGGGCCAGCTCGGCGACAAGCGCGGACGCAAGCCCATGCTGGTCCTCGCCCTCACCCTGATGGGCGTGGCCACCACCGCCATCGGCCTCCTCCCCACCTACGACACCATCGGCGTCGCCGCGCCGGTCCTGCTGGTCCTCCTCCGGGTCGTCCAGGGCGTCGCGGTCGGCGCCCAGTGGGGCGGCGCGATGCTGCTCGCCACCGAGTACGCCCCCGAGGGCAAGCGGGGCGTCTACGGCAGCGTCGTCCAACTCGGCGTCCCCATCGGCGTGGTGACCGCCAACACCGCCTTCCTCCTCGCCGGCGCCCTCACCACCGACACCGCCTTCGCCGCCTGGGGCTGGCGCGTCCCCTTCGTCGTCGGCCTGTTCGTCCTCGTCCTCGCCCGCTACATCCACACCCGCGTCGAGGAGACCCCTGAATTCCGTGCCGCAGAACGGGCGTTGAACGAGCAGGAGAAGTCCGAGCAGAGCTCCCCGCTGCGCGCGGTCCTGCGCGACCATCTCGGCACGGTCCTGCTGGCGGGCGGCTCCTTCGCCGTCAACACCGCGGCCTTCTACATCCTCATCACCGGCGTCCTCGACTACACCACCCGTGAACTCGGCATGGACCGCGGACCCGTCCTCGCCGTCTCCCTCGGCGTCAGCCTCACCCAGCTCGCCCTGATCCCGGTCTCCGCGGCCCTCTCCGACCGTCTCGGCCGCATCCGGATCTACGCCTTCGGCGCGGCCGGCATCGCCCTGTGGGCCGTACCGCTGTTCCTGCTGATCGACACCGGCTCCCTGCTGTGGCTCGCCGTGGGCACCTTCGTCGCCAGCTGCTTCCTCAGCATCATGTACGGCCCCCAGGCCGCCCTGTTCGCCGAACTGTTCACCCCCGAGATGCGCTACACCGGGGCCTCCCTGGGCTACCAGATCGCCGCCGTCGCGGGCGGCGGCCTGGCCCCCTTCGTCATGGTCCTGCTGCTGGAGGCGACGGGCACCTCGCTCGCGGTCTCCGCCTACATCGTCGCCCTCGCCGTGCTCGCGCTGATCTCCATCAAGGTCCTCGCGGGCCGGGCCCGTTCACGCTGACACGTCCTCCCGCCCGGGCCGCGGCTCCACCGCCGCGGCCCGCCGGCCCCCCGACCGCGACACCGCCACACCCGCCAGGCACAGCGCCCCGCCCGCCAGCGTCAGCAGCCCCGGCACCTCGCCCAGCGCCAACCACGACATCAGCACCACCAGCGCGGGCACGGCGTACGTCGTCGCCCCCATCCGCCCGGCCGTCGTGCGGGCCAGCGCGTACGCCCAGGTGGTGAAGGCCAGCGCGGTCGGGACGACCCCCAGATAGACCATGTCGAGCGTCGCGGACAGCGGAGCGTCCGCCGCGTCCCGGACCAGCTGCCCGGCGAACGGCAGACACAGCACCGCCCCCACCGCGCACCCGGCCGCCGTCACCTGGAGCGCGCTCGCCTGCCCGAGCGCCGGCTTCTGCGCCACCACCCCGCCCGCGTACGCCACCGCCGCCGCCAGACACAGCACCACCCCGAGCAGCGAGGACCCGCCGCCACCCGACATCGACAGCCCGACGGTCACCGCCCCCGCGAAGGACACCGCCATCCCCGCCAGCAGCCTCGGCGGCAGGGCGTCCCCGAGCAGCCGTGCGCCCAGCAGCGCGATGAGCAGCGGGCCGATGTTCACGACCAGGGCCGCCGTCCCCGCGTCCACCTGCTGCTCGCCCCAGTTCAGGACCACCATGTACACGCCGAACCAGAGCACGCCCGAGACCGTGATGCCCGGCCAGGCGGCCTTCGGCGGCCACCCCTCACGCCGTACGGCACACAGGACCCCCAGCACCAGCGCACCGGACAGCAGCCGGCCCAGCGCCAGCGCGCCCGGGGAGTACGCGCCCCCGGCGCTGCGGATCGCCACGAAGGCGGACGCCCAGGCGAGAACGGTGAAGCCGGCCGCACCCGCGGCGAGCAGCTCCGGACGACGTGCGGTGTTCATCATGCTCCCGAGGCTAGAGACGTACGGGGGACGGAGCTCGCGGCATTCGGACGGGGAGGTTCGGGTTCCCGCGCCGCTCAGCGCAACGCGCTCCGCCGGATGTCCAGCAGTTCCGCCAGGGCGCGCTCGCCCCGCGCGGTCACCCGGACCGCCCGCTCGGAGCCGATCCGCTCGCACCAGCCCGCGTCGAGGGCGTGCCGGCACAGGGCCGCGCCCGCGACACCGGCGAGGTGCGGACGGCGCTCGGTCCAGTCGAGACAGGCCCGGGCCAGCGGACGGCGGCCCGCCCGGTCCAGCGGGATGCCGGCGCCGGCGAACCAGCGCAGCCCCGCGTCGGTCAGCGCGAAGCCGGTGTCCTGGCGCAGCAGCCCGCGCGCGGTGAGCGCGTCGGTGACCGCGATGCCGAGGCGTCCGGCGAGATGGTCGTAGCAGGTGCGGCCGCGCGCCATCGCCGAGCCGGCGTTCGCCGCCCGCAGCGTCCGGGGGCGCACGGCCGGGTCCGGGGCGACCTGGGCGGCCAGGTCCTCCACGAGCTGGGCCACACGGGCGTCGGCGAGACGGACGTAACGGTGTCTGCCCTGCCGTTCCTCGGTCAGGAGTCCGCCGTGGACCAGCTTGCCCAGGTGCTCGCTGAGGGTGGAGGGCGCCACTTCGGCGTGTCGGGCCAGTTCGCCCGCGGTCCAGGCCCTGCCGTCGAGCAGGGCGAGCAGACAGGTGGCGCGCGTCTCGTCGGCGACGAGTGCGGCGAGGGCGGCCAGGCCGGGTGCCCTCGCGTCCCTGGTGGTCATGTCGTCCAGGATGGGGGACGGACTGTTCGGTGCGGGCCGAAGTGTCGCGGGTGAGGTCAGGACAGGTGACGGTGTTGCGACGCCAGGCCGTCCAGCAATGCCGTCAGGCCCGTCTCGAACGCCCGTTCGTCGATCTTCTCCTGCTGTTCGGCCAGGAGGTGGGCCTGGCCCAGGTGGGGGTAGTCGGCGGGGTCGTAGGCCTCGGCGTCGTCCACGAAGCCGGCGGCGAACGAGCCCAGCGCCGAGCCCATGATGAAGTAGCGCATCAGGGCCCCGATGGAGGTGGCCTGGGCGGGCGGCCAGCCGGCCGCGACCATCGCGCCGTAGACGGCGTCGGCGACCCGGAGCCCGGCCGGGCGGCGGCCGGGGCCCTGGGCGAGGACCGGGACGATGTTCGGGTGGTCGCGCAGGGCGGCGCGGTAGGAGACCGCCCAGTCGTGCAGCGCGGTCCGCCACTCGCGGCCGTCCTCGAACATCGACAGGTCGATCTGGGCGCTCACCGAGTCGGCGACGGCCTCCAGGATCTCGTCCTTGGTGCGGAAGTGGTTGTAGAGCGAGGGCCCGCTGACCCCGAGTTCGGCGGCGAGCCGGCGGGTGGAGACGGCCGCCAGGCCCTCCGCGTCCACCAGCGTCCGTGCGGTCTCGACGATCCGGTCGGTGCTGAGGAGGGGCTTGCGCGGTCGGGCCATGGCGCACATAGTAGGGCTGCGATCGGAAACTAGCAGTGCTAATTTAAATGTCCGGCTTTCAAGTGAGGTGATCTCGTGGTGCATCTGGGGCTCGACGACGAGCAGGAGGCCGTACGGCGACTGGCCCGGGACTTCGTCGAGCGTGAGATCACCCCGCACGTCGTCGCCTGGGACCGCGCCGAGGAGGTGGACCGGGGCATCGTGAAGAAGCTCGGCGAGGTCGGCTTCCTGGGGCTGACGATCGACGAGGAGTACGGCGGATCCGGCGGCGGCCATCTGGCGTACTGCCTGGTCACGGAGGAGCTGGGGCGCGGTGACTCGTCCGTGCGCGGGATCGTCTCCGTGTCGCTCGGGCTGGTCGCGAAGACGATCGCGTCCTTCGGGAGCGAGGAGCAGAAGCGGAGCTGGCTGCCCGGACTGACCTCCGGCGCGCTCATCGGCTGCTTCGGCCTCACCGAGCCCGGCACCGGCTCGGACGCCGGCAACCTCGCCACCCGGGCGGTCCGGGAGGGCGACGAGTTCGTGATCAACGGCAGCAAGATGTTCATCACCAACGGCACCTGGGCCGACGTCGTCCTGCTGTTCGCCCGCTCCACGGACGCCCCCGGCCACCGGGGCGTCTCCGCCTTCCTGGTCCCCGCCGACACCCCCGGCCTCACCCGCCGCACCGTCCACGGCAAGCTCGGTCTGCGCGGCCAGGCCACCGCCGAGCTGGTCCTGGAGGACGTCCGGGTGCCCGCGTCCGCCCTGCTCGGCGCGGAGGGCAAGGGCTTCTCGGTCGCCATGTCCGCCCTCGCCAAGGGCCGGATGTCGGTCGCGGCGGGCTGTGTCGGCATCGCCCAGGCCGCGCTGGACGCGGCCGTGCGGTACGCGGGCGAGCGCGAGCAGTTCGGCAGGTCCATCGCCCATCACCAGCTGATCCAGGAGCTGATCAGCGACATCGCC
Organism: Streptomyces sp. NPDC005811; assembly: GCF_040630405.1. Taxonomy (NCBI): domain Bacteria; kingdom Bacillati; phylum Actinomycetota; class Actinomycetes; order Kitasatosporales; family Streptomycetaceae; genus Streptomyces; species Streptomyces sp. NPDC005811. The sequence continues at coordinate 38,439 of NZ_JBEXXK010000033.1, forward strand.
GTGGACGTCGACGCGGCCCGGCTGCTGACCTGGCGGGTCGCCGATCTGATCGACCGCGGGCTGCCGTTCGCCGTCGAGTCCTCCAAGGCCAAGCTCTTCGCCTCCGAGGCCGCCGTGCGTGCCGCCAACAACGCCCTCCAGGTCTTCGGCGGCTACGGCTACATCGACGAGTACCCGGCGGGCAAGCTGCTGCGCGACGCCCGGGTGATGACCCTGTACGAGGGCACCAGCCAGATCCAGAAGCTGGTCATCGGGCGGGCGCTGACGGGCGTGTCGGCGTTCTGAGTATCCGTCTGAGTACCCGTACGGATGTGGTGCGCGCCACATCGTCGGGATGCTGTCGCCCATGAGTGACACACCGGTCAAACAACAGAACACGGCCGCGTTCTACGGGCAGGCCGTCGCGTCCTTCGCCGTCGCCATGGCGGCCACGGCCATCGGGATCTACCGGATGAACGCCGACGCCTGGGTGCGCGCGTTCCTGGCCGTCGCGGTCCTGTACCTGGTGACCTCCTCCTTCACCCTGGCCAAGGTGATCCGTGACCGGCAGGAGGCGGGGGCGATCGTCAGCCGCGTCGACCAGGCCCGGCTGGAGAAGCTGCTCGCCGAGCACGACCCCTTCGAGAAGATCTGAGCGCGCTACGGGATCCGAACGGGATCCGAGGGTTTCCCCTTGGCTGAGCGGCCACTCTAAGCGGCCGCTCACCTTCGGCGGTATGGTGGGGCGACTGTACCGAGAGGGGCGAGCGAGGGATGAGTACGGCTCAGGAGACGGCCGGCGGCGAGATCGAGCCGTGGGACGAGGTCACCCCTGACGCGGCCCGGCGACTGCTCGTCGCCGCCGTGGAGGCCTTCGCGGAACGCGGCTACCACGCGACGACGACCCGTGACATCGCGGGACGCGCGGGCATGAGCCCGGCCGCCCTGTACATCCACTACAAGACCAAGGAAGAGCTGCTGCACCGCATCAGCCGGATCGGCCACGACCGCGCGCTGGACATCCTGCGCACGGCGGCGGCCGGTGAGGGCAGCGCGACCCGGCGGCTCGCGGAGGCCGTGAGCTCCTTCGTCCGCTGGCACGCGGGGCGGCGCACCACGGCCCGGGTCGTCCAGTACGAACTCGACGCCCTCGGTCCCGAGGCCCGCGCCGAGATCCTCGGGCTGCGCCGGCAGGTCGACGCCGAGGTGCGCGGGATCATCGAGGACGGGGTGACGGCGGGGGAGTTCCAGGTCATCGACGTGCACGGCACCACGCTCGCCGTGCTCTCCCTGTGCATCGACGTGGCCCGCTGGTTCAACGTCGACGGTCCCCGCACACCCGAGGAGGTCGGCGCGCTCTACGCCGACCTCGTGCTGCGGATGGTGGGCGCGGCGGAGTAGGGGCCGCGCCCCTCGGGGGCGGTGAGGCTAGAGGTAGTAGCGGGAGACGGACTCCGCGACGCACACCGGCTTGTCCCCGCCCTCGCGCTCCACGCTGAAGGCGACGGTGACCTGGACGCCGCCGGTGACGTCCTCGACGCCGGTGATCGTCGCCGTGGCGCGCAGCCGGGAGCCGACCGGGACGGGCGAGGGGAAACGCACCTTGTTCGTCCCGTAGTTGACACCCATCTTCACGTTCTCGACGGTGATCAGCTGCGGCCCGAACAGCGGCAGCAGGGACAGCGTCAGATAGCCGTGGGCGATCGTCGTCCTGAACGGGCCCGCCGCGGCCTTCTCCGGGTCGATGTGGATCCACTGGTGGTCGCCGGTGGCGTCGGCGAAGAGATCGATCCGCTTCTGGTCGATCTCCAGCCAGTCGGTGTACCCCAGCTGCTCGCCCACCGCCGCCCTCAGTTCCTCGGCGGACGTGAAGATCCTCGGCTCTGCCATGTCGTCTCGGGCCCTCTCGCGCGGTCTCATCTGCTAAGCGACTGCTTAGCATGGTAGCGGACGGGGGCGGTAGGGTTCGAGGGGTGCCCCAGATTCCCGAGAAGATCCACGAGCTCACGGTCGGGCAGCTCGCCGCACGCAGCGGTGCCGCCGTCTCCGCGCTGCACTTCTACGAGTCCAAGGGGCTGATCACCAGCCGCCGCACCGCGGGCAACCAGCGCCGCTACCACCGCGACACGCTCCGCCGGGTCGCCTTCGTGCGCGCCGCCCAGCGGGTCGGGATCCCCCTCGCCACGATCCGCGAGGCGCTGCTCGAACTCCCCGAGGAGCGCACGCCCACCCGCGAGGACTGGGCGCGGCTCTCCGAGCGGTGGCGGGCGGAACTGGACCGGCGCATCCAGCAGCTCAACCGCCTCCGCGACCACCTCACCGACTGCATCGGCTGCGGCTGCCTCTCCCTGGACACCTGCGTGCTGTCCAACCCGGACGACGTCTTCGGCGACCGCCTCACGGGGTCGCGCCTGCTGGGCGAACGCCGCAAGTAGAGGGGTGGGGACGGTCCCGTCCCCTCACTCGTACTCCGTCCCGCCCTTCCGGGTCAGGTACGCCCCGCTCACCGCCTTGGCGATCGCCCGGCCGCCCGTCACCGGGCTGTACCGCTCGGTCGCGGGGCGGATCACCACGCCCTCCCGCAGATGCAGCCCGCGTCCGGACACGGTCTCCCGGCCGGTCGCGATCCCGAGGACGGCATCGCTGTCGTACGGCCCCTCGAACAGCCGTGGCACCAGCGGGAGTTCGCCCTCCAGCAGCCCCGTCACCTCCGCCGTGTCCAGCCACCGCACCACGCCGCCGACCTCCGCGGACACGTCGAACACCGCGTACCCGAGGGTCTCGCGCCGTCCGTCCGCGCCGTACGTCAGGTCCTGCACCCCCGCGCCGAACACCTCCCCGAAGACACCGACCCGCCGCGCGCCGAGCCGCTCGGCGATCCGGGCCGCCGCCTCGGCGACGCCGTGTCCGCGCACCGCCCGCCAGTACAGGTTCCGCGGATCCTCCATCAGCGCCAGCGACTTCGCGCCGAAGCCCTTGGAGGACACGTACACCCGCTCGTCGCCGGCGACATACGTCAGCAGGCAGGCCGAGCCGTGCAGCTTCTCGGTGAGGACCACGGGCTCGCCGGGCTCGAAGATGCCGGGGTAGCGCTGGATGTTCTCGATGTCGACCCACGGCAGCAGATCCGCCGCCGCCTCGACGTCCCCGCTCATGGTCGGCGGGATCGGCGGCACCCACTTCACGATGCCCAGCCGCTCCGCGAAGTCGGTGCCCTCCGAGGCCGCCCGCAGCAGATCGACCTCCGCCAGCGCGCCGGGCCGGCACACGATCCCCTGCGAGAGCTCCCCCCGCAGCCGCACCGCCTTCACCCGGTCCGACCTGCCGCCCGCCAGACGTCCGGTCAGCCCCAGCTCCTCGACCAGCGCCTGCGGCAGCACCGCCTGCTCGGGGATGTAGAGGGCCGCCTCACCGGTGCGGTACGCGCCCTTGGCGACGACGGCCCGGTACAGGCCGACCTGGGCCAGTTCGAGGGCGTCGGCGTTCGGGTGCTCGTGCACGGTCAGGACTTCGGCGGTGACGCGCAGCGTCGACATCGAGGGGCTCCTTGGGTTCGTCAGTTCGGTTTCATCGCCGCCAACTCTCCTTGCGGGAATAGGGATGGAGCCAGTCGATTAGGGACTGGTAACGTCGCGCTCTTCGGCCGGCGGCCGCGCCCTCGCGCAGCCGTCGCGCACGGAGTCCCGGCAGGACGACCCCCCATGCCCTCCACGGCCCTCGCCGCCGCCCTCGCGGACATCGACACGGTCTTCAACGGTTTCGCCAGCCCGCACGAGACCGGCTGCGCACTCTGTCACCTGCCCGAGGAGACCACCTACCTGCGCACCCCGTACACACGTGTTCCCCCGGACGTTCTGCGGATGTACGTCTTCGAGGGCCCCGGCCACTTCGACGACCACGCCGCATCCATGCGTCGCCTGCTGCCCCAGACCGCGCACGCCATCGCCGACGGCACTCTGGACGGCATCGGCTGGGGCGTCCCCGGCCTTGCCCGGGTCGCCTGGCGCACCTGGCCGGCCGAACAGGCGGCGGCGATAGAGGCGTTCGTGCTCGCCTGGTGGCAGGACACCCTTGCCACGCCCACTCCGCCGTACCCGGTCGCGTACACGTTCGAGACCTGCGCCCTGATCCTCGACAGCCTCGCCCCGCTCCTCGAGCGCTGGGAGCCCGGCCCGGTCGCCGACGCGCACCTCGCGGACTGCGCCGCGCGATGGGAGTCCGAACTGGTCTTCGACGAGTTGCCGTTCTCCTGGTGGGTCCCGGACGACGAGCCCGCCGTCCTCGCCGCGCTCCAGGCCTGGCTCGCCGCACGCGCTCCCGCCTGCCTGCGCACGGCGGGTCGGCCCGATCTCGCGCTCCGCGCCGAACTCCTGGCCCTGCCCCACGACGCACGCTGGGCGCACCCGTACTGGTACGCCCCCTCCGCCGCCGACTGAGCCCCGGGCGCCGACCGGCATCGGGTACCCGAAGGGGGTGCGGCATCCCCGGCGCACCCCCGGTTGTGCTCTTGTGCTCGTGCTCCCGTGCTCTCAGGGGGACCTCAGGCCGACACCGACACCAGCAGCCGTCCGCGCCGCGCGTACGCCAGCGCCTCGGGGGTGAGGACGGGCCGCGGCACGAGGATGCCGCAGTCCGTGCAGACCGGACCCGACGACGGTTCGTGGTCCAGGTCGTACTTCCACTGGAGGCGTTCGCCCCCGCAGACCGGGCAGGAGTGGCCCGGTTCGCGCTCCAGCGCGCTGATCAGCCGGCGGAGCACCTCGGCCAGCGGCGCGCGGGGGTGGACCCGCGGGTCGTCGCACCACGCCACGCCGAAGCCGCCCCAGGTGAGCCGGTGCCAGTCGTCGACACTGCCCGGCCTGCGCAGCCCGTCGTGCTTCTCCTTCTTGCGGCGCTCGGCGAACTCGACCTGGTAGGCCAGCCAGACCGCCCGCGCCTCCTCCAGCTCGTCCAACGCGGCCACGAGCCGCGCCGGGTCGGGGGAGCGGTCCTCGGGTCCGAACCCGGCCCGGGAGCTCAGATGGTCCCAGGTCGCCCTGTGCCCGTAGGGAGCGAACCGCTCAAGGCACTTGCGGAGCGAGTAACGCCGCAGTGCCAGATCGCACCGAGCGTCTCGCGCCTGTCTCGCCAGACTCCGGAAACCCGCCATCGCCTTGCACCTCCGTCACATCTGCACCTGTACTTCGGTCACTTCGGCGTCGTCGTACGGACGTCGTCGAATAGACGTATCGACATGCGATTCGGCTCCCTCCGATCTTCATCGCCCCCCACCTGCCGAAAACTTGACGCATGTTCATCTTCAATCCCGGGGATACCGCCGGTAACCTTCCGCCGATTCCCCCGCGTCGCTAGGAGCAGCCGATGCCACGGCGAACCCCCCGCTTCACTCTCGACAGACTGAGAACTCCCGGCAGATTCCCCGGGTTCCTGAAGACCGCATCCGTATGCGCCCTCATTGCCGGTCTTTTGTCGCCCCTTGCCCAGACGGCCGCCGCCGCGGCCGACGTCACCGCGGCGAACGACTACTGCGGCGGCCAGTGTTCCGACATCCTGCCGCCCGGCGAGAACGGCAACGCCACCCTCGCGCAGATCCTGCTCAACCAGGCCTTCGGCACCCAGCCCGACCACGCCGAGGACCAGCTCGGCCCCTACGCCAACCTGGCCAAGGGCTACTCCGGCCTCACCAACGCCACGATCAACACCTTCTTCAACGACGCGTCGTTCGGTGTCGCTTCCGATCAAGTCGCCTCCACCCTGAGTCCGGCCGGCCGCAGCGATGTGACGATCGTCCGCGACAAGAAGACGGGCGTTCCGCACATCACCGGTACCACCAGATACGGCACCGAGTTCGGCGCCGGGTATGCCGCCGCCCAGGACCGGCTGTGGCTCATGGACGTCTTCCGCCACGTCGGCCGCGGCCAGCTCACCACCTTCGCCGGCGGCGCCCCCTCCAACCAGGGGCTCGAGCAGCAGTTCTGGCGCAACGCTCCGTACACCGAGGCGGACCTCCAGGCCCAGATCGACAACGCCGTCGCGAACAACGGCACCCGCGGCCAACAGGCCCTGACGGACGCGAACGCCTACCTCGACGGCATCAACGCCTACATCGACGCCTCCGACAGCGGTCGCTACTTCCCCGGTGAGTACGTCCTGACCGGCCACAAGGACTCAATCACCAACGCCGGCACCATCGACCACTTCAAGATCACCGACCTGGTGGCGCTGGCCTCGGTGATCGGCGCCCTCTTCGGCTCCGGCGGCGGCGGCGAGGTCAACAACGCCATCTCGCTGCTGGAGGCGCAGGAGAAGTACGGCGTGACCGAGGGCACCAAGGCCTGGGAGGCGTTCCGCGAGCGCAACGACCCCGAGGCCGTCCTCACCGTCCACAACGGCGAGAGCTTCCCGTACGGCGCCAAGCCCGACACCGCGCAGGGCCAGGCGCTGCCGGACTCCGGAACGGTCGGCACCCAGCCGCTGGTCTACGACGCCACCGGCACCGGCGCCGACCAGAGCGCCTCCGCGACCGCCGCGGCGGCCACCGCGACCGCCCTCAGCTCGGCCCGGCGCGGGATGTCCAACGCCCTCGTCGTGAGCGGCAAGTACACCGCGAGCGGCCACCCGATCGCCGTCTTCGGCCCGCAGACCGGCTACTTCGCCCCGCAGCTGCTCATGCTCCAGGAGATCCAGGGCCCGGGCATCAGCGCCCGCGGCGCCTCCTTCGCGGGGCTGAGCATGTACGTCGAACTGGGCCGCGGCCAGGACTACGCGTGGTCCGCCACGACCTCCGGCCAGGACATCATCGACTCCTACGCGGTCGAACTGTGCCAGGACGACTACCACTACCTGTACCACGGCACCTGCACGGCCATGGACGTCGTCGAGCAGAAGAACTCCTGGAAGCCGACCACCGCCGACAGCACCGCGGCGGGCTCGTACACGATGCGGGTGTACCGCACCAAGTACGGCCCCGTGGAGTACCGGGCGACCGTCGGCGGCAAGAAGGTCGCCTACACCACCCTGCGCTCGTCGTTCATGCACGAGGCCGACTCCATCATCGGCTTCCAGATGCTGAACGACCCGGACTACGTCAAGAGCCCGCAGACGTTCCAGAGCGCGGTGCAGCACATCAACTACACCTTCAACTGGTTCTACGCCGACTCCACGCACACCGCGTACTACAACAGCGGTGACAACCCGGTGCGCGCGACCGGCGTCGACTCCGAGTTCCCGGTGTGGGCGCAGGCGGCGTACGAGTGGAAGAACTGGGTGCCGGCCACCAACACGGCCACCTACACCACGGCCGCCGAGCACCCCAACTCCATCGACCAGGACTACTACATCTCCTGGAACAACAAACAGGCGCTGAACTACACCACGGCCTCCTGGGGCGACGGCTCCGTGCACCGCGGCAACCTCCTGGAGAGCCGGGTCAAGGCGCTGGTCGCGGCCGGCGGGGTCACCCGGGCGTCCCTGGTGAAGGCGATGGCGGACGCCTCCCTCGCCGATCTGCGCGCCGAGGACGTGCTGCCCAACCTGCTGAAGGTGATCAACAGCTCCACGGTCACCGACTCCACGGCCGCGGCGGCGGTCACCAAGCTCCAGACCTGGCTGACCGCGGGCGGCAAGCGCACCGAGACCTCGGCTGGCTCGAAGACGTACGCCAACGCCGACGCGATCCGCATCCTGGACGCCTGGTGGCCGCTGCTGGTGCAGGGCGAGTTCCAACCCGGTCTCGGCACCGACCTGTACACCGCGTTCACCGCCAACCTGCCGATCGACGAGTCCCCGTCGGCCGCCCACGGCCCGACCGGGGCGCACGCCGGAAGCTCCTTCCAGTACGGCTGGTGGAGCTATGTCGACAAGGACATCCGGGCCGTGCTCGGCCAGACGGTGCAGGGCGGGCTGACGCAGAAGTACTGCGGCGGCGGCACGCTCAGCGGCTGCCGGGACGTCCTGATCAGCACCCTGAAGACGGCGGCCGGCAAGACCGCGGCCCAGGTCTACCCGGGTGACACCCTGTGCTCGGCGGGCGACCAGTGGTGCGCCGACTCGATCGTCCAGCGCACCCTGGGCGGCATCAAGCACTACAACATCAGCTGGCAGAACCGGCCCACCTTCCAGCAGGTGGTCGAGTTCACGTCCCACCGGTAAGCGGTACGACGGCCGGTCCACTACGGCCGGTCACGACGGCGGGTCGCGTCCTAGGTGATGCGGCCCGCCGCCAGCACCACCCGCGCCAGCTCGGGGTGCACGATGTCACTGTGCGCCCCGGCCGGCGCCCCGCCCCGCCGGACCACCTCGGCCGCGTCGACGTTCACGCACCCCGAGGTCGGCAGCCCGCCGGGGGCCAGCACCTCGGCGAGCCGGTACGCGCGCGTGTCCGGCACCGACTGCACCCCGTCATGGCCCATGGCGCCCCACTTGGCACCCAGCACCTCCCCGATCAGCCCCCGGTCGTCGTCGGCCATCCGGGAGGCCAGCGGGTACATCGTGCTCAGCGCCTGGTCGAACCGCGAGTAGCAGCACACGAGCGGGCCGTCGATCCGGTTCTGATGCCCCTGGAGCACCCCTTGCGCGGCGAACGCGTAGTGCGAGAACGCGCCCTGGAGCAGCGTCACCGACTTCACGGTGCGCACCCCCTCCGGCAGCCCGCGCAGCGCGAACGACACCAGCCGTCCGCCGAAGCTGTGCCCCACCAGATGCACCCGCACCCCGGGGGCCGCCTCGGCCAGCCGTCCGATCAGCGGTCCGAGCCCGCGTTCGCCGACCGTCCCCGCGCGCCGTTTCATCGCGTAGTACGTCGCCTGCCGGAGCAGCTCCTTCGCCCCGTCCCAGGGGTTGGGCAGCGCGAAGCCGCGGACCCCGCCGTCGCCGTCGAGGCCGGCCAGGGCCTCCGCGAAGGCGGTGCAGGCCGTCGCCGTCGACCCGGTGAACATCTCCGGCTCGTCCTGCGGCACGCCCTCGGCGAGCGTGTCGGCGGCGAACGGCGCCTGCGGGCCCGGCGGGACCGCGTCCACCAGCTCCCGCACCAGCCGGCCGAACTCCTCCAGCTCGCTCGCCTCCGGCGGCCGCTGCACCAGCAGCCGCGCGATGCTCTCAACGACCGTGGCCCGGCCGGGGAAGGTCTCCAGGAGCGCGTGCCGGGTGCCGTCGTCCAGGCCCGGGGTCGCGATCGCCGTCGCGGTGTGCGGGAAGTTCGGGATCGGCTCGTCGCAGAAGCGCATCGACGGCCAGACCACGCCCGCGTAGCCGATCCTCGCGGCGGGCGGGGCGAGGGCGGGGATCGGGGCGAAGAAGCCGCTGTAGAGGCGGGTGGCGGCGTCGCGGTCGTTGTTCCAGCCGTGCGAGAACAGGATCAGGTCGCGGATCTTCCGCTGTTTCACGCCGGTCAGCAGGCGGTCGCGCTGTGCGGTGTCCGTGTCGCCGTCCGCGTCGAAGGTCAGTTCCCAGTACGGGCTCACGCTCATCGTCGGCTGTGCCATGTGGCTCCGCTCCCGTCCCCCGGGGTTGTGCGATGTGCGGCGTATCGTCCTGCTAACCGGTGAACTTGGCCATACGTCATGGGTTGTGTTTCGGGTGCGGGTTCGTTGTGGCTTGTCGCGCAGTTCCCCGCGCCCCTTTCGGGGCGCCTTCAGCGGGCCCTTTCCTGCTACATACCGACCGGTTAGTCTGGGCTCTGCTGAGCCGTGTCGCGTCGTGTCGAAGGAGACCGATGGTGGTTGCCGTGCAGGGTGCTGGAGTCGTCGTCACCGGGGCCGGAGGCGGGATCGGGGCCGCGCTGGCCCGGCGGTTCGCCGCCGAGGGGGCCAGAGTCGTCGTCAACGACCTGGACGCGGGCCGGGCACGCGCCGTCGCCGACGAGATCGGCGGGACCGCCGTGCCCGGGGACGCCTCGGCGATCGTCGGCCCCGCCCGGGAGGCGCTCGGCGGCACCGTCGACGTCTACTGCGCCAACGCCGGGGTCGCCTCCGGCGGTTCCGAGGCGGCCGGCGAGTCCGTGTGGGCGCAGGCCTGGGACGTCAACGTGATGGCCCATGTGCGGGCGGCCGAGGCGCTGCTGCCGGACTGGCTGGAGCGGGGCGGCGGGCGGTTCGTCTCCACCGTCTCCGCCGCCGGACTGCTCACGATGATCGGCGCCGCGCCGTACAGCGTCACCAAGCACGGCGCCTACGCCTTCGCCGAGTGGCTCTCGCTCACCTACCGCCACCGTGGCATCAAGGTCCACGCGATCTGTCCGCAGGGGGTGCGCACCGACATGCTGGACGCCACCGGCAGCGCGGGCGACCTGGTGCTCAAGCCGACCGCGATCGAGCCCGAGGACGTGGCGGACGCCCTGTTCAAGGGCATCGAGGAGGACCGGTTCCTGATCCTGCCGCACCCCGAGGTGGCCGCCTTCTACCAGGCGCGCGCCGCCGACCCCGACCGCTGGCTGGGCAACATGAACCATCTCCAGCAGAAGTGGGAGGCCGCCGGATGACCGCCTCCCACTACGCGGCCAAGCCCTGGGTGGCCCTGCTCGACGATGTCCAGCGGGCCCCGATCGACCCCGCCGACTCCCTGGTGGAGGCGCTGCGCCGGTCCGTCGCCGAGGCCCCGGACCGCACCGCCCTCGCCTACTTCGACGGACGGCTCACCTACCGCGAGCTGGACGAGCTCAGCGACTCCGTCGCCGGGCACCTCGCCGCGCGCGGCCTGGAGCGCGGCGACCGGGTGGCGGTCCTGCTCCAGAACTCCCCGGCCTTCGTCCTCGCCCTGTTCGGCGCCTGGAAGGCGGGCGCGGTCGTCGTCCCGGTCAACCCCATGTACAAGGCGGGGGAGGTCGCCCACGTCCTGCGGGACGGCGAGGTGGCCGCGCTGGTCTGCTCCGACCGGGCCTGGGAGTCGTATCTGCGCGAGACGGCGGCCGGCTCGCCGGTGCGGATCGTGCTCACCGCCTGCGAGCTGGACTTCCAGACCCGCGGCGACGCGCGCGTGCTGACCTTCGAGCGGCTGCCCGAGGCCCCGGACGCCGACGACCTCACCGCCGTCGCCCGCGCCGGGCACCGCGCGCCCGAGGTCCCCGACCTCGCCCCCGCCGGCATCGCCCTGATCAGCTACACGTCGGGCACCAGCGGCACCCCCAAGGGCGCGACCAACACGCACGGCAACATCATGGCCAACGCCGAGCGGCAGAGCAGGGGACTCCATCTGCCCGAGGCGCCCGTCTACTACGCCCTCGCGCCCCTGTTCCACATCACCGGCATGGTCTGCCAGCTCGGCGCCTGTCTGAACAGCGCGGGCACCCTGGTGCTGACGTACCGCTTCGAGGCCGGCGTCGTGCTGGAGGCGTTCGCCGAGCACCGGCCGCACTACACCGTCGGCCCCTCCACGGCCTTCATGGCGCTCGCCGCCCACCCGGCCGCGACCCGCGAGCACTTCTCCTCCTTCGTGAACATCTCCTCCGGCGGCGCCCCCGTGCCGCCGGCCCTGGTGGAGAGGTTCCGGGCGGGCTTCGGGCCGTACATCCGCAACGGCTACGGGCTCACCGAGTGCACCGCGCCCTGCGCCTCCGTCCCGCCCCAGCACGAGGCGCCCGTCGACCCGGCCTCCGGCACCCTCGCCGTGGGCCTGCCGGGCCCCGACACCGTCGTCCGCATCCTCGACGACCGCGGCGAGGAGGTGCCTTTCGGGGAACAGGGCGAGATCGTCGTCCGGGGGCCGCAGGTCGTCCCCGGCTACTGGCGGCGGCCCGACGCGACCGCCGAGACCTTCCCCGACGGGGAACTGCGCACCGGCGACATCGGGTTCATGGACGAGCAGGGCTGGCTGTACGTCGTCGACCGCAAGAAGGACATGATCAACGCGTCCGGCTTCAAGGTCTGGCCGCGTGAGGTCGAGGACGTGCTGTACACCCATCCCGCCGTGCGCGAGGCCGCCGTCGTCGGCGTGCCCGACGGCTACCGCGGCGAGACCGTCAAGGCGTACATCAGCCTGCGTCCCGGCACGGACGCGGATGCCGATACGCTCGCGGCTTACTGCAAGGACAGACTGGCGGCCTACAAATACCCCCGCCAGGTGGAGATCCTGCCCGACCTGCCGAAGACGGCGAGTGGGAAGATCCTCCGTCGGGAACTGCGTTCCCGCACGCACGACCGGTAGAACGAGAAGGAAGGCAGGTGGCGGCAGTGCCCAGGACGACGGACGGCTCGGAGGCCCCTGTTCCGCAACGGCTCCTCGCCGCCGCCACCCGGCTCTTCGCCGAGCAGGGCTACGACCGGACCTCCGTGCAGGAGATCGTCGAGGCGGCCGGGGTCACCAAGGGAGCGCTGTACCACTACTTCGGCTCCAAGGACGATCTGCTGCACGAGGTGTACGCGCGCGTGCTCCGCGTCCAGCAGGAGCGCCTCGACGCCTTCGCGGACGCCGACGAGCCGATCGAGAAGCGGCTGCGGGGCGCGGCGGCCGACGTCGTCGTCACCACGATCGAGAACCTCGACGACGCGATGATCTTCTTCCGCTCGATGCACCATCTGAGCCCCGAGAAGAACAAGCAGGTCCGCGCCGAGCGCCGGCGCTACCACGAACGCTTCCGCGCGCTCGTCGAGGAGGGCCAGGAGGCCGGCGTGTTCTCCACGGCGACCCCGGCCGACCTGGTGGTGGACTACCACTTCGGCTCCGTCCACCACCTGTCCACCTGGTACCGCCCGGACGGCCCGATGGGCGCCCAGGAGGTCGCCGACCACCTGGCGGACCTGCTGCTGAGAGCGCTGCGACCGTAAGGCGCAGGAGGTACGGGTAAGGGGCGGCCGCCGTGGCGACCGCCCCTTACCGCGTGCCCTACAGGTACTTCTTCAGCTCACGCCGTGCCAGCGACCGCTGGTGCACCTCGTCCGGGCCGTCCGCGATCATCAGCGTGCGCGCCCCGGCGTACAGCTCGGCCAGCGGGAAGTCCTGGCTGACCCCGCCCGCGCCGTGCAGCTGGATCGCCCGGTCGATGATGTCGACGACCGCGCGGGGCGTCGCGATCTTGATGGCCTGGATCTCCGTGTGGGCGCCCCGGTTGCCGACCGTGTCCATCATCCAGGCGGTCTTCAGCACGAGCAGCCGCAGCTGCTCGACCGTCACGCGCGCGTCCGCGATCCAGTTGTGCACCACACCCTGCTGACCGAGGGCCTTGCCGAACGCCGTCCGGGACACCGCTCGCCGGCACATCAGCTCGATCGCCCGCTCCGCCATGCCGATCAGCCGCATGCAGTGGTGGATCCGGCCCGGACCGAGCCGCGCCTGGGCGATCGCGAAGCCGCCGCCCTCCTCGCCGATCAGGTTCGTCACCGGCACCCGCGCGTCGTCGAAGATCACCTCGGCATGACCGCCGTGGTAGTGGTCCTCGTACCCGAACACCTGCATGGCCCGCTTGACCGTGACGCCCGGGGTGTCGCGCGGCACGAGCACCATCGACTGCTGCCGGCGGATGTCCGCGCCCTCGGGGTCCGTCTTGCCCATCACGATGAAGATCTTGCAGTCCGGGTTCATCGCGCCGGAGATGTACCACTTGCGGCCGTTGATGACGTACTCTCCCCCACTCTCGGCTCCGCTCGAGCGGGAGGTGCCCCCATCCTCCCGCCGGATGAGCGTGGTGATGTTGGTGGCGTCGGAGGAGGCCACCTCCGGCTCGGTCATCGCGAACGCCGAGCGGATCTCGCCCGCCAGCAGCGGCTCCAGCCACTGCTTCCGCTGCTGCTCGTCGCCGAACTGCGTGAGCACCTCCATGTTCCCGGTGTCGGGAGCGGCGCAGTTCAGGGCGGTGGGCGCGAGCTGCGGGGAGCGGCCGGTGATCTCGGCGAGCGGCGCGTACTGGAGGTTGGTGAGCCCCGCGCCGTACTCGGAGTCGGGCAGGAAGAGGTTCCACAGGCCCTGCCTGCGCGCCTCCTCCTTCAGCTCCTCGACCACGGCCGGCGTGTCCCAGGGGGACGCCAGCGCGGCCCGCTGCTCCTCCGCGACCGCCTCGGCCGGGTAGACGTACTCGTCCATGAAGGCGAGCAGCTTCCCGCGCAGTTCCTCGGTGCGCGCGTCGAACGCGAAGTCCATGGCGGTCAGCCTTCCTGGAGAGTGGTCAGTCCGTGCTCGATGAAGACGGGGACGAGCTCCCCGATCCGGTCGAAGCCGCGCCCGACCGTCTGCCCCAGCGTGTACCGGTAGTGGATGCCCTCCAGGATCACGGCGAGCTTGAACCAGGCGAACGCCGTGTACCAGGAGACGGCCGAGACGTCGCGCCCCGAGCGCGCCGCGTACCGCTCGATCAGCTCCGCCGGTGACGGGTGACCGGCGGCCGCCGCGGTCGTGGAGATGGGGGAGTCCGGCAGCCGGAGCGGCACGCTGTACATCACCAGCAGGCCCAGGTCGGTCAGCGGGTCGCCGAGCGTGGACATCTCCCAGTCGAGGACCGCCCTGATCCGGTCGTCGTCGCCGATCAGGACGTTGTCCAGCCGGTAGTCGCCGTGCACCACGGCCGGGGCGGGGGAGGAGGGCAGGGCGCGCCCGAGCGCCGCGTGCAGCTCGTCGATCCCGGCCAGGTCGCGGCTGCGGGAGGCGTCCAGCTGCTTGCCCCAGCGGCGCAGCTGGCGGTCCAGGAAGCCCTCGGGGCGTCCGAAGTCGGCCAGACCCACCTCGGCCGGGTCGACCGCGTGCAGCTCCACCAGCGTGTCCACGAGCGACAGCACCGCGCCCCGGGTGCGCTCCGCGCCGATCGGGGCCAGCTCGGCTGCCGTGCGGTACGGGGTGCCCTCGACGAACTCCATGACGTAGAAGGGCGAGCCGAGGACCTCTTCGTCCTCGCACAGGAGCACCGGACGCGGCACCGGCACGTCCGTCGGGTGCAGGGCGCTGATCACCCGGTGCTCCCGCTTCATGTCGTGCGCCGTGGCCAGCACATGGCCGAGCGGGGGCCGCCGTACGACCCACTTGCCCGTGCCGTCGCCGATCTCGTACGTGAGGTTCGACCGTCCGCCCTCGATCAGCCGGCCGGTGAGGGGCCCGGCGACCAGACCGGGGCGCTCGCGCTCCAGCAGGGCGCGCAGCCGGTCGAGGTCGAGACCTGGCGGGTGGTCGGGGCTCATGACATCGCTCCTACGGACGGGTGAAGGCTACCCGCCCATCATGCCGACCGGTCGGTATGTAGTCCAGTGGTGGCGCGCGACGTGATCGGGCCCACCCTAGGCCGACGGCCGCCCGGGCAGAAGCGGGACGGGCCGTGGCGGGCGAATTCCGGTCGCCCTTCCGGTCGCCCCGGCCGTCTCTTCCCCTGGGTATCCCGGTTGCGCGGTGTGCGATCACCCCCGAGGGTCGGTGACATGAAGGGCATCAGCTACAGCCGCTACGGCGGTCCCGAGGTCCTCGAGTACGGCGAGGTCCGCGACCCCAAGGTCGGCCCCGACGCGGTGCTGGTCAGGGTCCGGGCGGCGGCCGTGAACCCCGTCGACTGGAAGTGCCGCGAGGGTTACGTGGACCCCGTGCTCGACGCCGTCTTCCCGGTGGTGCCCGGCTGGGACGTCGCCGGTGTGGTCGTCCGGCCGGGGGTCGCCGTCTCCGAGTTCACGGCCGGGGACGAGGTCGTCGGATACGTCCGCGAGGACTTCCTCTCCCGCGGGACGTTCGCCGAGTTCGTCGCCGCCCCCGTGCGCACGCTCGCCCGCAAGCCCCACAACCTGAGCTGGGAGGAGGCGGCCGGACTGCCCCTGACGGGCCTCACCGCCCTCCAGGTGCTGACCCGGGTGCTGAAGGTCCGACGCGGCGAGACGGTCCTCGTCCACGCGGCCGCGGGCGGCGTCGGCTCGATCGCCGTCCAGCTCGCCCGGCACGTCGGCGCGCGGGTGATCGGCACGGCGAGCGAGGCCAACCACGACTTCGTGCGCTCGCTCGGCGGCGAACCGGTCACCTACGGCGAGGGTCTCGCCGAACGGATGCGCGGGCTGGCCCCCGAGGGGGTCGACGCGGTGTTCGACACCGTCGGCGGCGACACGCTGAAGGTCTCCGCCCAACTGCTGGCCCCGGAGGGCCGTCTGGCGTCGATCGCCGACGGCGAGGTCGTCGGCTACGGGGGCGTCTACTACTTCGTACGGCCCGACGCCGAGGACCTCACCCGGCTGGCGGAGCTGGTCGAACAGGGCGTGGTCTCGGTGCATGTCAGCGAGACGTTCCCGCTGGAGCGGGCGGCGGACGCCCACCGGCTGAGCCAGGAGGGCCGCACCCGCGGCAAGATCGTGGTGACGGTGCCGTGGGACGACGAGGGCGACGACGAGCACGCCGGTTGATCCGACGCCCGACGCCGGGGCCTGTCGTTCGGATCAGGTCGGCTGGGCCGACGTCGCGTCTCGGCCGACCCGAGCGGGGTGTGGTGCGTGCGGCTGCGAGGCGGAGGAGGGCGGCGACGCGATGGGGGTTCCTCCCGCGCGAGCGCAGCCGAGCGTGGGGGAGTCGGGGGCCGACGACAACGCGGCTGGGGGTCCCCCCTCTGGGGGAGTGCGTGCCACACTCCGCTAGGCGCGGCATGATCCAAACGACAGGCCCTAGACCACCAGCGCCGCCGCGCACGCTGCCGTCGCCACCGCGCACAGCACCGCGAGGGCGGCCTGTCGCGGGGCGAGTGCGGGCGGCGCCGGGGCCGCCGCCAGGGCGCGGATCCGGCGGTGGGCGAGCAGCAGGAACGCCAGCCACAGCGCGCAGACCAGGGCGCAGGCGACGATCCCGGCCGCCGCGGCGCCGCCGTGCAGCGCGGTCTTCACGGCGAGCACGGCGGCGACGGTGCTCGACAGGGTCGTCCGCCGCCAGGCCAGCCGCGTCCGCTCCGGCTGGAGCCCCGGATCCCGGTCCGCAGCCCCGCCCGCCCCGCTCATCCGGCCCAGCCGAGCAGCACCACGACCACCATCGCCACCGCCACCAGCGCGACGACCACGCTCAGCAGCGCCGGGAAGCGGGACGCCGGCAGATCCTCGCCCCGGCGCATCGCCCGCTCGCAGCGCATCCAGTGGTTCACCGCGCGCAGCGAGCACAGCACGCCCGCCGCCAGCAGCGCCAGCGCGAGACCGACCCGCCAGCCCCAGCGCAGGTCCGGCAGGAACTGGTCCACCGCGAAGCCCCCGCCGATCAGCGCGAGCGCGGTCCGCAGCCATGCCAGGAAGGTGCGCTCGTTGGCCAGCGAGAACCGGTAGTCCGGGGTGCTGCCCTCCTCTCGCACCTGTTCGGGTGCGAACCACAGCCGGACGTTCCGTACGAAGGCGATCACGCCCAGGACCCTACCCGGCGGCTCTCGCGGGGGCGTTGTCAGTGCCTCCCGTTACGGTTTCGGGCATGGACCTCCTGGACCACCCCACGGCACTGGCCGGGTACGCGACGCCCGGGCACGGCATCGCCCCCGCCGAGCACCTCCTCGGCCTGCCCGGGTTCTGGCCCGCGTACTACGGCCCGGTCTGGGACGCCTTCGCGGACGATCCGGAGCCCTTCGGCGCGGACCACGCGGACGTGGACGCGGCGGCCGAGGCGCTGTACGAGGCGACGGACGTGTGGCCGGCGTACCGGATACCGCTGCCGCGGGGGCGGACGGTATGGGTGGTGCACCGCAACGCCCCTGACGACTCCGGCACGGACTACCTGCTCACGGACCCCGCCCGGCCCCGCGAGCGGGAGCTGGCGGCCATCGAGGGCCACTTCCGGGGCCCGGGGCTGTCCTGGCCGGACCTGGTCGCCCTGGCCCACGCGGCACCGGCGGACGCCGAGGGGGTCGGCGACCCGGACCGTCGGCTGCTCCTGCTGCTGCCCGCGTACGGCGACGCCGAGACGCCCGTCGAGGAGGCCCTGGAGCGGATAGCCGCCGCGCTGGTCGCCGTCGGCGTGGCTCCGCGGGCGGCCCCCGCCGCGGCCGGGCGGTTCCTCGACCACCCCTTCTGGGAGAGCCCGTACTGGCCGGGACCGGGCGGCAGCCCGCTCACCGGCGGCAACGGCGCGCCCCCGCCGCCGCGCTCCGCCCTGGTCAGCGCGCCGCCCGGTACTCCCTGAGCCGCTCGTACGCCGCGAACCCGTCCGGCACCCACTCCCACTCCGGCAGCCGCCGTTCGACCTCCTCCTCGGGCAGGAAGGCGTGCCAGGCGACCTCCTCCACCTGAGGGCTGACCGGCAGCTCGCAGCGGACCTCGTAGACCGCCGACCACCAGCTCCCGCGGGCGCCGCCGTCGTAGAGGAACTTGAACAGGAACTCCGGGCGGGGGAGCCCGCTCACGCCGAGCTCCTCCTCGGCCTCGCGCAGGGCGGCCTCGTCGTAGGCCTCGCCCGCCCCGACCACCCCGCCGACGAACATGTCGTACAGCGAGGGGAAGACCAGCTTGGCCGGGGTGCGCCGGTGCACGAACAGACGGCCCTCGGCGTCCCGGGCCTGGATGAACACACACCGGTGCCGCATCCCCTCGGCGTACGCCCGCCCCCGCGGGGCCTGTCCGACGACCCGGTCGTTCTCGTCGACGATGTCGAGGATCTCGTCAGCAGCGCTCATACGCCCATCCAAGCAGCCGCGCGCCGGCGCCGGGACCGGCCGCCCCGGGACTACTGGGTCTGGAGGCTGCTGACCCGCTCCCGCGGTACGACACCCGAGGGCATCGCCGGATGCATGCCGAGCAGCACGATCCCCGCGACCACCGCGGCCAGCCCCGCCGCCTCCCAGGCCAGCGCGCCGGTGTCGGTGTGCAGCCGGTCGCCGAGGAATCCGACCCCGCAGACGATCCCGGCGAGCGGCTGGGCCGCGGTCAGCGCGGGCAGCGACATCCGCAGCGGGGCCGTCTCGAAGGCGCTCTGCACCAGCACCAGACCGGTCACCCCGAGCGCGAGCACCGCGTACGGCTGCCAGCCGGTGAACAGTTCGCCGAGCCCGCCCGCGGAGAAGCGCTGGCCGCTCACCCGGGTCAGGGCGTCCTGGACGCCGTAGAGCAGCCCGGCCGCCAGGGAGAGCAGCACCGGGCCCGAGCTGAGCCGGGAGCGTTTGGCGTACGCGGTGAGCAGCAGCGCCAGACCGACCATCACGCCGATGATCAGCCAGTGCCGCAGCGGATCGGTGACGGCGGTGCCGCCGCGCGGCTGACCCGCCACGATGAACGCGGTCACCCCGCCCGCGAGCAGCGCGAGGCCCGCCCAGCCCTGGCGGCCGAGCGGCTGCCGGGTCTGGTGGCGGGACAGGGCGAGCGCGAAGAGCAGATTCGTCGCGAGCAGCGGTTCGACCAGGGAGACCTCGCCCTGCCCGAGCGCGATCGCGCCCAGCACCATGCCCGCCACCATCAGACCGATACCGCCCAGCCAGCGCGGCACCTTGATCA
This sequence comes from Streptomyces sp. NPDC005811, assembly GCF_040630405.1. NCBI lineage: Bacteria > Bacillati > Actinomycetota > Actinomycetes > Kitasatosporales > Streptomycetaceae > Streptomyces > Streptomyces sp. NPDC005811. Next base: position 57,752 of record NZ_JBEXXK010000033.1, read on the forward strand.
GGTCGAGCAGCAGCCGGGGCGACAGGAAGTCGCCGAGCGGTGCCTTCTGGGCGGCGTTCTGCTGGAGCACGAACCCGAAGCCCAGGCAACAGGCGGCGCTCACGGCGAGAACAAGAACCAGAACCGACACGCTGCGTACCTCGATCATCCGGTCGGGCCACGGACGGGGTGCGTAGGTGGCCGACTGTAGCCTCCCAGCGCCCTGCATGCCCCCGGGAGGCCGTAAAGCCATGGTGTGCGCTCCCGCCGGGCCGCGCCATGGCGTACGCCACACCGGTTCGCCGCCGGCCCCCGCACCGCACCCCCCACCAGGGCAAGCGCATTCTCAAGTCCCTTGTCCGTCACGGTAGTTGACACCTGTCACAGACGCACGGGCCTTGACGCGGGCGGTGACGAGGGATTTGCTGTGCGTGATCGGCCGATCGCGGGCCGATGCCAGAGCCGTCACCGAGGAGGATGAGGAAGTCCCGCGGTGCCCCCACCCCCACCCCCACCCCCACCATCCCGTCGCGGCCGACGACGCGCCGCCGCGCGGACCCCCGACCCGGCCCTCGACGACACCGAACTGGGTGCCGCCCGAGCCGCGTTGTCCCAGGGCCGCTGGCAGGCCGCCCGCTCCCTGCTCGCCCACACGGGCGACGACTGGGACCGGCGCGCCCACCGCCTCACCGTCCTCGCCCAGGAGCCGTACGCCGCCGCCTGGGCGCACGACTGGCTCCTCGCGCACCCCGGCTGCCCCGACGGACGCGTCCTGCACGCCCTCGCCCAGGTCCGCCGCGCCCTGCGGGGCCGGGAGGACGCGGGCGTCGCCCGCACGGCCTGCCGCGCCGCCGCCGCGTACGTGCCCGCCGACCCCACGCCCTGGCTGGGCCTGCTCCTGCTGGAACGCGACGGCGGCGCCGAGGCCGTACGGATCTTCGAGGAGATCCGCGCCCGCCACCGCGACCACCACCACGCGCACCACCTGATGGTCGCCCGGTTCGCCGAGCGCCGTGCCGCGAGCGGCCCGGACCCGCTGCACGAGGTGTACGACTTCGCCGCCTGGGCCGCCGAGCAGGCGCCCGCGGACTCCCCGCTCGCCATCCTGCCGGTCGTCGCGCACGCCGAGCGCTACCGCGTCCTGGCCGGCCACGGCTTCGCGCCCGCCGACCCGGCCGCCTCCGGGCACTGGCGCGACGACCGCGCCCGGGACGTGATGAAGGCCGCCTTCGACTGGTGGCTGGAGTGGGAGCACGAGGGCCACCCCCGCCGGCTGGTCGACCTGAACTTCCTCGCCCACGCCAAGGTCTGCGAGGGCCGGGGCGCCGAGGCGGCCGCCCTCTTCCAGCACATCGGCGACCACCTCACCCCCGAGCCCTGGTCCTACCCGGACCGCGCCCCCGGTCCGGCGTTCCGCTCGGCGCGGGCGGCGGCGCTCGGGCCGGTGGCGCTCGGGCCAGCGGCGGCCCAGGCCCCGCACCGATGACCCCCGTCTGAGAGCCCGGTAAGAAGTGATGACGGAAGTCTGACGGCTCCGGGGAAACCTGGCCCCGCCCCGCCCGCGAGTGTTCGAATGGATACGTGAACCCCGAACAGCCCGAGGAACGCGGTACCCCCGTCGGCCGCCGCGTCTTCCTCGGCACCCTCGCCCTCGGCGCCCTGGGGGTCGTCGCCGCGCCCCCGCTCCAGCGCGGCCTGGAGGCCTTCCTCGGCAGCGCCGCCGGAAAGGACCCCACCGGCCTGACCGGACTGCTCCCCAACGGCGGCGGCTTCCGCTACTACTCGGTGGCCGCGTCCGTCCCGCACAAGAACGCCACGAACTACCGGCTCACCGTCGACGGCCTGGTCGACCGCCCCGCCACCTACACCCTGGACCAGCTCCGGGCGCTGCCGCAGACCCGCATGGTCAAGGACGTCCAGTGCGTCACCGGCTGGCGGGTGCCCGACACCGCCTTCGAGGGCGTACGGCTCGCCGACCTCCTCGACGCCGCCGGGGTCCGGTCCGGCGCCGGCGCCCTGCGCTTCACCTGCTTCGACGGCACCTACACCGAGAGCCTCACCCTCGACCAGGCCCGCCGCGCGGACGTCCTGGTCGCCCTGCGCATGCAGGACAAGGACCTCGGCCACGACCACGGCGGCCCGGTCCGCCTCTACGTGGCCCCGATGTACTTCTACAAGTCCGCCAAATGGCTCTCCGGCATCACCGTCACCAAGGACGTGAAGCCCGGATACTGGGAGGACCGGGGCTATGACGTGGACGCCTGGGTCGGCCGTTCGAACGGGCGGGACGATGAGCCTACGAGCTGAGGCACCGCCCATGACCCGGATCCATCGCTTCACCCGCGCCGTACGGTGGGTCCACCGCACCACCGCCCTCCTCATGGGCGTGTGCGTGCTCACGGCCGCCTTCCTGTACGTCCCCGAGCTCGCGGAACTCGTCGGCCGCCGTGAGCTGGTGGTCCGCGTCCACGAGATCGCGGGCGTCCTGCTGCCGCTGCCGGTGCTCGGGGGCCTCGCCTTCCGCGCGTTCCGCGCCGACCTCGGTCACCTCAACCGCTTCGGCCCGCACGACCGCCGCTGGCTGCGTGCCGCGCTGCACCGGGACAGACGGCCCGCGTCGCGGCCGGCGGCCAAGTTCAACGCCGGGCAGAAGATCTACGCGGCCTGGATCGCCGGGGCGACGGTGGTGATGCTCGGCACCGGTCTCATGATGTGGTTCACCCATCTCACCCCGATCATGTGGCGGACCAGCGCGACCTTCGTCCACGACTGGCTCGCGCTCACGATCGGCGTGGTCCTCGCCGGCCACATCGGCATGGCCCTCGCCGACCCGGAGGCCCGCCACGGCATGCGCACCGGCTCGGTGAGCCGCGAGTGGGCGGAACGCGAACACCCGCTCTGGCGGCCCTAGCGGGGCGGGAGTGCCGCTCAGGGGCGTGGATCGGGTGAGCCGAGGCCGTCGAAGAGGCTGCCGAGGGTGGCGTCGAGGTCCAGCCCGGACGGGCCGAGGAGCCCCGTGCCGCCCGAGTCGGAGGAGCCCGACCCGCCCGACGCCCCCGACGTGCCTGACCCGCCGGCTCCACCTGACGCGCCCGATGAGCCCGGTGAGCCCGACCCGCCCGGTGAGCCCGTGCTGCCCGGCCCCTCGGTCGGGCCGCTCACCTCCGGTCCCGGTACGCGGAAGGCGTTCACCTTCACCGCCTCCGTCGTCGCGTACCGCACGCTCACGGTCACCCCGACGGACCCCTGCGCGGCGCCGAGGCCGAGGTCCGGGACCACGGCGGCCAGCACCAGTCCGTCCCCGGACCGGGTGACGGCGCGCAGCGGCCCGGCCGCCTGCCGTCCCCCGACCAGCACCGTCCCCTCCCGCAGCAGTTCCACCTGGTCGAAGTAGGTGCCGCGCAGCTCGATCCGGATCGGATCGCCGGGCCGGGCCTCGCCGTCGCCGCCCACGTCGACCGAGGCGATCGCGTAGGCGCAGGCGGGCGTCGCGGTGCCGGGTACGGCCCGGGGCCGGGCGGTGGCCGAGGGGCGGGACCGGTGGAAGGCGAGGAGAGCGTCGAGCACCCGCCGGGCGGCCCGCCCCTTGCAGCTCTCCGGCACCCCCGCGAGCCCGGCGCGGTCCCGTTCCGCCGCCGCCCAGCCCCCGCCCTCGCGTCCCTGGACGGCGAGGCAGGCATGGGCGAGCCCCCGCAGGACCTTCCAGTCGTCGCCGACGGGGGAGGTGCGGGGGATCAGTGTGAGGGCGTCCCGGCAGCGGTCCGGTGAGCGGAGCAGGTCGTACACGCTGTCCGGGTCGGCCCGGTGATCGGTGTCGGGGGAGACGGGGCCGGGCGGCAGCCACGCGGGAACGGCGGGTGCCGCCGTCGCACTCCCGCCCGGTGACGGCGTACGGGAGATTCCGGGGGCGCGCGGGGCGCTCGTGTCCGCCTCCGTGCCCCCCGATCCCAGTGCGCTGGGCCCCGGCGACGGCGAGGCGGGCGGGGTCTCCGCGACGGGCCCGGCGGACACCGCCCCGTCCGGGCCCCCCGCCGTCCCGCCGGACACGTTCGCCCGTGTGCCGGCCCGCGGCGCGGTACCGCCCGGTTCCGTCACGGCGGCCGTCGCCACGGCGATCGCCCCCACGAACAGCAGCGCGGACACACGTGTCCCCAGTGATACGGCCATGACGTCCCCCCAGTCGTCGCCCCCGAGGTCATCATGGGCCGCCCGCACCGCCCGGCGGAACCCCTACAGGATGAGTGAGAGCAGCAGCACCAGCCCGCCCGCGACCACCGAGATCAGGGTCTCCATGACCGACCAGGTCTTGAGGTTCTGGCCGACACTGACCCCGAAGTACTCCTTGACCAGCCAGAAACCGGCGTCGTTCACATGGCTGAAGAACAGTGAGCCGGCGCCGATCGCCAGGACCAGCAGGGCCGTGTGGGTCGTCGACATGTCGGCGGCGAGCGGGGCGACCAGACCGGCCGCCGAGACCGTGGCCACCGTCGCCGAGCCCGTCGCCAGCCGGATCGCCACCGCGATCAGCCAGGCCAGCAGCAGGGCCGGGATCGACCAGTCCTCGGAGATCTCCAGGACCATCTGCCCCACACCGCAGTCGATCAGCGTCTGCTTGAAGCCGCCGCCCGCGCCGACGATCAGCAGGATGCCCGCGATGGGAGCGAGCCCCTTCTCGACCAGGCCGGATATTCGGTCCTTGGCGAACCCGGCGGGCCGGGCCAGGGTGAAGATGCCGACGAGGACCGCCGAGAGCATCGCGATCAGCGGGGAGCCGACGACGTCGAACACGCGCTGCACGGTGTGCGTGGGATCGTCCACGACGATGTCGACCAGGGCCTTGGACAGCATCAGCACCACGGGCAGCAGGATCGTGGCGAGGGTGGCCCCGAAGCCGGGCCGCCGCTCCAGCTCCTCCGAGGGCCGCTGCGGGATCATGCGCTCGGGGGCGGGGACGTCCACCCAGCGGGCGGCGAACCGGGAGAACACCGGGCCCGCGATGACGACCGTGGGGATCGCGACGAGCACACCGAGCGCCAGCGTGACGCCCAGGTTGGCGTCGACCGCGTCGATCGCGACCAGCGGGCCGGGATGCGGCGGCACCAGTCCGTGCATCACGGACAGGCCGGCCAGCGCCGGGATGCCGATCCGCATGAGCGAGTAGTTGCCCCGCTTCGCCACCATCAGCACGACGGGGATCAGCAGCACCACGCCGACCTCGAAGAACAGCGGCAGACCGATCACCGAGGCGATCAGCACCATCGCCCAGGGCATCGAACGCCCGCCCGCCTTGGCGAGGATCGTGTCGACGATCTGGTCGGCGCCGCCGGAGTCCGCGAGCATCCGGCCGAGGATCGCGCCGAGCGCGATCAGCACGCCGACACTCGCGACCGTGGCCCCGAGGCCGGTGGTGAAGCTGGTGATGACCTTGTCCAGCGGTGCCCCGGCGAACACGCCGAGCGCGAGCGAGCCGATGGTCAGCGCCAGGAAGGGGTGGAGTCTGAACCGGGTGATGAGCAGCACGATGACGGCGATGCCCGCCAGCACGGCGAGTCCCAGCTGGGCGTGGCCGGCCGAGGTGATGGGCTCGGCGGTGTCCGCTGCCAGCATCTCGACGCTGAGTCTGGTCACGGGTGTCCCTTGCAGTGGTGAAGGAGGTGGGTGGGGAGGGTGGGGAGGGTGCGGACTACAGGGGGCCGTCGTCGGGCAGACCGGCGAGCGCGCGTACGGCCCGGTCGGTGATCTCCTCGGGCGAGCCGGAGACGTCGACGACGACCCCCGCCTCGTCCGGCTGGAGCGGCTGGAGCGTGGCGAACTGGGAGTCCAGCAGCGCGGTCGGCATGAAGTGGCCCCGCCGGTGCCCCATCCGGTCCTCGATCAGCGCCCGGTCGCCCGCGAGGTGCACGAACACCAGCCCCGGCGCCGTGGCGCGGAGCCGGTCCCGGTACGACCGCTTCAGCGCCGAGCAGCTGACCACGCCACCCTGTCCGGCCCGCCCGTGCGCCCAGGCGCCGATGGCGTCCAGCCATGGCCACCGGTCCGCGTCCTCCAGCGGGACACCGGCCGACATCTTGGCGATGTTGGCCTGCGGGTGGAAGTCGTCGCCCTCGGCGTAGGGAACGCCGAGCCGGGCGGCGAGCAGGGGACCGATCGTGGTCTTGCCCGTGCCGGCGACGCCCATCACCGCGACGACGTGGGGGGTACGCATCTCTGCCTCGCTGTCTTCCGACGACACCTGAAGTCGACTGGTTGCGACTGATGTCGACGGACACTGAATCCGATTAGGTAAGACGAATCAAGAGTCTGTGACAAATAAGTCTGACTTTTTGGCCCGGTGATCCACCCCGTACGCTGAGTGCATGACCACTCCGGGCCGGGGTCTGCACGGCCATGTACTGGACACCCTGGGCCCCGCCATCACCGCCGGCGAGTACCCTCCGGGCAGCGTGTTGCGGACCGACGAGCTGGCCCAGCGCTTCGACGTCTCACGCTCCGTGATGCGCGAGGCGGTCCGGGTCCTGGAGTCCATGCACCTGGTCGAGTCCCGCCGCCGCGTGGGCGTGACCGTCCGCCCCAAGGCCGAGTGGAACGTCTACGACCCGGAGGTCATCCGCTGGCGGCTGGCCGGCGCCGACCGTCCGCACCAGCTGCGCTCGCTCACCGTCCTGCGCTCGGCGATCGAACCGGTCGCGGCGGGCCTGGCGGCGCGCCACGCCACGGCCGAGCAGTGCGCGGAGCTCACCGCGTGCGCGCTCGGCATGGTGGCCCACTCACGGGGCCACCGGCTGGAGGGCTACCTCCTGCACGACATCGCCTTCCACCGCGTGATCCTCACCGCGTCCGGCAACGAGATGTTCGCCCGCCTCGGCGACGTCGTCGCGGAGGTCCTCACCGGCCGCACCCATCACCGGGTCATGTTCGAGGACCCGGACCCCGCGGCCGTCACCCTGCACGTGCGGCTGGCCGAGACGATCCGCGCGGGCGACGGCCCCGGCGCCGAGCGGCTGACCCGCGAGATCATGGCCGGCGCCCTCCAGGAACTGGACGTCCTGGCCCCCTGAACCGGGGGGCTACGCCTCGGGGAACTCCCCGTCCACGTACACCCACGCCCCGTCCACCCGCTCGAAGCGGCTCACCTCGTGCAGCGAGCCGCCCCGGAACGACGCCCGGAACTCCACCGTCCCGCCCGTGTGGAACGCGGACCCGTCCTTCGCCGCGAGGATCTCCAGCCCCGTCCACCGCATACCGGGATCGAGGTCCAGCCGGGCCGGCCGGGTCCGCGGATGCCAGGTCCGCAGCAGATACGCCACGTCACCCTTCACGAAGGCGCAGTAGCGCGACCGCATCAGCGCCTCGGCGGTGGGGGCGGCGGCGCCGGGAGCGTGGTAGCGGCCGCAGCAGACGTCGTAGGACTGCGGCAGCCCGCACGGACAGGTACGCGTGGTCATGACGGCCATTGTCCTAGGCCGTCGCGCGGGTCTCGGCCCCGGGCAGCGGTGGCAGCGCGGGCCGGTACAGCCAGGCCTCGAACAGATCGTCCAGCGGCTCCGGGGTGAACCGGGCCGCGTGGCCCGTGAACATCGCCGTCGTGACCGCCCCGCCCCGGTGCAGCCCGAGCCAGCCGCGCAGCATCCGGAAGAACGCGTCGTCGCCGAGCGCGCACCGCAGCGCGTGCACGGCGAGCCCGCCGCGCTGGTACAGCCGGTCGTCGAACATCGTCTTGCGGCCCGGGTCGGCCAGCTTCAGGTCCTGCGGCCGCGAGGACAGCAACCGGTGCGCGGCGGCCGCCAGCTGCTGGGCGCTGCGACCGCCCGACCGCTCCGACCACAGCCACTCCGCGTACTTGGCGAAGCCCTCGTTGAGCCAGATGTGCCGCCAGTCGGCGATCGACACACTGTTGCCGAACCACTGGTGGGCCAGCTCGTGCGCCACCAGCCGCTCCGAACCCCGGGCCCCGTCCACATGGTTGACGCCGAACAGCGACAACCCCTGTGCCTCGACCGGGACATCGAGTTCCTCGTCGGCCACGACCACCGCGTACTCGTCGAACGGGTAGGGCCCGAAGAGCCGTTGGAACAGGTCCATCATCCCCGGCTGGCGGGCGAAGTCCCGCGAGAACTGCGGCAGGAGATGCGCCGGTATGTGCCCGTGCATCGGCACACCGCCCAGCCCGGGATCGCCCAGCAGCACCGTCTGGTACTTGCCGATCGCCAGCCCCACCAGATAGCTCGACGTCGGCGCCGACTGCTCGTACACCCAGGTCGTCGTGGACGCCTTCGTCGTCCGGGTCAGCAGCCGGCCACCCGCCACCACCGAGTACGCCGACGGCGTCGTGACCGAGATCAGATACGACGCCTTGTCGGCGGGACGGTCGTTGCACGGGTACCACGAGGGCGAACCCACCGGCTGGCTCGCCACCAGCGCGCCGTCGGTCAGCTCCTCCCAGCCGATCCCGCCCCACGGGCTCGACACCGGCTTGGGGTTGCCCGACCAGTGCACCTCGACGGTGAAGGCGGCCCCCGCGCGCAGCGCCTTGGCGGGCCGGATCCGCAGCCTTCCGCCCCGGTGCGTGTAGTGCGGCTGCCGGCCGTCCACCCGGACCCGCCCGATCCTGAAGTCGGCCAGGTTCAGCTGGAATTCGGCCAGCGGCGCCCGGCCCGCGATCGCGTTGATCCGGGCCGTGCCCGACAGCCGGTTCGGGCCGGGACGGTAGTCCAGCGTGAGTTCGTAGCGATGCACCCGATAACGGGGATCGCCGTTGTCCGGGAAATACGGGTCCGAACCCACCGACTGCTGCACTGCCACTTCCGCGTCCGCTCCCTGCGCCGTACTCGAACTTGCCGGTGCGCCGCCCGCAGCCACCGAGTGGCCCGCGTTCAGGGACGCCATGCCTCGATCGGATTGCCCAGCCAGCGGGTGTCGTCCGGGACGGACTCCGCGGCCATGACGAGCGACGCGGGACCCAGGGTCGTACGGGCCCCGACCGTGCTGCCGGGCAGCACGATCCCGCCAGGGCCCAACGTGGCGCCCTCACGGAGGACCACAGTATCCGTCCGCAAGATCCGGTCGTGGAAGAGGTGAGTCTGCAGGACGCACCCGCGGCCCACCGTGGCCCCGTCCTCCAGTGTCACCAGATCCGCCTCCGGGAGCCAGTAGCTCTCCACCCACACACCCCGGCCGATCCGCGCCCCCAGCCCGCGCAGCCACGCCGTCATCACCGGTGTACCCGGCACCGCGCCCGCCAGCCACTGCACGGCGACCACCTCGACGAACGTGTCCGCCAGCTCGTTGCGCCACACGAAGGAACTCCACAGCGGGTGCTCCCCGGTGCGGTGCCGCCCCACCAGCAGCCACTTCGCGGCCACCGACAGCAGACAGGCCGCCACGCCCGTGCCGAGCAGCACCAGGCCGCCCAGCAGCGGCGCCCACACCCCGAGGGCGCACAGCGCGGCCACCGTCAGCACGGCCAGCGCCGCCGAGCAGAACACCGGCACGATCCGGCACAGCTCCACCAGCCCGCGCGCCCACAGCAGCCGCGCCGGCGGGTCGTACGTCCGGCTCTGGTCGCCGCCGGCCGTGCTGCGCGGCAGCTTCACCGGCGGCAGGCCCAGATAGGAGCTGCCCTTCTTCGCCTTCTTCGGCGTCGCCGACAGCACCCCGACCAGCCCGCCGTCCGGCACGCTCCGGCCCGGCGCGGTCATCCCCGAGTTCCCGAGGAACGCCCGCCGCCCGATCTCCGCGCGCCCGATCCGCACCCAGCCCCCGCCCAGCTCGTACGGCGCGGTCAGCGTGTCGTCGGCCAGGAACGCGCCCTCGCCGACCGTCGTCAGACTCGGCAGCGCGAGCACCGTCGACACCTCCGCGCCCCGCCCGATCCGCATCCCGAGCAGCCGCAGCCACAGCGGTGTCACCAGCCCCGCGTACAGCGGGAACAGCGTCTCGCGGGAGCGGTCCATCAGCTGGGTCACCGTCCAGGCCTGCCAGCCCACCCGGCTGTGCGTCGGATGCGTGCCCTCGCGCAGCCCCAGGCTCAGCAGCCGTACGGCGACCAGCAGCAGCAGCGCGTACGCCAGCCCGTAGGCGAGCGTCGCCGGGACCAGCGCCAGCACCGCCCCCCGCAGCGCACCGCCCAGCCCGGCGCCCGGCGTCACGAACACCCGGGCCACCGCGAGCGCGGCCACCGCCGCCGCGACCGGCAGCAGATTCAGCGCCAGGCCGGTCACGCCGTACATGATCCGCCAGTACGTGCCGCGCTGCGGCCGCTCCTTGGGCCAGTTCCGCTTCGCCTTGCCGAGCTTGACCGCCGGCGCGCCCGACCAGCGCTGACCGGTCGGGACCTGCCCGGTGACCGCCGAACCCGGCGCCACCTCGGCGCGCTTGCCGACCCGGGCCCCCGGGAAGAGCATGCTGCGCGTGCCGACGACGGCGTGCGCGCCCACCTTGACCGTGCCGATCTCCAGCCGGTCGCCGTCCAGCCAGTACCCGGACAGATCCACCTCGGACTCCACGGCCGCGCCGCGCCCGAGCTTGAGCAGACCGGTCACCGGCGGCAGCGAGTGCAGATCGACGTCCGGGCCGATCTTGGCGCCCAGCGCCCGGGCGTACCGCTCCAGCCAGGACCCGGTCAGCGTGGTCGCCCCGCTGAACTCGGCCAGCCGCTCCGCCGCCCACAGCCGCACATGCACCGAGCCGCCGCGCGCGTACCGGCCGGGCGTCACCCCGCGCAGCAGCAGCCGCGCCCCGCCCGCCGCGACGGCGATCCGCCCCGGCGGGCTGAAGAAGAGCAGTGCTCCGGCGGCCACCAGCCACCAGGACGCGGTCGGCAGCCAGCCGTACCCGGACAGCAGATTGCCCAGCGCGGCCAGCACGACCGTCCAGCGCAGCCCGAGCAGGGTGAACAGCGGCAGGAGCAGCAGGAGCTGCACACCCTGCGTCTTCTTCGAGACCGGCGCGACCGTACGGCTGCCGCCCTCCTCGTGCGCCGACTCCTCCAGCAGGCGGGCCAGCTTGCGCAGCACCGGCTGCTGGTAGATGTCCAGGACGGCCGCGCTCGGGTAGCGGGTGCGCAGCCGGGTGGTGAGCTGGGCGGCGGCCAGACTGCCGCCACCGATCGCGAAGAAGTCGTCGGAGTGGCCGGTCACCGGCGTGCCGAGGACCGCGGCCCACTGCTCGGCCAGCCAGGCCTCGGTGCCGTACAGGTGCTCGCCCGCCGGCATCTCGACACTGTCGAGCGGCCACGGCAGCGCGTTGCGGTCGACCTTGCCGGACGTCCGGGTCGGCAGATCGTCCACCGGCGCCAGCAGCGGCACCAGCGCGGCCGGCAGCGCGGCCCGCAGCCGCTCCACCGCCTCCGCCCGGTCCCAGCCGTCCTGGGTGACGACGTACCCCACGAGCAGCTGGTTGCCGCTGCGCGCGGTCCGCACCGCCGCCGCCGCGCCCGCGACACCCGGCAGCGCCTGGAGCGCCGCGTCCACCTCGCCCAGCTCGATGCGCCGCCCGCCGAGCTTGATCTGCTCGTCGGCCCGGCCGAGGAAGACCAGCCCCTCGGGCTCGGCCTTGACCAGGTCACCGCTGCGGTACGCCCGCTCCCAGCCCAGCGACTCCAGCGGCGCGTACTTCTCGGCGTCCTTCTCGGCGTCGAGGTAGCGCGCGAGGCCGACCCCGCCGATCACCAGCTGGCCGCTCTCGCCCATCGGCACCGGCTCGCCGGCCTCGTCCACGACGGCCAGCTCCCAGCCCCGCAGCGGCAGCCCGATGCGGACCGGCTCCTCGCCCGACATCAGCGAGGCACAGGCCACCACGGTCGCCTCGGTCGGGCCGTACGTGTTCCAGACCTCCCGGCCCTCGGTCACCAGCCGCTGCACCAGCTCGGGCGGGCAGGCCTCACCGCCGAAGATCAGCAGACGCACGTCGTTGAGGGTCTCCGGCTCCCAGAGCGCGGCCAGCGTCGGCACGGTGGAGACCACGGTGATCTCCTGCTCGACCAGCCAGGGCCCGAGGTCGGCCCCGCTCCTGACCTGCGACCGGGGCACCGGCACCAGACAGGCGCCGTACCGCCACGCCAGCCACATCTCCTCGCAGGAGGCGTCGAAGGCCACCGAGAGACCCGCCATCACACGGTCACCGGGCCCGATGGGCTCCTCGGTGAGGAACAGCGCGGCCTCGGCGTCCACGAAGGCGGCGGCGCTGCGATGCGTGACGGCCACCCCCTTGGGCTTTCCGGTGGAGCCGGAGGTGAAGATGATCCACGCGTCGTGCTCGGCCGCCGGCCGGGCGGCCCGCGGCCGGGAGGTCCCGTGAGCGGTGCTTCCCTGAGCGGTGCTTCCGTGAGCGGTGGTTCCCTGAGCGGTGCTTCCGTGAGCGGCGCTCTTGTGAGCGGTGCTCTCCTGAGCGGTGATCTCGTGCCCGGCGCCGATCACGGCCCGCACCTCGGCCTCGCCGAACACCAGCTCGGCCCGCTCGTCGGGGTCCTCGGCATCCACGGGCACATAGGCGGCACCCGCAGCGAGCACGGCCAGGATCGCGACGTAGAGGTCGTTGGTGCCGGACGGCACCCGCACCCCCACCCGGTCCCCGAGCCCGACCCCGGCGGCGTCGAGCCGGCGCCGCAGCCGCTCCACCTCCACCGCGAGCGCCCGGTAGGTCAGGGGGGTGCTGCCGTCGTCCAGGGCGAGCTCGTCCGGGTACGACCGCACGGACCCCTCGAAGACGTCGACGAGCGTGCGGGAGGAAGCGGCGGGCCCGCCGGAGAAGCGTGCCCTGTCACCGAGCTGTACGCGGATTTCTTCGTCGAGCAGGCCGAGAGCGCTGCTCTCGTGAATCGCTGCCATCGGTCCTCGCGTCTCGATCCCGGAAGCCTCCGGGGCGCCGGCGGGCCCGCAGGTCTGCCTGGGGTTGTCCGGGCCGGCTCCGTAACAAGCCGGATATTTTAGTACGACGCTATGCTCGCCCTCTTCGCGTGGCCACCCGAAGAGGGCTGTTCGGGGCCGCGAGACCCTTCTGACCTGGTGTTTGGTGCGGGATGCGAGACGTGCCACACCCCCGGCGGACAGCCCCCAGGGGCGAAGCCGCAGTTCAGGGCGCCCGACCGCTGACGTACCGTCACCCGCTCGTGCGCATCCAGTAGTCTCACTGCTCTTCACTCTTCCGGCAGGGCAGCCCGGCCGGGGCGCGAGGGGGCCCGCATGGCGCTGACGGACCGTACGCAACCCTTTCTGTACGCCCTCGCTCCGCCGCTGCGGGACGACCTGCTACGCCTGGGCGCCGAACGCTCGTTCGCGCCGGGTGAACACCTGATGCGGGAGAGCGAGCCCGGCCGGACCGTCGTCGTCCTGCTGGACGGCTGGTCGGCCGTCTCGATCAGCACCGGCCGCAGCTCCTACCGGCTGCTGCTGGCCCTGCGCGGACCGGGCGAGCTGGTGGGCGAGATGGCCATGGCCGACGGCTCGCCGCGCAGCGCCACCGTGACCGCGCTCGGGACGGTGCGCGCGGTGGTCGTCGGTATCGACTCCTTCCGGCGTTTCGTCGCCGTCAACCCCCAGGCCGGCGGTCTGGTCATGGCCCAGCTCGCGGCCCGGCTGCGCGGCGCCGACGAGGAGCGCCGCTCTCTCGTCTCGCTGACCGTGCTGCAACGGCTGGCGGCCCGGCTGCTGGAGTTCGCCGCCCTCCCGCTGCCGGACGGCCGCGGCCGGGAGACAGGGGACATGCTGCCGGTCGACCTCGCGCAGCACGACCTCGCGGACGCCGTGGGAGCGACCCGCGAGGCGGTGGCGAAGGCGCTTCGGCCGCTGAGGGACGCCGGTGCGGTACGCACCCGGCCGCGCCGCGTCGAGATTCTCGACCGGACCGTCCTGGAGGTCCTCGCGGCGGGCGCGAGCCTCGATTCCTGAGCCTTGGCCGCCCCTTTGCGGTGTGTGGGCACCTGTATGCGGAGTGTGCCGGGTTGTCACCCATTCGGGGGGCGCGCGGTAGTGAAATAAGGGGTGGGTGGTGTGCGCCCCGGGCGCGCGCCCTTGGCGATGCTCCGGATCGAGCATCGCAATGTGTAAACGGCTACATCCAGCCCAACCGGATTCCGGAATGCTGATCCCCGTTCATGTGGAACGGGGGGCGATGCAGGTGCCGAACGGCGCTGTCTACAAGTTCTTGATGAGTGTCGACGTGCGGGGATCGGGGGGCCTGTCCCATGGCGCGAAGCTGCGCATGCGGCGGGATGTGTACGAGCTGGCCGACCGATCCTTCCGGGCCGTCGGCATCGGTTCGGCGCTGATGCACCGCGAGGACCGGGGCGACGGCTTCATCGCCGCGCTCGACGCCAGGGTGCCGCCCGCTCATCTGATCGGGCCGTGGCTGGCCGAGGTCCACCAAGGCCTCAGACCCCTCAACGAGGAGCGCAGCCGGCCGCTCGGCCTGCGGGTGGCCCTGCACGTCGGCCCCGTGGAGGAGGACGACAACGGGCTGGCCGGCGAGGCGATGGACCTGGTGTGCCGGCTCGCCGACGCCGCCGTCACCCGCGCGGTGCTGGAGCGCTCCGGGCGGGACCTGGTGTGCGTGGCGTCCGAGCGGCTGTACCAGGACGTCATCCGGCACGGCGGGCGCTTCATCGAGCCCTCCGCCTACCGCTCGGCGCCCCTGACCCTCAAGGAGGGCCCGGCGCTCGCCTGGTTCCACGTGCCCGGCGAGCCCCGGCCGGTGGTGCCGGGCGACGAGGGATCCACGCCGGACGGGCCCGACGGGCGTAGCGAGTTAGGTGAGCCGGGTGAGCCGGGTGGGCCGGGCGCGGTGGGCTCGGTGGACGCGCCGGGTCCTGGCGCCGCGACGGGCCGGGAGCGGCCGGAGGCCGTCGGCACCGGCGCGGACGGTACGCCCTCGCGGGCGGACCGGAAGGGAGCCGTCCGGGTCCCCCGTGGGGGAGAGGACCCGGACGGCGGACCGGGCGGCGTCTTCGACATCGACGTGGCGGAGGGCGACAACTTCGTGATCACCGACTCCGTCGTGCGCGGGGGTCACTTCGGCCGACGGGTGTCCCGCGGGCGGCGCGACGGTGACGGAGGCGCCCGATGAGCGCGGAGGGCGTCGGCGGGGCGGCGGCCGGGGGGCCCGTCCAGGCCCCGCAGCAGTGGGCGGACGAGCGGTACGGCGACCGCGGTCACGGGGGCGTCGGGGGCGGGGAGCGGTACGGCGACCGGGACCACCGGGACCACCGGGACGATCGTGACCACCGCGACGACCGGGACGACCGGGATCGGAAACGGGACGACCGTGGCGACCGGCGCGGCGAGCGGGGCGACGACCGTCGTGGCGAGCATGACCAGGGGCGCGCGGGCGAGGACGGCGGGCGGGACGGCCGGGACGAGGAGTCCGACGGAGCCGGGGGCGAGGACGAAGCCGAGCGGCGGGCCCGGTCGGAGTGGGAGGAACGGCAGCAGCGGGAGGGGGAGCGCTTCCGGGAGGCCATGCAGAGCCCCCTCGCGTCCGACGGCGCCGCCGGCAGCACCCGGGCCGCCCACCGCGCCCGCTCCGAGGGGCGGGCCCGGTTCAGCATCCGCGGCAACAGCAGCGTGTTCGACCGGACCCGCTTCGGCCACGCCCACTTCGGCAACGTCTACGTGGGCTCCGACGACGGCGGCTCGGCCGTCCTCGGCGAGGTGCCGGAGACGGAACTCCGCCGTCTGAGCCTGACCTACCGCGCCCCCGACGGCTACCAGCTCCTGAAGGACGCGCTGCGCGAACGCAGGGTGCTGGTCCTGGTCGGGCCGCCCGGCACCGGACGCCGCACCACCGCGCTCTGTCTGCTGGAGGAACTGACCGGCGCCGGCCGGCCCGCCACCGTGCGACCGGCGGACGGCACCGGCACCGACGACGGCCGCACCGACACCGACGTCGGCGGCCATGACGTCACCGACGTCACCGACGACACCGACGACACCGACGTCACCGATCCGGACGAGGGCGGTGACGACGGCCTCGCTCCGGGCCGGGTGACCCGGCTGGACGTGTCCTCGCTGGGCCGCATCCTGCGGGATCCCGCCAAGGTCGCCCAACGGGTCGCGCGCGGCGGCGGGTTCGTCCTGCACCTGCCCGACCTGCCCGGCGAGTGGACCCCGCCCGGCGAGGCCCACCTGGGTGCCCTCGCCGCCGCCCTGGCCCGGCGGGACGCCTACGCGGTCCTGGTCGCCTCCCCGTCCACCCCGGCGGGTGCCCTGCTCACCGGGCGCCATGCCCTGCGCTGCCCCGCGCCCCCCGCCGAGGAACTGCTGTCCTGGCATCTGACGCGGCGGCTCGCGGACGCCGACGGCACGGGCCCGGACGCGCTGGACCGGGGAGAGCGGATCCTGCGCCATCCGGTGCTGCACCAGGCGCTGGGCATCCCGCCGGACCGGCTCCGCCCCGCCGAGACCGACGCGCTGGCGGCCCTGCTCGTACGCCACCTGCGCGGTGACCTGAGCCGGCCCGAACTCCTGGACCGCTGCGGCGATCTGGTGCGAGGTCAGGTCCGGGCCTGGTTCGCCGACGCCCGTCACCGGCCCGCCGCCGCGGACACCGGCGAGCCGGGCCGACCGGGCCGGGAGACGGCCGACGACGCGCCCCGCACCCTGCTGCGGCACCTCGCCTTCCGGGTCGCCCTGGCCGTCCTGGACGGCGAGGCCTTCAGCGCGGTGGCCGACGCGGCCGACCTGCTGGCCCGGGAACTGCTGTCCGCGCGGATGCCCGGCCGGGAACACGGAAGCCCGGTGTTCGCCGAGGACTGGGACGGCGTGCTCGCGGCCGGCCGCGCCGAGTACGGCGAGGCCGAGGACGAGAGCCTGGCCGGGGTGCCGCTGCCGGTCCGCACGGTCCGCTACCAGGGGCCCGCCTTCGCGGGCGCCGTGCTCGCCGAGGTCTGGCAGAGCCATCACGCGGCCCGCGCGCCCGTCGTGCGCTGGCTGCGCGCCCTCGCGGACGACCCCCGGCCGCAGGTCTGGGTCCGTGCCGCCCTCGCCGCGGGCGAACTGTGCGCCGCGGACCCGGGGTACGGCTTCGCCGAGCTGGTGGCCCCGCTCGCCTCCGCGCGCTCCGCACGCCGGCGGTACGCGGCCGCCACGGCACTGGACCAGGCCGGGCGGCGCGAGCCGTACCGTACGGCGGTACGGGGCCTCGTCGACGAGTGGGCGCACGCGGACCCGGCGGGCCTGCGCTGGACCGCCGCCCTGGTCCTGGGCCACGGCCGGGCGGAGCCGGACACCCGCACGGCGGTGGAACTGCTCGGCGGGCTCGGCACCCGGGACGACGGCGCCCACCTTCAGGTCGCCTCGTACGCCCTGACCCGGCTGGCCGCCGGCAGCAGGGCCGCCGAGGCGCTGACGCTGCTGGGCGAGTGGGCCGGCGAGATCACCGGGGACCGCCGCGACCTCGCCCTGCTGACCGGCGTACGGCTGTGCACGGCCCGCTGCGACGACTACTGGGAACCCGAGACCTCCGACGACGACACCCCGGACGACCGCGACCGGGGCGACCACCGGGGTGAGGGCGCCGCGGGGGAGCCGGCCGGACGGGCCCCGGCCCGGGCGGCCCGGCGGCCCGACCGGGTGGGTGCGGGGACCGTGGCCGGTCCGTCCACGGCGGTCCGGGTGCCGGGGCTGTGGCAGCCGGTCCCGAGCCGCCCGGCCGTGCCCCGGGCCGACACCGCGGCCGTCGACGACGGGATGGGCCTGCGCCGCGACTGGCCGCTGCCCCTCGCGCTCGCCGTCACCGTGCCGGAGGCCGCCGGACCGCTGGCCGGGCTGCTCTGGCGGGTCTTCGACAGCCATCTCTCCGGCGAGCGCGCCCTGGACGGACTGTGCGGATGGCTGCGCGCGGCGGAACGGGACGCGGCGGTGACGGCGGACGGCCGCCGGACCTATGTGTTCGACCGGGACCGGCCACCGCCGGACGGGCGGCCGGAGGAGGCGGCGGGCGAACTGCTGCGCGCGCTGGTGTGGTTCCTTCCGGTCCTGGTCCGTGAGGAACGGGACTGGCAGCGGCTCGGCTGGGCCCTGGAGGCGATGGCCGCCGACCCGGGGGAGCCGATGGACGAACGCTTCGCGGGCCATGTGCTCGACACGGTGGGGGCAGGCCTGAGGGCCGGAGGAAGGGAGCAGCGGTGATCGAGAACGGGCAGCCGGAGGCGGGCGGCCTTCCCGAGCACATCGCGGGACCGTATCTGCGCGAACGAGCGCTGCAGGGGGCCAGGTTCCGGCACACCAGCGCCGAGATCGCCTCGGTCGTCTACTACGAGGGCGGCGGCTGCAGCCTGGTGACGTCGAGGGGGACGGAGCAGCTCGTGCCCCGGCGCTTCTACGCACGGCCCGTCAGCGTCTGCGAGATAGCCCGGGGACGGCACACGACCGTCTTCAGCCTCGACCTGCCGGCGGCGGACGCGGCCTCCTGCTTCCGCACGAAGGTCACCCTGCGCTGGGAGGTGACGGACTTTCAGCTCGTCGCGGAGAAACGTCTGTCCAGCATCGAGCGGGACCTGGGGCCGGAGATCGTCTCCCGGCTGCGGCAGGTCTCCGGACGGTTCGCGGTGGAGGACGCGCAGCGGGCCAACCAGGCCATCCTCGCGGAGACCGAGGCCGGGCGCTGGGCCGACCTCGGGGCCGACGCGGGCCTGCTCACCCGGATGTTCGTGGAGGTGAGCACCGACCAGATCCGGCTCGACCAGGTCGCGGAGGCCCGTAAGCAGACCGCGCAGCAGGAGGAGGTGGCGCGGAAGTTCGCCGCCTGCTCCCGGCTGACGACCGGTTCCGCGGAGGACCGGCTCACCTACCTGATGGCCGTGGGCGGCAAGGAGGACGTGGCCGATGTGATCGCCATGATGCGGGAGGACGAGGCCCAGGGCCGCCGCGAGACGCAGGAGTTCTTCCTGCGGATGCTGCAGCAGGGCCGGATCACCAGCCCCGAGCTGGAGGGGTTCCTGCGCACCAGGGTGCTCGCCTCGATGGCCCCCGGCGGCTTCACCCCGCCGGCCGTGCCCGGCCCCGCCGTGCCCGCCCCGTTCGTCCCGCCGCCGAGGGAACTCCCGATGCGGGAGCCCGAACCGCCACGCGCACGCGTACCGGACCCGTCGTACGCGCCGGAGCCACCGAAGGCGTACGAACCCGAGAGGCACGAACCCGAGAGGCACGAGCCGGAGAGGCACGAGCCCGAGCGGTACGAGCCCGAGCGGTACGCGTCCGAGGCGTACGAGCCCAAGCCGTACGAGCCCAAGCCGTACGAGCCGCCGGTCTATCACCCGGAGCCGTATCACCCCGAGCCCGAGCCCGAGCCGTACCGTCCGGCCCCCGAGCCGTACCGTCCGGCGCCGTACGACAGGCCCTCGTACGACGATCGCCGCCGCAGGCGTGACGACGACTACTGGGACACCGCTGCGGAGCCGCCGGACGGCGGGGGACAGAGCGCCCGGTGACCGGGGCACCGGCCCCGGCCGGTGAGCCGGAGGCGCAGTTCGTGGCCGCGCGGCTGCTGGCGGTGATCCGGGAGGACGCCGGACGTGCCGACGCCAAGGCATCGTTCCTGCTGACCCTCGTGATCGCGCTGCCCACCGTGCTGCTGGGCATCACCGGCCTGCCGCACGTGCGTACACCCGCCGCTCCGGTGCTGTTCGCCCTCGCGCTCGCCGGGTGGCTGGCGGGGGTCGGCGCGCTGGTCCGTGTGGTCCTGCCGCGCAGCCGCACCCGGCGCAGCGGTCCGGGCCTCACCTACTACGTCGACGTCCTGGCCCTCCATCAGGACGGAGGCATGGAGGAGATCAGGGCGGCGGCGGTGCGGGAGGGGCGTGATCCGGCGGCCTGGCTGCTGACGCAGGCCGTCGACATCAGCGTCATCCTCGCCGAGAAGTACCGCTGGATCAGGTGGGGGGTCCTCTGGGTCCTCGCGGGGCTGGCATGTGCCATGGCGGGACTCCTGACCGGCTGACCGGTCGGACACAGAGCAGGGCAAGTTCAGAAGGCGAAGTGGGGATCGTGGGGAAACTATTCATCAGTCATGTCCGTAATGTACGGAAATGCGCAAGACGTCAGGTCGCCGGTGGCGCGACCGCGCTGCTCGCGGCGCTGCTGCTGACCGGTACCGCCGCCGTGGGACAGACGCCGTGGGCGGCCCGCCCGGCCGCCGCCGACACACCGGACCCGATCAGCCTGGCCGTGGCGGTCGACGAGTCGAGCAGCCTGAGCGGCCCCGACGTGGAACGCGAGCGGGACGCCGCCCAGCGCATCGCGCTGAGCGAGATATCGCCCGCCTCGCGGCTGACCGTGTTCGGCTTCGCCAGCGCGGACGACGACGCACAGCGGGCCGTCGACGAGGTGTGCCCGACGACGACGATGAGCGAGGTCGCCCGCGAGAAACTCGGCACCTGCATCGGGAGACTCGACCGGCGCGGCCCGGGCAAGGGCACCGGCACCGACTTCCCGGCCGCCATCCGGCAGGGCATCGCCCGTCTGGCCGAAGGAACCGCCTCCGCCCCGCGCATCCTGTTCCTGCTCACCGACGGCGTCCTGGACGTCAGCAGCAGCAAGGCCTACGGCGACGACAAGCAGAGCCGGCAGGCGAACGGCGAGCGGGAGCTGACCCGGGCCCTCGCCGAGGCCCGGGCCGCCCGGGTGCAGATCTGGCCGCTCGGCTTCGGCGACGTCGACGCGGCCGCCCTGCGCGCGATGGCGGCCGGCGGCTACCAGGGCGCCTGCGTCGACCTGCCGCAGGCCAAGCCCGCCTCCCGGACCGTCGGGGACTCCGCGGCCCTGGGCGACGCGGTCCACAAGGCGTTCGCCAGCGCCCGCTGCCTCATCTCCGACCCCACCCACCAGGACACCCCGCCCGCCACCTTCCGGCTGCGGATCTCCCCGCTGGCCACCCTGGCCACCATCGTGGTCTCCAAGGGCGACCCGGAGGTCAAGGTGCGCATCCGCGCCCCGGGCGGCAAGGAGATCGCCGGCAGCGGCGACGACGGCGTGTCGTCCTACGAACTCACCGGTACCGACCAGGAGGTGGAGTCGCTGCGCATCGTGGCGCCCCGCCCCGGCACCTGGACCGTGCACCTCACCGCGCCCGAGGGACACGGCGGAAAGCTCGCCAGCGTGGGCGTGCAGTGGCGCGGCGCGCTGCGGTCGTCGATCGTCATGACGCCCGCCTCCCCGCGGCCCGGTGAGCGGGCCACCGTGGGTCTCCAGCTCCAGACCTGGAACAACCGGCCGGTCGCCGACCCGGCCGACCTCGAGGTGCTGAAGGTGTCGGCGTCGCTGGAGGGCGACGGCTTCACCCGGCAGGCCGTCCGGCTCTCCGACGACGGGCAGGACGGGGACACCCGGGCGGGCGACGGCCGGTTCACCGGCACCGTCACGATCCCGTCGGCGGCGAAGGGCTCCCTCAAGGTCGTCGGCGTACTCACCGCCATCGGACTCACCGCCGACCACCGCCCCTTCGTGACCGGCGTGACCCCCGTCAACCCCGACGTCCAGGCCCACCTCGGCGTCTCCGACGCGACCGTGCACCCCGGCGGCCGGGTGAGCGTCACCCTCAAGGCGTCCGACGACTCCACCACCGCACGCACGCTGCGCCTGGCCCTGGAGGACACGACCCGGGGCGACCTGACGGTGACTCCGGCGCGGGTGCGCCTCACCCCCGGGCAGACGCGGACCGTGCAGGCCCAGGTGCGCGTCGGGTCCGACGTGTCCCCCGGACGGTTCTCCGCCAAGATCGTCGTCTACGACACGGCGCGCTCCGCGCGGGTGCTGGACGCCCGCCTGCTGACCGTACGGGTGACCCCCGAGCCGACCTGGCCGCAGAAGCACGCGGTCCTGCTGATCGTCCTCGGTCTCTTCCTGACGGCCTGCGCCGCGTTCGCCGGCTGGCGGCTGCTGGAGTCCCGGCGCGTCCACGACGTGCGCGGACTGGTCCTCACCCTGCTCGTCCCGGACGGCGAGGGACAGCAGGACCGCCAGGTCAGCACCCTCACGGTGAAGACGAGCGGTCCGGAGTACTGCTTCGCCGTCCTCACCGGTCAGGGCAGCGACCCCCGGCTGGTCCCGGATCGGCGGGGCCCGTACGCGGTACGCCGGGACGCCCAGCGCATGGCACGGCTGCGGACGCCCGGGAACAGCGCCGGCACCCGCGTCGACCACGGCAAGAGCGCACCGCTCTCCGACGGCCTGCGGCTGAGGATCGACTCGGCCGGCGGCCGGACGGGCCGCACCCGGGGGACGGGCGGGACGCGCGGGACGGTCGGGACGCAGCGACGGCCCGCCAGCGCGGGCGGCCGCTGGCCGTTCGCCCGGCCCGGCCCGTCGGCACCCCGGACGCCCCACCGGGGCGAGGACACCCCGGCGGCCCGCCGCACCGACCGCGTACCCGCCTCCGGAGCCGAACGCCCCTACGACCCCGACCTGTGACCGGGCGGCGGGGCCCGGCCACCACGCCGGCCACCCGGCCCCGCCGCCGTCACGCCCCATCACACCACCGGCCCGCACCACCAGGGGCCGGTCCACGCAGACACGCTGCCGGGCAGGCGACCGCCCGGGCAGAGGGGATCGCACGATGAAGATATTCCAGCCGATGCTGTTCGTCGGCCTGGGCGGCACGGGAGGCCTGGTAGGGGCCGAACTCGAGCGCCGCCTGCGCGCCGAACTCTGCGGGCCCGACGGCACCGCCCTCACCGGCGACGGCCGCCGGCTCCCGCACCAGCTGCCCGACTGCGTCCAGTTCGTGTACGCCGACTACAGCGAGGCGGAACTCGCCAAACTGCCGCACATCAGCGCCGACCCGGCGCTGCGGCCGGCGTACTCCCGCACCGCGCGCGCCACCCACGACCTGCTGCCCGCCGAGTTCGACAGCTCCCCCGAGGTCACCCAGATGCTCCGGGCCGAGCTGCGCACGGAGGTCACCGGCTGGCTGCCGCCCGTGGACGACGAACCGAAGGTCACCCCGCTGCGCAGCGGCGCCGGACAACTGCCCACCGTCGGCCGGGCCGCGCTGTTCGCCACCCTGCGCGAGGGCCCCGCCCCCGTACTGGAACCCCTGCGCCGCGCCATCGACGCGATCGGCCTGTCCGGCGGCGAACTCAGCGAACTGGGCGGCGGACCGCTCAGCGGCTGCGACGTGTTCGTCGCCTTCTCCGTGGCGGGCGGCACCGGCGCCGGGATCTTCCTGGACTACCTCTACCTGATCGGGCACGTCTTCCGGGAGAAGGGCCTGCCCGCCCGGATCTACCCCCTGGTGGTCATGCCCAAGGCCTTCCCGCCGGGCAAGGGCGGCGGACGCCGGGCCGAACTCAACGCCGCCCGCGCCGTGGTGGACCTGTCCCGGCTGGTGGACGAGCAGAACGTCCCCGACGCCAAGGCAAACCTGGGCGACACCGGCCGCCCCGACCCGACGGCCATGCGCTACCCCCAGATGCACCCGGTCCGGCTGCGCACCGGCACGGTCCCGACGGCGTTCCTCTTCAGCCCCACCGCCGGCATCCGCCCCGACGACCTGCGCCGGTCCATGGTCTCCCTGGTGCTGTCCCTGATCGGCACCGACCTCGGCGACACCGGCAAGGGCACCGACCACGACGACCAGACGTTCGCCTCGAACTTCATCAACGGGGAGGTGGACCGCCGCACCCGCTCCGCCACCGGCATCGGCCACCGAGGCATCTCCACCAGCCTCGTCGCCGCCATGACCTCGCCGCTCGACGAACTCGCCGAACTGGTCGCGGCCCGGATGCTCGCCCTGGCGGTCCGCCGGCTCACCGACCCCCAGGTCCACGCCTCGCTGGACATCCGCCCCCTGGTGCAGGAGATGTTCACCGCCGCCGGGATCGCCCCGCTCTGGCGCCGGGAGGCACTGCCCGCACCCGAACCCGACCCCGTGCCCAAGGGCACCTCGGAGATCCAGCAGGCGCTGCGCGACCGGCTGGAGGAGATGCAGCGGCTGCTGGACGAACTGGAGAGCCGCCTCCAGCGGCAGATGCCCGCGCTGGCGGACGCGTTCGTGCCCCGGGTGGCCGCGGAGCAGATGCTGCGCAAGGTCGACCTGCTGCGCCTGGAAGCCGTCGTCAAGGGCGTGCCCGGCCGGTCCGGTGCCGTCGGCCTCGGCTTCCTCGGCATGCTGGAGAACCGCCGCCAGGAACCGGCCCGCCCGGACGGCGTCGAGATCCAGCCGCCCTCCGTGCCCCGCATCCACCGCCGGGCCGGCGGCCTGTCCCGGGCCCGCTGGGGCGACGAGGAGGTCCTCGCCGCCCTCGCCGAGCAGGACCTCTGGTACGAGTGGCGGGCCAAGGACATCTGGAACCGCGCCTGGGACCAGCAGGAGCCGCGCTGGCGCCGGGCGGCGGAGGAGCTCCGGCACGAGATCGGCCAGCTCGTCGAGGCCTTCGACAAGCATCTCGAGGAGGAACCGCGCGCCTGGGCCGCCGGACTGAAGGAGCTGTACGACGACCGGGCCGGCGTCTCCTACCTGCTCCCGCCGCAGAGCAGCCTGCGCGACTTCTACGAGGACCTGATCGACCGTCTCGTGGAGAGCGCCCAGCTCGGACGCTCCGGCGACGAGGCGGACCTGCTGACCCACCTGGTCTCCGCCGACCACTGGGAGGCCGCCTTCACCACCGGGCGCCGCAACCCGGCCGCGGCCGTCGCCGAGGTCAAGACCGTCCTGCAGAAGCGGGTCGAGCAGCTCTTCGCCGAGCCCGGCACCCAGCAGCGGGCCCAGCCGCTGCTGCCCGCCATGGGAACCCTGCTCTCCGCGGCCGTCGGCGACGGCCAGGCCGTCCGGCAGGTCAGCAAGCCCGCGCTGGAGCAGTTCACCTACAAGCTCGCCGGACTGCTCCCGGCCGGGTTCACCCCCGAGGGCAACGGCCCCCTGAAGGTCCTCATCACCTATCCCAGCACCCATGGCCGCCGCACCGTGGTGGAGGACTACCTGGAGAAGCGGCTGCACCTGCCCAAGGGCCGGCGCAGCATCGTCTTCCGCCCCGTCGACACCGCCTCGATCACCGTCGTGCTGTTCCGCAGCGAGATGAGCCTGACCGAGGTGCCCGGCGCCCGGGAGGTCATGCGCCAGTGGGCCCGTGCGCAGGAGAGCCGCCGGGACGACGACGCCCTGCGCTGGCGGCAGCGGCTCGGCTACCAGGACCCCTGGCTGGCCAGCACCCCCGACGACCGCAGACACATCCTCCAGCGGCTGCTCTGCGTCATCTGGAACGGCCGGGTCGACGTCCAGGGCGACCCGGCGTCCCCGCGGCGCGTGACGCTGCGCCTGCACGACGAGATGGGCCCCGAGGTCCCCGGGCTGACGCTCCGGCTGGACGACTACCGCGACGGGGTGTCGAGCTGGGCGAGCCTGCTGCGCGCCTACGAGCGCTGGGCGCTGCTGGAGGAGGACGCGGTCGTCGGATCGTACTGCCGGGTCCTCATGGACACCCTGCCGGCCGGCCTCGGCACCTCCGGCAGCCGCCCCTCGCCGCTCTACCTCAAACTGGTCCACGAGGTGGCGTCGCACCAGCTGTCGCTGCTGGCCGAGCGGGAGCGGATGTACGGCGGCCGGATCGCCGAATGGGTGCGTCCCCTGCGGGAGTTCTGGTCCGTGGCCCTGCCCGGCGCCCTCGACCTCGCCTTCCCCAACGAGCAGGGCGCGGTGCAGTCGACGCTGCGTGGGCTGGAGGAGTGGACGCGCATCGGCCCGATGCCCGCCCCCGAGCCACCGCCCCCGCTCCGCCGCGAGGACCCGCCCGCGACCCGCCCACCCAACGGCGCCCCACGCCCCGACGGCGCGCCCCGGCCCGGCGGCGGCCCGGCCCCGTCCCCGTGGCACCGCCCGGCGGTCGCCGACACGGCCGCCAACGGCACCGCCCACTGGCCCGGAGCCGCGTCCGGCAGATTTGGCACACCGGCCGACGGCCTCTCCGGCCACTCCGCCACCGCCCCGTCGGGCACCCCGGCCGACGGCCCGTCCGGCTGGCCCGGTCCCGCCCCGTCGGGTCCGGCGGGCGATGGACCGGCGGGCCGGCCCGCCAACGGCACCGGACCGTCGGGTACGGCGGCCAACGGCTCGGCGGGCTGGCCGGGCACCGGCCCGGGTTCGTCGGGTACGGCGGCCAACGGCTCGGCAGGCTGGCCGGGCACCGGTGCCGGACACCCCGCGCCCGGCGCCCCGGCCGACGGGGGAGCGGCCCAGGTGCCCACCGCCGGCCGTACCGTCCCCGTCACCGAGCAGCCCACCGGCTACCCGCCCTACCCGGACCGCGCGCCCGCGGACACCCCCTGGCCCGGCGGCGACCCCTCGGTGCCCTGGGGGATCGCCGACGGCGACGGCCAGGACGAATGGGACGACGCGGGCGAGCACGACCCCTGGAAGGGAGACCCGCGGTGAACGACGCGAGGCCCGAGGACGGCGTGGCCGTCCTCGATCTGCGGCCGCCGCCGGGCCGCCCCGCCGACCCCGCCGCGACCGGCCGGGCCCTGCGCGAACAGCTCGGCCGTACCCGCCTCGGCGGGTACGGCCCCCGCCGTCTCCTCCTCCTGGACACGGCCGAGGGCCTGACCGCCCACCCGGAGCTGTACGAACGCGTCATGGCGTATCCGGCCCAGACCGCGCCGCGCGTGCTGTGCGTGGTCGTCGGGGACCCCGCCCCCGCCCAGGTCCCCGGCCGCCGGCTGCGGCTGCCGACCGTGCTGCGCACCGCGGGCGCCGGGGTGCTCTGGGTCTCCGACCCGCAGTGCGGCGCGGAGGAGGGGCACGACCACCCGCCCGGGGACGAGGCCGCCGTGGCGCTGCTCGTCGAACTGCTCGGCCCGCCGGAGCTGTTCGACGAGGTGCTGGACGCCGTCCTGGGCTGTCCGTCCGCGACCGCCGCACTGTCCGCCAGGGTCCTCGCCTACGACCTTCCGGCCGACGCCCGCGACCGGGCCTGGCACGCGGCACTCGCCCGGTTCGCCGGGGACCCCGCCGCCCGGCCCCCGGCCGACGGGGCCGACCTGGAGCCCGCCGAGCTGCCCAGGACCCTGGCCGAACTGCTGTCCGCCGCCCCGGGCCGGTCCGCCGACCGGCTGCTGCGCCCCGGTGGGCCCGCCGCGGCCGACCGCGACGCCTGTGCCGGGGCCCTGTCGGCCGCCGACGCGGCATGGTCGGACCTGGCCCGGCCGCTCGCGCTGCTGACCGGCGGCGCCGCCGCGCAGGCCCTGCCCCGTGCGGTGGAGGACGCCTCGCACGCCCTGCGCCGCTACCGCGAGGTCGTCACCCGGGTCCTCCGCGAGGGCGGGGCGCCCGGGGTGCCGGCCGCCGAGTCCGCCGCCGTCCTCGACCGGCTGGGGGTCACCCCGCCGGCCGCCGCGCGGTCCACGGCACCGACCGCCCAGAGCACCGAGGAGGAACTCGGCGCCTTCACCCTCGGCCTGCTCTCCCGGGGCCTGGCCCTGCACACGGTCGCGGGCCGGCTCACCTCACTGTCCGAACGGGTCGCCCCGGTACCGGCCGCGGGCCTCGCCGCCCGGCTGGACCGCCGCTCACCCGACGAGTCCGGCGGGGTCGGCGTCTCCCATCCGTTCCACGCCTCCTCCGCCGGCCCCGGAAGGCTCACCGGCATCGCGGCGCTGGTCGCCCTGGCCGGGGTGGCACGCTGGCCGGGCACCCTGCTGGCCCTGCTGCCGGTCCTGGTCCTGCTCGTCGGCGGCGCCCTGGCCGCCGCCCGCCGGCCGAAAGCGGCCGTACGCGGTCCGATCAGGCAGTACGCGGTCCCCCGCGCGGTGGCCGCCGCGGTGGGTGCCGCCGGCGGGTTCCTGCTGGGCCGGGCGCTGGACCCGCCCCTGTGGGCCGGCGCCCTCGGGGCGGCGGTGGCCGCGCTGGTCTGCGCGGTCCTCTGCTGCGCCGACTGGGTGCGGGCCGTGGACGACTGGTGCGAGGGCACCGGTCTCGCCGTCCTGCGCGAAGAGCTGGACCGGGTGGACTCGGTGCTGGCCGAGGCGATGCGGCAGCAGTGGTGGGCCGCCGACGAACGCACCCGGTGCGCCGACTCCGCCCGCGCCCTCGCCGTGGTGCTGCGCCGCAGCGCGGCCGAGGCCCACGACGGCCGTACCGCGAGCGGCGCCCCGGCCCCCGGCCCCGCCGGACCGCCGGACGCCCCCGAGCGCGGCGTACGGCAGGAGGACGCCTGGACCGGCGAGGCATGGCCGGACGGCGACTGGTCCGGGGATCCGTGGCACGAGGGCGCCGCGGGGAGCGCCGGCCCCTGGTCGGAGGAGCGTCCGCACGAGGAGCCGGCGCCCCCGCACGGGACCTGGGAGACCGCCCCCGGTGACGACCGGCCCGCGGGACCCGGGACCCCGCCCTGGCTGGTGCATACCAGCGCCGACGGCGGCCCCGAACTGCTGCCCACGCTGGTCGCCGACCTCGCGGACGCCACCGTCGACGCCCTCCGCCGGTTCTGGGGCGTCGCGGCCCCGGCCCCGTCCGCGCACCGGCACGCCGACACCCTCGCGAACGCCGTACGTGACGGCTTCGGCACCGCCCGCCGCCATCTGGAGCTCTGCGGGGTGATGGCCGCGCCCCCCTTCACCCGGCCCGGCCGGGGACGCGGCGACGCCATGGCCCTGCTGGGCAGCGGCGTCATGCCCGTGCGGGACGCGCTGGCGCCCGAGGCCGCCGACCGGCTGCGGTCGTTGTGCTCGCCCGCCCAGCTGCCGCTGCTCAGCCGCGACCCGATGGCCATGCGCGTCATCCGCTTCGCGCCGCGCGCGGTGCGCACCACGCTGGGGACGGTCCCCGCGGCCGAGTCCGACGACGCCGTGTGGATGTCGTCCGGCCGTCTCGTCGGCGCGCTCAGAGTGACCGCCCTGCGCCCGGGAGCGGTCGAGACGGTACGCGTCCGGGTCCGTCCCCCGGACGACGACGGGCCTGGTGACCGGCCCGGTGACCGGCTCGGTGACCGGCTCGGTGACGGGCCCGGTGACCGGCTCGGCGGCCGGGCGGAGCACAACGTGGGGGACGACGCGGCGGACAGGGCCGACAGCGGCCTGTCGCACGGTGACAGTGGGGGAGCCTCATGGTGAACGACCGACACCCGGGACCGCAGGGGAGCAGCCCCGGCGCACCGGCCGAAGCCGACCGGACACCGGCCGCCGGTGAGTTCGGCGAACTGACCATGGTCTCGGCGCAGGGCGCCCCGATGCGGGTCAAGGCCCGCTTCGGCGCCGACCTGCCGCGCATGGTCCGCCCGCCCGCCGTGGGCCGGCGGGTGCAGCTCACGGACGACCGGTCCGGCCTCCAGGTCCGGCTGCCCGAGTCCGAACTGGGCAACGACGCGGCACAGACCGGCATGGAGGCCGAGATCGCCGCCGCGCTCACCCTGCACCGCGCCTACTCCGGAACGCGCTACAGCGGCCTGTTCCCGGTCCCGGTCGGCCACGACATCAACGCCGCGGAGCCCTTCATCGTCTACGCCGCCCCCCGGGGCTCCTCCGTGGCCGCCCTCGCCCAGGGCGTGTCCACCAGCCAGCAGCGCGTCATCGAACGCGATCTCGTGCTCGCCGTACGGCTCATGGAGGCCGTGGGCCTGGTCCACCAGGGGATCGTGCCGGCCGCCGTCCGCTGGGACGAGCACGGCATCCAGCTCTGGGACCTCGGTTCCGTCACCCGGCTCGGCCTCCCCCGCAGACCGTTCGGCATCCCGCCCTACGCCTCCCCCGAACAACGGGCCGGCGAGGGCCTGACGGACGCCCGCGACGCGCTGTGGAGCGTGGGGCAGGTGATGCACCAGCTGGTCACCGGGCGCCCCGGGCACCCCGACGGGCCGTCCTCGGACCTCCCGGCGCACCCCTCCCTCGCCCAGACGCTCGCACCGGTCTTCGCCCCCCGGGCCGCCGACCGGCCGCTGCCCGGCCAGCTGCTGCACCTCCTCATGCCCGGCGCCGGATCCGACTTCCCCGCCGCCGGAAAGCCGGATCCCCTCGACCCCTACCGGCGTGACTTCGACACCGCGATGCGCCGCAAACGCGCCTCCCTGCGCCGCACCCCGCCGCCTCCCGTCGCCTCTCCTCCGCCGGAGCCGCCGTGGCACCCGCCGGCACCGGAACCGGCCGCCGACGGCCCGCTCGGCCCCGTCGCTCCGGCCGGCGTGTCCGGTGTGTCCGGTGCGTCCGGTGAGGACAGCACCTGGTTCTACGGCGGCAGCACGACCGCACAGGATCCCGAAACCGCAGGCACCGAAAGGGGTGGCTACCGGTGAGCCCCTTCCTGTCCGACTCCTCGGCACGCGACATGCTCTGCCCCTACTGCCTGGAAGTCGTCTCCTACGACGAACGCCACCTGTACGTGCGCGACGACCGGCAGCAGTACCAGAGCCTGGACCTGAGCGGCCAGACCAGCCCGCTGCGCCGGGCCGACACCCTGCGCTCGGCCTACCAGCGCTGCCGCAACACCGACGGGGTGACACCCCACTACATCCCCGTCCCCTACCTCACCAACGGCAGCCCGCTCACGGTGGCCATGGTCGGCGACTCCGCGACCGGCAAGACCCATCTGCTCACCCAGATGATCGGCGAGATCACCGACGGCGGCCTGGAGCAGTACGGCATCACCTGGCAGTCCGTGAACCCGCAGGACCACCGGGAGTTCATGGAGGAGCAGGTCGACGTCCTGCGCTCCGGCATCATGCTGGAGCACACCCCGCAGCTGGAGACCTCCGCGACCTTCGAGGAGGCACTGCTGCTCACCGGGGCGGACGGCAGGACCCGCCCGCTCGCCTTCTTCGACCTCAGCGGCGAGGACCTGCGGCGCACCGACGCCCTGCTGCGCTTCATGCTCGGCGTGGACGCGCTGATCTTCGTCGTCGACCCGCTGCGCGCCCTGCCCCACGCCCAGCTCGATCCCCTGCGCGGGGCGTTCCGCTACACGCGCGGCGGCGACCCGGCCTTCCAGACCGTCCTCGACCGGCTGCCGCGCACCGGCACCTATCTCGGGGTGGCCGCCGCCGTGGTGATCAACAAGTGCGATCTGCTGCGCTTCGAACCCCCCGTGGACCGCTGGCTGTCCCAGCCCGCGATGCCGCAGGTCTCCGCCGCCCGGCTGCGCGCCGAGAGCTGCGACGCGTACGCCTTCCTCCGGCACCACGCCGGACCGGCCTGGGTCCGGCCGTTCGACAGCGTGCTGCGCTGCACCCTGCACTTCGCCTCCGCGACCGGCAGCCAGTACCGCGACGACCGTTTCGTGCACGGCGTCCGGCCCCGCCGGGTCCTCGAACCGCTGGTCTCGGTGCTGTCCATGTGCGGAATGCTCGGCGACACGGGTGCCGACGGCCCCGCCGAGGTGGGGATGTGAGCGACGGGAACGGCGTGGTCGACCAGATGGTGTTCCGCTGGGCGGGTAGCCGGGGCGCCGCCCGGGGCGCGGGCATCACCGCGGTGGCGTACTCGTGCGACGAGCGGGTCGCCCGCGACCTCGCGGAGCAGCGGGGCTCCGTGATGCGGGTGAAGGGGGGCGGAGAACGGGTCAGCCTGGTCCGGCTGATCCACGGCGGCCAGGCGGTCCTGCTGCGCAGGATGCCGGAGAAGGACGGCAACAACCGCGACAGCACCGTCTGCCATGCCCTCATGGCCTCGGCGGGGGCGCTGACCTCCCGCCGCTGCCTGGCCCTGGGCGCCGGTCCGTGGAAGGAGGACAAGTGGTTCGACTCGGCGCGGGGCGGGATCCCGGGGTTCGCGCTCAAGGACCTCCAGAAGCTGGCGGATCAACGCCAGGGCCCGCTGCGGGACGGGGTGGTCCTGGTCCGGGAGCCGTTGGCGCGCCTGGTCGCCGAGCTGCTGCGGGAGCCGGGCGGCCGGGTGTCGGCCCTGATCGGTGAACTGGAGGCGGCGGCACAGACCGCCGCCGGCCGTCGGCTTCCCGCCTCTCGCGCCGACCGTGCCGACAGTGACGGCGGAGGGCTCGAGGACGTGGCGCTGTCGGCCCTGTGGGCCCTGTGCGACATCTTCGGCGGCTGGCTCGGCCATGACGGCTGGACCTACGCCACCTACGACACCTCGGATCATCATCCTCACCGGGTGGTGTTCGTGCCGGACTGGCGCCGCTCCCATGTCCAGGACGCGGATCTGCGCCGGATCAGGCTGACCGACGTCCAGCAGGACGGCGCGACGGTCCTCGCCGGGAAGCTGGTCACCCACTACTGCGACTGGCTCGCCACGGGTTCCCTGGACAACTATCCCCGCCCTCTCGACCGCGCGCGGGACGCGGCGGCCCTGCCGGAGGAGGAGCGCTACGACCGCATCGACGCGGCGCTGACCGGCCGCCCCCGTCGCCCGCACCGCGAGCAGCGGAGCCGCCGGGACTCCGGCCGGTGGAGCTCCGACCGCTGGGACTTCGACCGGCAGGACACCGAAGCGGAAGACGAGATCTACGCGCAACGGGAGGCATGGCAGGCGCCCCCCGGAGGCCCGGGAAGCCCGCCCCTGCCCTTGCCGACCGGCTGGCAGACCGACCGGCGAGAAGGCGACGGAGAAGGAATTGGAGAGCGCCGAGGCACGTACGAAGCCGACGGTCCCCACTCATACGCGCCGGGCCGCACCGCCCACCCCGACACGTCCGCGCCCCGGGCACCCGTCCCCGGGACGGCGACTCCTCCTGACGGCCAGGGACAGTCCCCTGCCACGGCACGGCCACACGCATCGGACTCGACGTCGCAGACCTTTGGTCCGGCCCCGGGCATCGCCGACGCACCCTCGCGGACTCCGGACTCCGCTCCGACCGGGCGGGCTCTCGGCGACTCGGCGGCGGCCGGTCCAGCGGCACGGCCCTCGGACGCCCCGACGCAGGCGCCCGGCTACGCGCCGCAGCTCTCCGGCCGGGCGCCGGGGATCCCCCGCACACCGCCGCAGGCTCACGACCCGGGTCCGGAGCAGCAGGCCCCCGGTTCGGTGGTCCAGGGGTCTGCTGCCGGGGAGGCTCAGGTTGCTGGTTCTGCGGCGGGGGCTTCTGGATGGTCGGCACGGGCCTCGGGTTCGGCGGAGCCGAGGGATCCGGGCCCTGCGGCGCGGTCCTCGGGCGCGTCCGCACAGGTGTCCGGTTCCGCGCCACCCCAGACTCAGGGGCCGTATCCGGAGGGCGCTGGTCCTGCCGGGGTGCCCGGTTCCGGGGCACGTGGTCCGGAAGCGGCGCCGCAGGGGTGGGGAGCCGGGGCAGGGCAGGTGACCGGTTCCGCGGCGGGTGTGCCGGACGGGTCGGCGCAGGCCTCGGCCGGGTGGACTCATGCCGGGGCTGTCCGGGACACCGGTTCCGTGGCGCGGGCTTCCGGGGCGGTGTCGCAGCGCGGCGGTGTCGCCCCGGAAGCCATGTCGGCCGGGTCGGCCATGTCGGCCGGGGCCGGGCCCGCGCGCCCGGCCGCGTCCCTCGACGGTGGGGCCCCTTCCTACCCGCCCGCGCCCGGCATCCCTCCCGCCCACGGCACCCGGAGTGCGCCGCGGTCGCCGGAGGAGCGGGCGCGCGCCGGCCGGGAGGCCCTCGACACACCCTTCCTCAGCAGCCTCCCGCACCCCAGGATCAAGTGGCGCCGCAAGAGCGACAGCATGGCGAAAGAGGCGCGCGTGGAGCTGGTCAGGCAGCTGTGCGAGCCGTTCGGACCCCGTGCCGACGACATGCGCGTCAAGTACCGGCGCAGGATCCTGCAAGAGGCCTCGGTGCCCGACCTCCTCCTCATGCTCACCGGGAGGCTGAACTGCCAGGCCCAGAACATCGT
This sequence comes from Streptomyces sp. NPDC005811, assembly GCF_040630405.1. Classification (NCBI taxonomy): domain Bacteria; kingdom Bacillati; phylum Actinomycetota; class Actinomycetes; order Kitasatosporales; family Streptomycetaceae; genus Streptomyces; species Streptomyces sp. NPDC005811. The sequence goes on from NZ_JBEXXK010000033.1 coordinate 91,440, forward strand.
GCTCCGCTGTCTCGGTGAGCGCGACTACTCCGAGAGCGAGATCGGCGAGCTCTCCAAGGGGCTCCTGCGAGCCCGGCTGCTGCTGCGATGCCGGCCCTCGGACGACGACCCCGGGTTCGACGACGAGCTGCAGGGCCGGGCCGTCGAGGTGGCCGTCTGGCTGTTCCGGTGGCTGGTGGCCCCCAGGGCCGAGCAGCAGCTGCGCGAGGTGACCGAATTCCTCCGTGACCTGGTGGCGTCGACCGACTACCTCGACCGCAAGTTCCTGGAGGACGTCCTCATCCCGGAGTGGCCCGTCGGCGTCCCCGAGCTGCCGGGCGCCGCGCTGCGGGAAGTGGTGCGCGGCCTGTACCACCATCACGACCTGTGGACTCCCGGCCGTGAACGCCGTAGGTGAGGGGGCCGTACACCAGTGAGGGGCGGCCCCGGCCGTAAGCCGGAACCGCCCCTCACAGGAAGTGGTGTCCGAGGGGGGACTTGAACCCCCACGCCCGATAAAGGGCACTAGCACCTCAAGCTAGCGCGTCTGCCATTCCGCCACCCGGACAAGGTGTCTGTCGCGGCGGGGTTTCCCTCGCGGCGACGTCGTAAACACTACCAGGCTTTCGAGGGTGCCCGATCACGGCTGGTCGGACGGGCGGCACCGCCCCACATGAACGGAGTGTGACGGGCCGGGACCTGTCTTGGGCGGGGACGGCACCGGGAGGGAGGATGTGGGGGAACCGGCCAGGACAGCGGGAGGAAGCAGCGTGAGCGACACGGCCAGGAACGTCACCGGCGAGGACGAGGTCGTGGACCTCTGCCGCGACCTCATCCGGATCGACACCAGCAACTACGGCGACCACTCGGGCCCGGGTGAGCGCAAGGCGGCCGAATGGGTCGCCGAGAAGCTCGCCGAGGTCGGGCTCGAGCCGCAGATCCTCGAATCGCACCCGGGGCGCGCCTCCACCGTGGCCCGTATCGAGGGCGAGGACCCGTCCCGGCCCGCGCTGCTCATCCACGGCCATCTCGACGTGGTCCCGGCCAACGCGGTCGACTGGACCCACCACCCCTTCTCCGGGGAGGTCACGGACGGTTGTGTGTGGGGCCGCGGCGCGGTCGACATGAAGGACATGGACGCGATGACCCTGGCGGTCGTACGCGACCGGATGCGCTCCGGGCGCAAGCCGCCCCGGGACATCGTCCTCGCGTTCCTCGCCGACGAGGAGGCCGGCGGTCTGTACGGCGCCCGCCACCTCGTCGACCACCACCGCGGGCTCTTCGACGGCGTCACCGAGGCGATCAGCGAGGTCGGCGGCTTCTCGTTCACGGTGAGCGAGGAGCGGCGGCTCTATCTGATCCAGACGGCCGAGAAGGGCATGCACTGGATGAAGCTGACCGTCGCCGGCACCGCCGGACACGGCTCGATGATCCACAAGGACAACGCGATCACCGAGCTGTCCGAGGCGGTCGCCCGGCTCGGCCGGCACACCTTCCCGGTCCGGGTCACCAAGACCACCCGCGCCTTCCTCGACGAGCTCGGCGACGCCCTCGGCACCGAGCTGGACCCCGAGGACATGCAGTCCACCCTCGCCCGGCTCGGCGGCATCGCCAAGCTGATCGGCGCGACCCTCAGCAACACCGCCAACCCGACCCAGCTCGGCGCCGGCTACAAGGTCAACGTGATCCCGGGCGAGGCGACCGCGCACGTCGACGGCCGCTTCCTGCCGGGGTACGAGGAGGAGTTCCTCGCCGACCTCGACCACCTCCTCGGCCCGAACGTACGGCGCGAGGACGTGCACTCCGACAAGGCGCTGGAGACCTCCTTCGACGGGGCGCTCGTCGAGGCCATGCAGGCGGCGCTGCTCGCCGAGGACCCGGCCGCGAAGGCGGTCCCCTACATGCTCTCCGGCGGCACCGACGCCAAGTCCTTCGACGACCTCGGCATCCGCGGCTTCGGCTTCGCCCCGCTGAAGCTGCCCCCGGAGCTGGACTTCGCGGGCATGTTCCACGGCGTCGACGAGCGGGTGCCGGTGGACGGTCTGAAGTTCGGGGTGCGGGTGCTCGACCAGTTCATCGACGCGTCCTGAATCACGCACCGGAAATCGTGCGCCCGTGCGGGAGTGACTGAGAAGAGTGAATGCGCCGATAAGCGCGTAGCCTCATTAATTCCCCCTCGTTACTGGTGATGCGGTCCGCTGCTGAGGATCGCTTTTGCCAACAAGGAGGAATAATGATCAAGAAGGTCGTCGCTGCTGCGGCTGCCACTGGTGGGCTGGTTCTCGCGGGCGCGGGCCTGGCCGTCGCCGATGCCGGTGCCCAGGGTGCCGCGGTGCACTCCCCGGGTGTCGTTTCCGGCAACGTGATCCAGGTTCCGGTGCACGTCCCGCTGAACGTCTGCGGCAACACGATCTCGGTGATCGGGCTGCTGAACCCCGCCTTCGGCAACGTCTGCATCAACAAGTGACGTCGACCCGCTGAGGGGTCGTCCACACCGTCGGCCCCGGAGCGCACCCTGCGCTCCGGGGCCTACCGGTCTTTTCCGAAGGAATGGCCGAAGAATTCGAACGGGCCGAATGTCCCCGTGAACTTTCCCGGGAACTGGAATGATGCGGGAATTCGGGTCGAGGACGAGATCGAAAGCAGGGAAACAGCAATGCGACAGGTCACCCGCAAAAGCCTCATGACCGTGGCGGCGGCCACGGGGGTGATCGCCGCCGCCGGCGGCTACGCGCACGCCGACTCCGGGGCGAACGGCTTCGCCGCCGACTCGCCCGGCGTCGCGTCCGGCAACACGGTGCAGGCGCCGGTGAACGTCCCGGTCAACGTGTGCGGCAACACCATCGACGTCGTCGGGCTCCTCAACCCGGCGTTCGGCAACTCGTGCACCACCCAGGGCGGCCGCCACCGCGCACCGGGCGGCTACGGCGACAGCGACCAGGCGTACGGCGGCGGGAAGCACGGCGGCGCTCAGCACGGCAGTGGTGGTCAGCACGGCAGCGGTCACGGCGGCAACGGAAGCAACGGGGGAGGTCACTGGGGCGGCCACGGCGGCCATGGCGGTCACGACGGCGGCTACGGCGGCGGCTACGGCGCGTACCCGGGCTCCGGGGGCGCACAGGCGGGCGGTCACACCGGTGGCTCGCCCGGCGTCGGCTCCGGCAACCACGTCCAGGCCCCGGTCGACGTGCCGGTGAACGTGTGCGGCAACAGCGTCGACGTCATCGGGATCCTCAACCCGTCCTACGGCAACGGCTGCGACACCGCCGGCGGCCACGGGTACGGCACCCCGCCGGACCGCGGCCACGAGACGCCGGGCCATCCGGGTCATCCCACCCCCGGCAAGCCGGTCGGCCACGGGTCCACCCCCTCCGGGCCCGAGGCCGTGCCGTCCACCCCGGGCCGCGGCACCCCGGCCCACTCGGTGACCGACCACCGGCCCACCGGTACCACCGGCACCACCGGTACCGTCGCCAGTGGCGCCCAGCTCGCCGAGACCGGAAGCGAGCTGCCGCTCGGCCTCGCCCTGCCGGCCGGCGCGGGCGCGCTCCTCGCCGGAGCGCTGCTCTACCGCAAGGCGCGCACCTCCATGTGATCCCACGGGAGGCCGGACGACGGAGCGGGCCCCGCCTCGGCGGGGCCCGCTCCGTGTGTCGCTCACTTCACCATGTGGCACGTACCTGGCGGATGATCCGTCGGCGCAGCCGCACGCGGCGACTGCCGTCACGCATCAGGCTCAGGCGGTCCAACTCCCAGTGTCCGTACTCGGCATGGTCGGTCAGCAGACGAGTCGCGTCCTTGCGGGAGACCCCGCGCGGTACGTACACGTCGACAAATTCGTATTCCGGCATCGCATCTATTGTGCGGGCTGGGGCCTCGTACGGATAGCGTCTGCACTATGTCTGATGCTGCGCAGCCCACCGCTGCCGAGGTACGCGCCGCCGCCGAGGCGGTCAAGACCGCGCTCGACCGCCATCTGGCCGCGGTCGAACGCAGGTCGGGGGAGGACGACCCGGCCGTCTACGAGGCGTTCAACGAGCTGGCCGCGGCCGCCGAGGTCTACGACGAACTGCTCTACGACCGCTACGACGAGGTCACGCCCTTCGAGATCCCCGGCGCGGACGACTCCCTGCCTCCGTACACCGGACCCGAGGAGCCGAACGCGCTCAGCGTGCTGATCCGCCGGGACTACGCCGTCGCGGAGCCGCAGCGGTTGCTCGCCCAGGCCCAGCGGGTCGAGGCGGCGGACGACGAGGGCACGGAGGGCTCGGGCACCGTGCACGGGGCCCTGGGCATCCTGTTCGGCGAGTTCGAACCGGACGAGATCGCCTCCCGGCACAAGGAGTTCGGCCTGGAGGAGGGCGACTCCACGCTGTGGGTGCTCGCCGCCGACGAACCGGCCGAACCGGGCGAGTGGCTGGAGGCCCCGTTCGACCAGGCCGATCCGCAGCGGGTGGTCTGCCGGTTCGACGTGAGCGCGGTGTTCGACGACCTCGACGAGGACGACGACGAGGGCGAGGACGGCGAGGATCTCCCTGCCGATCTGGACGACCTCGACGACCTCGACGACCTCGAGAGCGACGACCTGGAGCCGCAGGACGCCGACCGGCGCTAGGCGGGCGGCGCTGGGCGGACGTCGTCCGCGGGCGGCGCGACGGGACACGGCGGCGGCCGGGACGGGGGAGACCCCGACCCGGCCGCCGCTCGCGTGCTCGCCCCGGTGCGGTTCAGCCGGCCGCCGGCACCTGGGTGCGCAGCAGGACCGGCAGCCGGGTCGTCCGCGGCCTGGCCGGGACCTCGGCGACGGCGCGCGCCAGGGCCTGTTCGACCCCGTGCACCACGGACAGATGCCGCTCCGCCCGCCCGAACGCCGTGTACACCCACGGCCGGGAGAGGGCCTGCGCGGCGTCGCCGGGCAGCACCACGACCGCCGCCGGCCACCGGCCGCCCACCGCCTGGTGCGCGGTCAGCGCCCAGCCGTGCCGCACGGACTGCTCCACCCGCTCCTTCGGTACGACGACGGGCGCGCCCGCACAGGACAGGTGCAGCCCGTCCGCGTCGGCCTTCTCCACCCGCCCCAGCACGGTCCGCCCCGGCGCGGGGGAGTACGCGACCACGTCCCCGGGGTCGAAGCCGCCGAAGCGGCCGGGGCCGGGGTTGAGGCGCTCCTTGAGCGCGGTGTTGAGCGCGCGGGTGCCGGCCGCGCCGCCATGGCCCGGGGTGATCACCACGGTCCGGCCGGGCTCGACGCCGAAGGCCCGCGGCACCGACTCCAGCACGAGCTGAAGGGTGCGGTGCACGGCCTCGGCCGCGTCCCGCACCGGCACGATCACCAGCTCCTTGCCGGGCGCCTCGACCTGGTTGAGCTCGCCGATGCCGATCCCGGAGAGCAGCTCGCCGAGCGGACCGGGGTCGGGGGTGCGCGAGGCGATCTGCGGACACACCCGGGCGGCGAGCAGATCGGCGAAGACCCGGCCCGGACCGGCCGACCACAGCTCCGCCGGATCACCGCTCAGCACCAGCCGGGCGCCGTCCGGCAGCGACTCGACCACCATCGCGGCGCTCTCCACGTCGAGCCGCGGGGCGTCCGTCACGATCAGCAGGTCCAGGGCGAGCGCTCCGTCGGTGTCCCGGCCGGGGCCCTCGGTGCCCGCGAGCAGCCCGTGGACGGTGACGGCGTGGTCCGCCTCGCCGACGCGTGCCGCGACGCGGTCCCGGCCGTCCGGGGTGTGACAGGCCACGACCGCGCGCAGGCCCAGGGCGCGGGCGGCGGTGAGCAGCGCGGCCGGTTCGGCGCGGGCGGCCTCTCCGCCGGTGTGCAGCACCAGGCCGTGCCCGGCGACGGCACGGATCAGCTCGGCGGCGCTGCCGGACGCCGAGGCGGCGGCCGACTCCCATCCCGCCGCCGAGGCGGCCTCCTTGGCCAGGGAGTTCACGATCCGGGCCAGACCGTCGGCGAGGCTCTCCTCCGCGAGCGCGTACCGCTCCAGGCCGACCAGGACTCGGACCGGACGGGCGTCCTCGGCGTCTTCGGCGTCGCTCCCGGTGTCCGCGGTGTCCGCGGTGTTCCCGGGGGTCGCGGTGTGCGCCGCGTTCTCGGCCTCCGCGTCCTGGAAGGCGAGCGCCTCGCCCTCGGCCAGCGCGCTCTGCACGGCCTCGTCGGCGTCCGGCACGGACCGCTGCGCGAGGGCCGCGGTGAGCGCCGGGAGCTCCAGCGCGGTGTGCCCGGCGAGGGCCGCCTGTTCCAGGAGCCAGACCGTCAGCGCGCGGCCCCGCCGCTCGTCGTCGGGGGCGCACTCCGCGCCGAGCAGGGCCCGGGCGAACCCGTCGGCCTGCTCGGGCCGTACGCCGGCGACCCGCAGCAGCTGCCAGGGGTCCTCGCGCAGCAGGTCCTCGGCGCCCTCGCCGAGTGCCCCGGCGACCTGCGGGGCGAGCGTCTCGGGGGCACCGCCGTCGGTCAGCACGCGCCGTACGGCCGCCACGGTCTCCTGGGCGGGGGCCGGGGGAGCGGCCGGGGCCCCGGCCGGCGCAGGCTGCGGGCGCGGTGCGGGTTCCTGGGCGGCGGGGCGGCGCGGGGGCTCCGGTGCGCTGAAGACGGTGGCGGCGGGCTTGGCCCCGCCCTCCACGGCCCGGACCGCCGCGAGCAGGTCGGCGGCCGTGCCGCTGAGCTTGGCCCCGCTGTCGACGGGCCCCGCCCTCTCGGCCTTGCGCCGCTCGATCCGCTCCCGCTCCAGCTTCTGCGCGGCCAGCTCGGCCTGAGCCTCACTGACCTGGGCGGCGGCCGTGTCCTCGGTGCTCCCGCCTTCGGTGCTCCCGCCTTCGGTGCTCCCGCCCTCGGCGGCCGGTGCCGCGGCGGTCTCCTCGGTCTCGCTCCCGGTCGTGGCCGGGGCGCTGTCGTCACCGTCCGGTGTTCCCGGCCCGGTGTTCTCGGTGTCGTCCGAGGAATCCGGTTCCGTGCTCACAGCGTGCTCCAGTCGTGATCGGGATAGCGGTGCACGGGCGCCGACACATCGTCGAGCGCCCGGCAGATCTCGTCAGGAAGAGTAAGGGCCTCCACTGACAACGCCGCCGTGAGCTGCTGCGCGGTGCGCGCGCCGACCACGGGGGCGGCCACGCCGGGCCGGTCGCGGACCCAGGCCAGGGCGACCTGGAGCGGGGTCACCGCGAGCCCGTCCGCCGCGGTGGTCACGGCGTCGACGATGCGGCTCGCGGTGTCGTCGAGGTACGGCTCGACGAAGGGCGCGAAGTGGTCGGAGGCGGCGCGCGAGTCGGGCGGCAGGGCGTCGCCCCGGTACTTGCCGGTGAGGACGCCCCGGCCGAGCGGCGAGGACGGCAGCAGCCCGATGCCCAGGTCCAGCGCGGCCGGCAGCACCTCGCGCTCCACGCCGCGCTGGAGCAGCGAGTACTCCATCTGCGTACTGGCGAGCCGGGTGCGGACGCCGGGCGCGGCGAGCTGCCAGGTGGCGGCCTTGGCGAGCTGCCAGCCGCAGTAGTTGGACACCCCGGCATAGCGGGCGCGGCCGCTGGCGACGGCGATGTCGAGGGCCTGGAGCGTCTCCTCCAGCGGGGTGTCCGGGTCGAACGCGTGGACGTGCCAGATGTCGACGTGGTCCGTGCCGAGCCGGGCGAGGGAGGAGTCCAGGGCGGCGAGGAGATGGCCCCGTGAGCCGTCGAAGCGGCGGTCGGGGTCGGGCACGCTGCCCGCCTTGGTGGAGATGATCAGGTCGCGGCGGGGCACCAGGCCGTCTATGAGCCGTCCCAGCAGGTATTCGGCCTCTCCGTCGCCGTAGACGTCCGCCGTGTCGACGAGGGTGCCGCCCGCCTCCCAGAACGTCTTCATGAGGTCCGCGGCGTCGTGCTCGTCGGTGTCACGCCCCCAGGTCAGGGTGCCGAGCCCGATGCGGGACACACGCAGGCCGGTGCGGCCGAGATGCCTCTGCTCCATGAACGCCGAGATTACTGGCCAGAACTGGGCCGTGGGTTGCCTGTGGACAACGGAATCTCCGCGCGTCACCCATGGACCCCGCCACCCCGCCGTCCCGCTGCCCCGCAGGCCACACGCCCGACCGCGCTCCCGGCGCCCGCCGTCCCGCCAACTCCCGTTCACCGCACGCCCGCCCCGCCCCTCCGCCCCGCGCGACCACGCGACGCTCGCCACACCGGCCTCCCCGCCACCGGTCCCCCGCGCTAAGGTCGGCACGACAGCGTCGTTACTGATCAGTAAGGGGAATCGGCCATGCAGCTCGGGATCAACCTCGGCTACTGGGGTGCCGGAATGGACGGGGACAACCTGGCCGTCGCCCAGGAGGCCGACCGCCTCGGGTACGCCGTCTGCTGGGCCGCCGAGGCCTACGGCTCGGACGCCGCCACCGTGCTGAGCTGGGTCGCGGCCAAGACGGAGCGGATCGACGTCGGTTCGGCCATCTTCCAGATCCCGGCGCGCCAGCCCGCGATGACCGCGATGACCGCCGCCACCCTCGACTCCCTCTCCGGCGGCCGGTTCCGCCTCGGACTCGGCGTCTCCGGGCCGCAGGTCTCCGAGGGCTGGTACGGCGTCAAGTTCGACAAGCCGCTCTCCCGCACCCGCGAGTACGTCGAGATCGTACGGAAGGCGATGACGCGCGAGCGGCTGTCGTACGAGGGCGAGCACTGGACGCTGCCGCTGCCCGGCGGCCCCGGCAAGCCGATCAAGCTGACCGTGCACCCCGAGCGCGAGCACATCCCGCTGTACATCGCCGCGATCGGCCCGAAGAACCTGGAGCAGACCGGCGAGATCGCCGACGGCGCGCTGCTGATCTTCCCCTCCGCCGAGCACATCGAGGACACCGCGCTCCGGCACCTCCGGGCCGGGCGCGAGAAGGCCGGCAAGACGCTGGAGGGCTTCGACGTCTGCCCGACGCTGCCGCTCGCCGTCGGTGACGACAAGGACGTCGAGAAGCTCGCCGACACCTTCCGCCCGTACACCGCCCTGTACGTTGGCGGCATGGGCAGCCGCAAGCAGAACTTCTACAACCAGCTCGCCCGGCGCATGGGCTACGAGGAGGCGGCCGCCGAGGTCCAGGACAAGTACCTGGCCGGCGACAAGCAGGGCGCCGCCGCCGCGATCCCGCACGACCTGATCGACCGGACCACGCTGCTCGGTTCGGTGGAGCGGATCGCCGACCGGATGAAGGCCTACGCGGCGGCCGGCGTCACCACCCTCACCCTCGCCCCCGCGGGCTTCACCCTCGACGAGCGCCTCGCCTCGCTGCGCGCGGGCTCGCAGGCGCTGGAGCTGGCCGGCCTGGCGTAAGGGGATTCCCGCGGCGGGGCGTCCGCGGCGGGGAAGTTACCACGGCCGTGGTGGGGGCTCGGGGGTCTTCCCCGCCACGGCCGTCACGCAGAACAACGCGCCGGAGCGCACGCGGTTACGCCTCACGAGGGCGCCGTCGCTCTCATCCTTTCGGCCGAGTCCCCGCACCCCATCTGTTGCGGCACCTGTCGTCCCGCATTTGACTGATTTGCATGCTTTCGGCCAAGAATCTGTTCCAGGAGATCCTCGACCACGACGAGTCGTTCGCCCTGTTCTGCTCCATCGCCGCCGGCGGCGAGTCGCAGGGCGGCTGGGAGAACGCCCGGATCGCCGCGCTCGTCCCGCCGGACCAGCGCGACCTCGCCCCCAAGATCGCCCGCCACGGCGCCGACGAGGACAAGCACGGCCGCATCTTCAACGCCCTGATGAGGAAGCGCGGCGTCCGCCCCGTCCCGGTGCCGCCGGAGACGGACTACACGATGCTCCTGGAGCGCCACGGCATCGGCCTCGCCCACGACCGGCTCCGCGCCGACCGGCCGCTGACCGTCGCGGACATCGTCACCTACCTCGCCCACAGCCGCGTCACCGAGCAGCGCGCCTCCGAGCAGATGGACCTGCTGCGCCGGTACTTCGCCGACCACCCCGACATCGGCCGCGCGGTGAAGATGATCTCCCACGACGAGGACAACCACCTCGCCTACTGCCACGAGGAACTGCTGCGCCTCGCCCACGCCGGACACGGCCGCGCCATCCAGCGCACCCTGCGCGCGTGCGCGCTCGCCGAGATCCGTGTCTACCGGGACGTCAGCCTCGCCGTCATGGCCCACATGGGCCGCATCCTCGGCTGGCCGAGGGCCAGGTCCGCGGTCCTCGCGGCCGGGATCCACGGCATGTACGCCTGGGAGCGGTTCGCGGGCTGGCGGCGGATGGTGACCCTGGAGATGCCCGAGCACCGCGACGCCCTCGGCGGACCCGCCACCCCCGCCCCGGAGTACGCCTGAGCGCGCCGCCCGGAGGAGCTACAGCCAGCCCCGCCGCTTGAACAGCCGGTACAGCAGCGCCTCCAGGGCGGCCATCAGCGCGATCACCGCCGGGTACGACCACAGCCAGTGCAGCTCCGGCATGTGGGCGAAGTTCATCCCGTAGATCCCGGCGATCATCGTGGGCACGGCCGCCATCGCCGCCCACGCGGAGATCTTCCGCATGTCGTCGTTCTGGCGGACGCTCATCTGCGCCAGATGCGCGCTGAGGATGTCGGAGACCAGCCGGTCCAGGCCCTCCACGGACTCGTTCACGCGCGTGAGGTGGTCGTTGACGTCCCGGAAGAAGGGCCGCGCCTTCTCGTTGACGAAGGGCAGCCCGGAACCGAGCCCGCCGGTGTCCGCCAGGCGGGTCATCGGCGGCACCAGGGGCACGGAGGCGCGGCGGAACTCCAGCAGCTGCCGCTTGAAGCCGTAGATCCGTGACGCGGTGTGCCGCGAGCCGTCGCCCGTCGGCGAGAACACCTCCGCCTCCAGCTCCTCCAGATCGGTGCCGAGCTCGGTCACCACCTCCAGATAGTGGTCGACGATCGCGTCCGCGACGGCGTACAGCACCGCCGTGGGCCCCTTGGCGAGGATCTCCGGCTCGTCCTCCAGCCGCCGCCGGACCGCGCCCAGCGGGGAGCCCTCGCCGTGCCGGACGGTCACCACGAAGGCGTCGCCGAGGAAGACCATGATCTCGCCGGAGGACACGGTGTCGCCCTCGGGCTCGTACACGACCGGCTTGAACACCTGGAACAGCGAGTCGTGGTAGACCTCCAGCTTGGGCCGCTGATGGGCGTTGAGGGCGTCGTCCACGGCCAGCGGATGCAACCCGCACTCCGCGGTGACGTGCTCGAACTCGTCCTCGGTGGGCTCGTACAGCCCGATCCACACGAAACCGCCCGACGCCCGCGCCTCGGCAAGGGCGTCGGACAGGTCCTCCGGCCCCTCCGCCCGACGCCCGTCGCGGTAGATCCCGCAGTCGACGATCACGGAGCGTATTCTCCCCTCGCCCGCCCCCCGGCGCACGCGCGCGTGAGCCTAGGCTGGGCCGCATGCCCACGTTGATCCTTGTCCGGCACGGACGTTCGACCGCCAACACCTCCGGAGTGCTCGCCGGCTGGACGCCCGGTGTCGCGCTCGACGAGCGCGGGGCCGCGCAGGCCGCCGCGCTCCCCGGCAGGCTGGAGGGGCTGCCGCTCGCCGCGGTCGTCGCGAGCCCCCTGCAACGCTGCCAGGAGACGATCCGGCCCCTCCTCGACGCCCGCCCCGGCCTGCCCGCCCACACCGACGACCGGATCGGGGAGGCCCACTACGGCGACTGGTCGGGGCGCAAGCTCGCCGAGCTGAAGGACGAGCCCCTGATGGAGGTCGTCCAGGCGCACCCGTCCGCGGCCGCCTTCCCCGGCGGTGAGTCGATGCGCGCCATGCAGACCCGCGCCGCCGAGGCCGTGCGCGAGTGGAACGCGCGCGTGGAGCGCGACCACGGCGCCGACGCCGTCTATCTGATGTGCTCGCACGGCGACATCATCAAGTCGCTCGTGGCGGACGCCCTCGGACTCCATCTCGACCTCTTCCAGCGGATCTCCGTCGAACCGTGTTCCATCACAGCGATCCGTTACACCCGGCTGCGCCCCTTTCTCGTACGCCTCGGCGACACCGGCGACTTCGCCTCCCTGGCGCCGCGCGAGGAACCCCCGAGCGGCGACGCGACGGTCGGGGGCGGCGCGGGCGCACCGTGATCGTCGGCCGCAGTAGGGTGAAGCGGTCCACACACACGCGTACACGCATGGACGTTCCCGAACCCACGACTCCCATGGAGACAGGACGTGTCCCGTCAGGTGTTCCTCTACGACCCCCCGGACCGCTTCGTGGCCGGTACGGTCGGACTGCCCGGGCGCCGTACCTTCTTCCTCCAGGCCACCTCCGGCGCCCGGGTGACCAGTGTGGCCCTGGAGAAGACCCAGGTCGCCGCGCTCGCCGAGCGCATGGACGAGCTGCTGGACGAGGTCGTACGCCGTAGCGGGGGAAGCGCCTCGGTGCCCGCCGTGGCGCCCGCCGAGAACGCCGACACCGCCCCCCTCGACGCGCCCGTCGAGGAGGAGTTCCGGGTCGGCACCATGGCCCTCGCCTGGGACGGCGAGGAACAGCGCATGATCGTCGAGGCGCAGGCGCTCGTGGAGCTCGAGGCCGACTCCGAGGAGGACCTCGCCGAGGCCGAGGAACGGCTCCTCCAGGACGAGGAGAACGGACCCCCGATGCTGCGGGTCCGGCTCACCGGCGCGCAGGCGCGAGCCTTCGCCAAGCGCGCCCTCGACGTCGTCAACGCCGGCCGGCCGCCGTGCCCGCTGTGCAGCCTGCCGCTCGACCCGGAAGGACACGTATGTCCGCGCCAGAACGGATACCGCCGCGGGGCGTGACGACCACCGACCCGGCCTCCGCCGACCTCCTCGCCCGGGGCGAGCTGACCGTACGGGGCCGTATCCGCGACGCCTCCAACGCCGCCCTGTACTGCGCCGTCGTCCACGAGGGCCGGGAGGCCGCCTGCGTCTACAAGCCCGTGGCCGGCGAGCGGCCCCTGTGGGACTTCCCCGACGGCAACCTCGCCCGGCGCGAGGTCGCCGCCTACGAGGTCTCCGAGGCGACCGGCTGGGGCCTCGTACCGCCCACCGTGCTGCGCGAGGGGCCGTACGGCGAGGGCATGTGCCAGCTGTGGATCGAGGTGGCCCCGGAGGCCGAGCTGCTCGCCCTGGTCGACGGCGAGGAACCGGAGCCGGGCTGGAAGGCGATCGGCTTCGCCGAGGTCGGCGAGGGCCGCACCGCGCTGCTGGTGCACGCCGACGACGAGCGGCTGCGGCGGCTCGCCGTCCTCGACGCGGTGATCAACAACGCCGACCGCAAGGGCGGCCACCTCCTGCCCACCGCCGACGGCCGGCTCTACGGCATCGACCACGGAGTGACCTTCAACACCGAGAACAAGCTGCGCACCCTCCTGTGGGGCTGGGCGGGCGAGCCCCTGACGGGCGAGGCGGTGGACGTCCTCAAGGGCCTCAAGGCCGCGCTGGAGCCCTCCGGAGCGCTCACCGGCACCCTGACCCCGCTCATCACCCCGGCGGAGCTGGACGCCACGCGCGCGCGGGTCGACGAGCTCCTGGAGAGCGGCCGACACCCCGAGCCCGGGGGAGAGTGGCCCGCCATCCCCTGGCCGCCGGTCTGACGGACCGGATGCGTGCCGTATGCACACGGGGCGGAAACGCGCAAGAGCGCCTTCCCGGTCATCCGGCCCGCTCCGGCTCGTATGCACAACATCCGTCCGGGTTACGCTCATGACATGCATGCCTGGCCCGCTTCCGAGGTCCCCGCCCTGCCTGGTCAGGGCCGCGACCTGAGGATCCACGACACCGCGACCGGTGGTCTGGTCACCCTTGACCCCGGTCCCGTCGCCCGTCTCTACGTCTGCGGCATCACGCCGTACGACGCCACCCACATGGGACACGCGGCGACCTACAACGCGTTCGACCTCGTCCAGCGCGTGTGGCTCGACACCAAGCGGCAGGTTCAGTACGTCCAGAACGTCACCGACGTCGACGACCCGCTCCTGGAGCGCGCCGAGCGCGACGGCGTCGACTGGGTCGCCCTCGCCGAGAAGGAGACCACCCTCTTCCGCGAGGACATGACCGCCCTGCGGATGCTCCCCCCGCAGCACTACATAGGCGCCGTCGAGGCGATACCCGGCATCGTCCCGCTCGTCGAACGGCTCCGTGACGCGGGCGCCGCCTACGAGCTGGACGGCGACATCTACTTCTCCGTCGAGTCCGACCCGCACTTCGGCAAGGTCGCGAACCTCGACGCCGCCGCCATGCGGCTGCTGTCCGCGGAGCGCGGCGGCGACCCGGACCGCCCGGGCAAGAAGAACCCCCTCGACCCGATGCTCTGGATGGCCGCCCGCGAGGGCGAGCCCAGCTGGGACGGCGGCTCCCTCGGCCGCGGCCGCCCCGGCTGGCACATCGAGTGCGTCGCCATCGCCCTGGACCACCTGGGCATGACCTTCGACGTCCAGGGCGGCGGCTCCGACCTCGCCTTCCCGCACCACGAGATGGGCGCCTCGCACGCCCAGGTGCTCACCGGCGAGTTCCCCATGGCCAAGGCCTACGTCCACGCCGGCATGGTCGCCCTGCACGGCGAGAAGATGTCCAAGTCCAAGGGCAACCTCGTCTTCGTGTCCCAGCTCCGCCGGGACGGCGTCGACCCCGCCGCGATCCGCCTCTCCCTGCTCGCCCACCACTACCGCGCCGACTGGGAGTGGACCGACCAGGTCCTCGCGGACGCCGTCGCCCGCCTCGGCCGCTGGCGCGCCGCCGTGTCCCGCCCCGACGGACCGCCCGCCGAGGCCCTGGTGGACGAGATCCGCGAGGCCCTCGCGCACGACCTCGACGCCCCGGCCGCGCTGGCCGCCGTCGACCGCTGGGCCGCCCTCCAGGAGGAGCGGGGCGGCACCGACATCAGCGCCCCCGGCGTCGTCTCCCGGGCCGTCGACGCCCTGCTCGGCGTCGCGCTGTAAGGAGCGCCGCACACCGCCCACAGGGGGCCCTCCACCGGTTCGCCCGGTGCAGGGCCCCCTTCCGTTCCGCGCTCGCTGTCGAAATGCTGTGGACCGGCCACGACCGCCTGTGGCCGCGGGGGTCCCTGTGGTGAGGTGGGGCGGTAGTCGACCGCCGGACCGGCCCCTGCCGGTCCCCTTCGCGGAAGGACGCTCCGTGGCACCCACACACGGTTCCTTCGCACATCCCCTCACCCGCCGCAGACTGCTGGCCCTGGGCACCGCGACCTTAGGCGCCGCCTCACTCGGCACCTCCGCCCACGCCACCTCCGCCCACGCCACCGCCTTCTGGCCGGACGTCATCCCCCTGCCCGACGGCTTCCGCCCCGAGGGCATCACCATCGGCCGCGCCCCCTATGCCTACCTCGGCTCCCTCGGGGACGGCTCCCTCTACCGCGCCGACCTGCGCACCGGCGAGGGCACCGTCATCTCCACGGGCCCCGGCACCCCCTCCGTCGGCCTCAAACTCGACGACCGGGGACGGCTGTTCGTCGCCGGACGCGACACGGGCGCCCGGGTCGTGGACGCGCGCAGCGGCGAGATCCTCGCCTCCTACCCGCTCGCCACCACCACCCCCACCTTCACCAACGACGTGTACCTGACCCCGCGCGCGGCCTGGTTCACCGACTCCTACCAGCCGGTCCTGTACGCCCTGCCGCTCGGCCGGCGCGGTGAACTCCCGGACGCCGCCGACGTCGTACGCCTCCCGCTGAGCGGCGACTGGACCCAGGTCGCCGACGGATCCGTGAACGCCAACGGCATCACCCGCACCCCCGACGGCTCGGCGCTCCTCGTCGTCCAGAGCGGCGCCGGGGGACTGCACCGCGTCGACCCGCGCACCGGCGTCACCACGCTCGTCGACCTCGGCGACGCGGCGCCCCTCACCAACGGCGACGGACTGCTGCGCACCGGGCGCACGCTGTACGCCGTACAGAACCGGCAGAACGCGATCGACGTGTTCACCCTGGCCGCCGACGGCCGCGGCGGTGTCTTCCGGCGCCGGATCACGGACACCGGCTTCGACGTGCCGACCACGGTCGCCGCCCTCGGGAACCGGCTCTACCTGCCCAACGCCCGCTTCACGACGACACCGACGCCCGCCACGACATACACGGTCGTCGCCGTCCCGGCATGACGAAGGGGCGGTGCGTTCCAGGAACGCACCGCCCCGATCGGCACAGCCTCAGCACAGTCCCGGCACAGCCTCGGTCAGTCCTCCGACGAATCCCCGTCGCCCGGCGCATCCCCGGTGCCACCGGCCTCACCGGCCCCACCGGCTTCCTCCGACTCCCCGGCCTCACCGGACTCGCTGCTCTCGCCGCTCGGCCGCGGCGGCCTCGGGGGACGGGTCCGCTCACCGGGGTCCGGCGGGCCCCCGCCGTCCCGGCGCCGCAGATAGCGCTCGAACTCACGGGCGATCGCCTCGCCCGACGCCTCCGGCAGCTCCGCCGTGTCGCGGGCCTCCTCCAGCGTCTGGACGTACTCCGCGACCTCGCTGTCCTCCGCCGCCAGCTGGTCCACGCCCACCTGCCACGCCCGCGCGTCCTCGGGCAGCTCGCCCAGCGGGATCCGCACGTCGATCAGATCCTCGAGCCGGTTGAGCAGGGCCAGCGTCGCCTTCGGGTTCGGCGGCTGCGAGACGTAGTGCGGTACGGCCGCCCAGAGCGACACCGCCGGCACGCCCGCGTGCGTGCACGCCTCCTGGAGCACGCCGACGATGCCCGTCGGCCCCTCGTACTTGGTCTCCTCCAGGTCCATCCGCCGCGCCAGATCGGCGTCGGACGTCGTCCCGCTGATCGGGACCGGACGGGTGTGCGGGGTGTCCCCGAGCAGGGCACCCAGGATGACCACCAGCTCCACGCCCAGCTCGTGCGCGAAACCGAGCAGCTCGTTGCAGAACGAGCGCCAGCGCATGGACGGTTCGATACCGCGCACCAGCACCAGGTCCCGCGGCTTGTCGCCGCCGACCCGCACCACGGACAACCTTGTCGTGGGCCACGTGATCTTGCGCACGCCGCCGTCCATGAACACCGTGGGGCGGTTCACCTGGAAGTCGTAGTAGTCCTCGGCGTCCAGCGCCGCGAACACCTCGCCCTTCCACTCCCGCTCCAGATGCGCGACCGCGGTGGAGGCGGCGTCGCCGGCATCGTTCCAGCCCTCGAACGCGGCCACCATGACCGGGTCGATCAGCTCGGGAACCCCCTCGAGCTCGATCACCCAGCGCCTCCTTCCGACGTGCCCTCGCCTGACCACCCAACCTTACGGCGTTCCGCGGGGGCGCCCGCAGCCCCCTTGCACGGGGGAGTGAACGGATCACTGCCCCGTTCGCCCCGCTCGAACACCCCGCCTCAGAGGGTGGACCGCAGCCACTGCTCCACGCTGGCGATGTGCACGGTCGCCCAGGACCGCGCCGCCTCCGCGTCCCGGTCGCGCAGCGCCGCCAGGATCGCGCGGTGCTCGCGCAGGGTCCCGGTGACCGCGTCCTCCTGGGTCAGTCCCCGCCAGATCCGCGCCCGGGTGGTCGGCCCGGACAGCCCGTCGAGCAGCGAGCACAGCACCGAGTTCCCCGCGCTCTGCACGATGCGCCGGTGGAACTCCAGGTCGCAGGCGACCAGTTCCTCCACCGACGGTGCCTCCCCCAGCTTGTCCAACTGGGCGTCCAGCGCGTCCAGTTGCTGCTCGCTGATCCGGAGCGCGGCCATCGCGGTCGCGGCCGGCTCCAGGATGCGGCGCACCGCGAGGAACTCCAGGACCGTGTCGTCGCGGTGGAAGTCGACGACGAACGACAGCGCCTCAAGCAGCAGTTGGGGATCGAGGCTGGTCACATAGGTGCCGTCGCCCTGGCGCACGTCCAGGATCCGGATCAGCGACAGGGCGCGCACCGCCTCCCGCAAGGAGTTGCGGGACAGCCCCAGTTCGGCGGCCAGCTCGCTCTCCTTGGGGAGCCGTTCGCCCGGGCGCAGCGCACCCGAGACGATCATGCCCTTGATCTTCTCGATCGCCTCGTCGGTGACTGCCACGACCAACCTCCCTCTCACTCCCCGACCAGCTCGGACCAGCTCGGACCAGCCCAGACATCGGATGTCTCAGGTCATTATGCGCGCGGCACCGCGTCACCGGGGAGCGATCCGACGAGAACCTCCAGGTCGGCGACCGCCGCCCGCTCGTCGAGCGTCGTCAGCACACGGTCCCGCATCAGCACCCGCCCGTCCACGACCGTGTCCCGCACATCCGCCGAGTGCGCCGCGTACGCCAGCGTCGACCACGGGTCGTGCGCGGGGCGCAGATGGGGCGCGTTCAGATCCAGCACGATCAGATCGGCCCGCTTGCCCGTCTCCAGGGACCCCAGCCGGTCCCCGAGCCCCAGCGCCCGCGCCCCCTCGGCCGTCGCCATCCGTACGGCCTGCTCCGCGCCGACCGCCGTGGGGTCGCCGCCCGCCTTGTGCACGAGCGCCGCCTGCCGCACCGCCCCCAGCACGTCCAGCGAGTTGGAGCTGACCGCCCCGTCCGTCCCCAGCCCCACGGTCACGCCCGCGCTCAGCAGCCGTGGCACCGGCGCGATCCCGCACCCCAGCTTCAGATTCGACACCGGGCAGTGCGCGACGGCCGTGCCTGTGCGGGCCAGCGCCGCGATCTCCGGACCCGTCAGGTCCACGGCGTGCGCCAGCAGCACATCGGGGCCGAGCAGCCCGAGCGAGTCCAGCAGCTCCACCGGCCGCCTGCCGTGCCGCACCTCGACCGTCGCCACCTCGGTGGCGTTCTCCGCCGCGTGGATGTGCACCAGCGCGCCGAACTCCCGCGCCAGCGCGAACACCTCGGTGAGCTGCCCGGGGGAGAGGGTGTACGCCGAGTGCGCGAAGACCACCGGCCGGTACCCGCCCCGCGCCGCGCCCCGGGCCCGAAGATCCCGCCGCGCCCAGTCCAGCCGCGCCGCGAAGTCCCTGCCGTCCGGCGGATCCGGCACGTCCATGAACGTCGGCCCGGTCAGCAGCCGCCAGCCCGCCGCGAGCGCCGCCTCCTCGGCCGCCTCGTGGAACCAGTACATGTCCAGCGCCGAGGTCACCCCGGCCCGTACGCTCTCCGCGATCGCCAGCCGGACCGCCGCCGCCACGTTCTTCGGCTCCAGCAGCTCGGCCTCCCACCGCAGCACCCGCTCCAGGAACCCCTGGAGCGTGACGTCGTCGGCGCGGCCGCGCAGCAGGGTCATCGCGAGATGGGTGTGGGTGTTGATCAGCCCGGGCAGGACCAGACAGCCCTCGGCGTCGATCTCCTCGGCGGCCTCGTACCGCTCGCGAAGGTCCGCCGACGGGCCCACGGCGAGGATCTCCCCGTCGCGGACGGCGACCGCCCCGTCCCGTACGACGGTCCCGGCCTCGTCGACGGTGAGCACGTCACCGCCGTGCACCAGCAGATCGATGCTCACGCCGACTCGTCCTCCGCCAGCAGCCGCAGCGCCTCCAGCGACACGACCGCGCCCCGCTCGACCCCGGCCGCGACGACGTCCCGGTGCGGGTTGTAGCCGCCCGTCGACTCCTCGTCGACCAGCTCGTCGGCGTTCGCCCCGTCCACGACCAGCACACCGCCGGCCACCAGCCCGCGCAGCGAGGCCGTGACCAGCAGCGCCGACAGCTCCATCTCGATCGCCGCGAGCCCGGCGCCGTCGTAGGAGAAGAGGGGCAGGAGCCCCGGCTGGAAGGCCGCCCGGGTCCACACGAGCCCGCGGTGGTGCGGGGCGCCCTGCTCACGGGCCGCCCGCTGGAGCGCGAACACGGCCTCCGGGCTGGCGACCGCCGGGTACTCCGGGGGCAGCAGCTGGTGCGTGACACCGTCGTCGCGGACGGCGGCCTCCGCGATGACCAGGTCGCCGTCGCCGATGCCCGGCTTCATCGCACCCGCCGTACCGAACCGCAGGAAGACCCGCACCCCCGCGTCCGCCAGCTCCTGGAACAGCAGGATCGCGCCCGGCGCGCCCACCCCGTGCGAGGCGACGACCACCGGCAGACCCTTCCAGCTGCCGCTGAACACCCGGTACTCCCGGTGGTACGACACCTCCTCGGCGCCGTCGAGCAGCGCGGCGACGGCGGCGGCGCGCGCCGGGTCGCCGACGACCACGGCGTGCGCGGGCAGACCGGTGCGGGGGATACGGGTGATGGGCAGGAGGTCCTGCGTCATGAACGTGCTCCAGTGGGACGGGGGGTGCGACGGCGGCGGGCCGTCGTCAGGAACAGGGCGCCGAGCGTGACGACGTACGGCGCGGCGTCGGTCGCCTGCTGCGGCAGGCCGAGGCCCTGGAGACGGAACCCGGCCGCCTCCGCGAGCCCGAACAGCAGCGCCGCGAGCAGGACTCCGAGCGGTGCGGCCCGGCCGAGCATGACGGCCACCACAGCGATCCAACCACGGCCGGCCGTCATGTTCTCGGTGAACAACGTGACGTTGCCGAGCGCGAGTTGGGCGCCGGCCAGACCGCACAGCATGCCGGAGAGGAGGATCACGCCGTACTGGTACGTCGCCGGACGCACCCCGAGCGTGGCCGCCGCTTCGGGCGCCTCGCCGACCCCGCGCAGCCGCAGCCCCCACACATGCCGGGACAGCAGCAGCGCGGCCACCGCGACCGCCGCCCAGGAGAGGTAGGCGAGCGGGCTGAAGCCGCCGATCAGCGGGAGCCCCTGGAGGGACGGGTCGTCGAAGGTGCCCTGTACACCGAAGACCGTACGCAGCAGGAAGCTGGTCAGCCCGACGGCGAGGAGGTTCATCGCGATGCCGAGGACCACCGCGTCGCCTTTCAGCGTCACCGCCCCCACCGCCAGGATGAGCGAGTACGCCGCCGCCGCGAGGGCCGCCGCGAGCACGCCCAGCCAGGGGCTGCCGGTGAACCAGCTGGTGGCCACCGAGGTGAAGCAGCCGAGCAGCATCATCCCTTCGAGGCCGATGTTGAACACCCCGGCCCGCTCGCACAGGGCACCGCCCAGCGCGGCCAGCAGGATCGGGGTCAGCGCGCGCAGCGCCGACATCACGAGGTCGGAGTCGAGGAACATCAGACGGCCTCCCGCTTCCGGAACAGTCGACGGGGGAAGCGCAGCCGGGCCGCCAGGAACACGATCACGATGGCCTGGAGCACCTGCGTCAGCTCGCGCGGCACCTCGGTGGTCCGCTCCATCGCGAGCCCGCCGACCTGGAGGACCGCGAAGAAGAACGCGGCGATCACCGTGCCGAGCGGGGCCGCGCCGGCCAGCAGCGCCGCCGTCAGCCCGGTCCAGGTGTAGCCGGGCGCGGTCAGCGAGCCGTCCACGAAGCGGTACGGGAAGCTCAGCACCCCGATGGCGCCGACCAGCCCCGCGAGACCCCCGGAGACGGACATCAGCTTCAGCGTCAGGCCCCGGCGCTCGACACCGGCGTACGCGGAGAACCGCGCGTTGAGGCCCGTCATCCGGATCTCGTAGCCGAGCGCGGTGCGCCGGTCGGTGAACCAGTACGCGGCGGCGGCCACCGCGACGAGGACCAGCCCGAGGGTGACCGTCGAGTCGCCGAACGCGGGCAGCGCCACGCCGTCCGGCAGGGCGCGGGTCTGCGGCAGGCTGGAACCGGGCTCCTTGAGCGGGTAGCGGGCCAGGTAGGAGGCCAGCGACACCGCCGGGTAGCTCAGCAGCAGACTGCTGACCAGCAGCGGGACCCCGAGCAGGTTCTCGCACAGCGCGGCCAGGACCGCGTACCCGGCGCCCGCCGCCGTGCCCGCCAGCAGGGCCAGTACGACGGTGAGGGGAGCGGGCAGCGGGGAGTTGAGCCCGGTCACCGCGGCGGTGATCCCGCCGAGGACCAGTTGCCCGTCGCCGCCGAGGTTGATCAGCCCGGCCCGCAGCGGGACCGCCAGCGCGAGCGCCAGGCCGAGCACGCTGGTGGTGGTCGTCAGGGTCGCGCCGATGCCGTCGCCGCCGAGCGCGCCGGTCAGGACGGCCTCGTACGCGGTGAACGGGTCCGCGCCGGTGCCGACGAGGAACAGCGCGCCGATGACCAGGCCCGCGAGCACGGAGAAGGTGAGCGGGGAGCGCAGCGCCCCCGCGAGGGATGTACGTGTCATGTCAGTCCGTGGCCTCCGCCGCTTCCGGGGCCGGGGCGGCGGCGCCCGCCATCGCCAGGCCCAGCGTCCGCTCGTCCGCCTCGTCCTTGGTGTACGACGCCGCGACGCGGCCCTCGTACATCACCAGGACCCGGTCCGCGAGCCCGCGGATCTCGCTCAGCTCGGCCGAGACGAGCAGGACGGCGTGACCGGCGTCGCGGTAGGCGATCAGCTGGTCGTGGATGTTCTGGATGGCGCCGATGTCCACCCCGCGCGTGGGCTGCTCGACGAGCAGCAGCGGGGCGTCATGGGCGAGTTCCCGCCCGATCAGCAGTTTCTGGAGGTTGCCGCCGGACAGCGCCGAGGCGGGCACCTCGGTGGTCGCCGCCTTGATCCCGAACCGCTCGACGAGCCGTCGGGCGTGCGCGCGGACGGCGGCGGGCGGCAGCAGCCCGCGGGAGGAGAGGGACGTACGGTGATGCCCCATCGCCAGGTTCTCCGCGACCGTCGCCGCGGGCGCCGTACCGACCGCGTGGCGGTCCTCGGGGACGTAGGCGAGTCCCTTCGTCCGGCGTTCGGCGGCCGAGGCGTGGGTGATGTCCTCGCCCCGGAGCGTGACCCGGCCCGCGGCGACCGGCCGCAGCCCGGCCAGCGCCCCGACCAGCTCGCTCTGTCCGTTGCCGGCCACTCCCGCGATGCCCACGATCTCCCCGGCGTGGACACGGAGGTCCACTCCGTGGACGGCGTCCGTGGCGAGGTCCTCGACGGAGAGGACCGCCTCGCCCGGTGTGCCGGGGGCGTGCACCCGGTCCAGCTCGACCGACCGGCCGGTCATCGCGGCCGCGATCTCGTCGGCGGTCGTGTCCGCGGTGACCAGCCGGGCGACGACCCGGCCGTCCCGCAGGACCGTCACCCGGTCCGAGCCCTCCAGCACCTCACGCAGCTTGTGGGTGACGAGGACGACCGTACGGCCCTGCGCGGTCAGCGACTTGAGCACGGCGAACAGGGCGTCCGCCTCCGCCGGGGTGAGCACGGCCGTCGGCTCGTCGAGGATCAGCGTGCGCGCGCCCCGGTGCAGCAGCTTCAGGATCTCCACCCGCTGGCGCAGCCCGACCGGCAGCTCACCGACGCGGGCGTCCGGGTCGACGGCCAGCCCGTGCTCCTCGGCCAGCTCGCGCACCCGGCGCCGCGCGGCGGCCCGGTCCACCAGGCCGAAGCGGCGCGGCTCGGCGGCGTACACGACGTTCTCGGCGACCGTCAGCGAGTCGAACAGCTTGAAGCTCTGGTGGACCATGCCGAGCCCGGCGGCCATCGCGGCCGACGGGCTGGCGAAGGTCACGTCCCGGCCCTCGACGCGGATCGTCCCGGCATCCGGACGCTCCATGCCGTACAGCACCGACATCAGCGTGGACTTGCCGGCGCCGTTCTCGCCCATCAGGGCGTGGATCTCGCCCCGGCGGACGCTCAGATCGACGGCGTCGTTGGCGAGCGTGCCGGGGAACCGCTTGGTGATTCCCCGGAGCTCGACCGCGAGCGCGGACTCAGGAGGCGGCGGGGTCATCGACCTTCAGCTCTCCGGACACGATCTGGTCGCGCAGCGCCTCGACCTTCGTCAGGACGTCCTTGTGGTCGGCGATCACGCACTTCGAGGAGTCGACGCCGTCCTCCAGACCGGTCAGGCTGATGCCGCCCTCCTTCAGGCCGTACGAGACGGTCGTGCCCGTCGTGCCGCCCAGCACCGACTCGATGCCCTTCTCGACGGCGACGTCCGTGCGCTTGATCACGTTGTCGACGACCGTGCCGGGCGCCGAGGGGCACTGGTTGACGTCCACGCCGTACGCGTACGCCCCCTTGGCCTTGGCGGCCTCGAACACGCCGTAGTTGCCCGCCGCCGCGGCCGCCATGATCTGGTCGTAGCCCTTGGCGAGCAGGGTGTTCGCCTGCTCCTTGGCCCGCGCCGAGTCGTCGAACGGCGACTGGCCGCCGACGAACCGGGTGGACGTCTCGGTCTTCGCGGCGACCTGCTTCGCACCGGCCGCGAACGGGTCGCTGTAGCGGCGGAACTGGGGCGTGTCGAGCACGTCCACCGCGCCGACCTTGCCCGACTTGCTCAGCAGTCCGGCCTCGGCGCCCGCGAGGTAGACACCCTCGTGCTCACGGAACACCGCGCAGCTGACGTTCTTGTACGTCTTCGTGGTGCAGGCGTCGACGATGAGGAACTGCTGGGCCGGGTTCTTCTCGGCCTGCTGGGCGACGATGTCGGCGAACTCGAAGCCGACGAGGACGATGACGTCCGGCTTGGCGTCCACCGCGGCCTGCACGTTCTGCTGCTGGGAGGCGGAGTCGGTGGACTCGTAGACCTTCTGCGTGCCGTCGTGGGCCTTCGCCGCGTCCTTGATGCCGGTCACGGCCAGCTTCAGGAACTCGTTCTGCCCGACGGCGTCCGGGGTGACGAGCGTGAAGGACTTGCCGCTGCCGCCGCTCGCGCTGTCGGAGGCGTCGTTCTTGGCGGCGGCGTTGCACGCGGTGGCGGCGCCGACGAGAAGGGTGGTGGCGGCAACGGCCTGGAGGGTGCGACGGGTTCTGCGGGACATCGGGGAACCTTCCGGAGGTACGGCGAGCCACGCTCGGCGGTGAGCGGGTGAAGGGAGAGAGCCTCAGAGGGGTGACGGGGAGCCGGGAGAGAGCCTCAGCGTCGACAGCCGTCGCCGGCACACCGGCCGAAGTCGAGGAAACGGCGCTGGGTGAGCATCATGCGTCTCCTCCTTCGTCTCGGTCTGCGGACTGGGTGCTGGACTGTAACACCCGTTTCCGGACAGGTGCGCGACTGTCTCGAACTATGGTTCTCCCAGGTCATGTACGGTGGCGGACACCACCGGATCATCAGGAGTGTCCCGATATGTCCCAGGAACTGCGTGCTGTCGCCTGGACCGGAAACAGCCTCGCGCTCATCGACCAGACGGTGCTGCCGCACCGCAACGAGACCGTGGATGTCCGCGATGTGGACACACTGGTGGACGCGATCCAGCGGCTCGTCGTACGCGGCGCCCCCGCCATCGGCGCGGCCGGCGGCTACGGCGTCGCCCTCGCGATACTCCAGGGGGAGCGCGAGGGCTGGACCGGGGCCGAGGTGCGCGCGGCCGTCGCACGGGTGCGCGAGGCACGGCCCACCGCCGTCAACCTGATGGTGTGCGTCGACCGCGTCATGACCCGCTTCGACGAGGGCCTCGACGCGGTCCTCGAGGAGGCGGCCGCCGTCCAGCGCGAGGACGTCGAGGCCAACCGCGCGATGGGCGTCTTCGGCGCCGACTGGCTGCTGAAGCGGGTCGGCGAGGACCGGCCGCTGCGGATCCTCACCCACTGCAACACCGGCGCCCTCGCCACCGCCGGCTGGGGCACCGCCCTCGGCGTCATCCGCGAACTCCACGCCCGCGGCCGCGTCGAGGTCGTCTACGCCGACGAGACCCGCCCCCTCCTCCAGGGCTCCCGCCTCACCGCCTGGGAACTGGTCCAGGAGGGCATCCCGCACTACGTCCAGGCCGACGGGGCCGCCGCCGGCACCATCCTGCGCCGCGAGGTCGACGCGGCGATCGTCGGCGCCGACCGGATCGCCGCCAACGGCGACACCGCCAACAAGGTCGGCACCGTGGGCGTGGCCCTCGCCTGCGCCGACGCGGGCATCCCGTTTCTGGTGGCGGCACCGACGACCACGGTGGACCTCGCCACCCCGGACGGCGACGCCATCCACATAGAACTGCGCGGCGGGGACGAGGTGCTGGAGTGGGCCGGCGTCCGCACCGCTCCGGCCGGGTCGCGGGGCCACAACCCCGCCTTCGACGTGACACCCGGGCGGCTGGTGACCGGTCTGGTCACCGAGCGCGGGGTGCTGGAGGTCTCGGCGGGCGAACTCCCGGGCGATCGGCTGAAGTAGCCGCTGAAGCAGGCAGAGAAAGAAGGGATCTCCGGCCCGGAGATCCCTTCTTTCTTTTCCTGCTTCAGCGGCGGGTGAGTTCCAACTCCAGCAGCCACTCGACGACTTCGGTGTGATGGCGGGCCTGGCGCGGGTTCTCCCCCCACACGTACAGCCCGTGCCCGGCGACGACCACGGCCGGCATCCGGGGCTCACGGGCCGCTTCCAGCCGGTCCCCGAGCACCTTCATGTCCTGGCTGTTGGCGATGACCGGCAGGGTCACCTCGACGTCGTGGGCGGGCTGGCCGACGCCCTTGAGCATCTCCAGGTCCCTGAAGACGATCCCGCCGGGATGCCGGTGGCCCAGCGCGACGGACGCCACCGTGTGCACATGCACCACGGCTCCGGCGCCCGTCAGCGCGGCGACCCGCGCGTGCAGTTCGGCCTCGGCGGACGGCCTGCCGCCCCGCACCGCCGCCCCCTGACCGTCCACCAGCACCACGTCCGCGGGCGTCAGTTCGCCCTTGTCGTGGCCGCTCGCGGTCACCGCGAGCCGCAGCGGGTCGCGGGAGAGCACCACGGAGAGGTTCCCCGAGGTGCCCCGCATCCAGCCGAAGGAGGCGAACCGGGCGGACTCGGCGGCGAGGACCGCGCCGGCCTCCTCCAGGTCGAGTGCGGAGATGTCGGTGCTCACGTGGTGCTCCTCGAAACGGTGATCTCGTCGAACGTCCCCGCCTGCGCGTGGTCGCCGACGCCCTGCTCGTAGTACGGCTCCCCGGGCCGCCGGATCCCGACGGTGTGCCAGCCGGCCTCGCGGGCCGCGTCCAGCTCGCCCGGCCGGTCGGAGAGGAACAGGAGACGGTCCGGGGCGGTCCCGGTCGCCTCCGCGATCCGGCGGTACGACGCCGGCTCCTGCTTGGGTCCCGCGTTCTCGGTGTCGTACAGCCCCGACACGAGCCGCGTGAGGTCGCCCTCCGGGCTGTGGGTGAACCACGCCCGCTGCGCCGGCACCGAGCCGGAGGAGTAGACGTACAGCCCGAGCCCCGCCGTGTGCCAGGCGCGCAGCGCCGGGACGACGTCGTCGTAGAAGTGCGAGACGAGGTCGCCGCGGGCGAACCCCTCGGACCAGACGATGCCCTGCAGCGTCTTCAGCGGGGTCGCCTTGCGGTCGTCGTCCAGCCAGGCGTTCAGCGTCTTCTCGACCGCGGCCGCGTCGGCGTCCGGCTCACCGGTCAGCTCCCGCACCTGGGTGATCGCCCGCGCCACGGCGGGCTCGGCGGCCCGCTCGCCGAGCAGCTCGGCGAACCGGGCGCGCGAGTACGGGTAGAGCACGTCGACGACGAAGCCCGTGGCGCTCGTGGTGCCCTCGATGTCGAGCACCACGGCGGCCACGTCGAAGCGCGGGCCGTGCAGGGTCACGCGGCACCCTTGTCGGCCGCGTACCCGGCGGCGATCGTGTCGTAGTCCGGGAAGCGCGCGGCGATCGGGGAACCGGTGAAGGTGCCGATCCAGCCGTCCTCCTCGTGGAAGAAGCGGATCGCGGTGAAGGACGGCTTCGTGCCCATGTCGAACCAGTGGGTGGTGCCGCGCGGCACGCCCAGCAGGTCGCCCTTCTCGCAGTAGACGGCGTGCACCTCGCCGTTCACGTGCAGATAGAAGATGCCGGAACCGGAGACGAAGAAGCGGACCTCGTCATCGTCGTCGTGCGTGTGCTCCTGGAGGAACTTCTCGCGGGCGGCCTTCGCCTTCACCGGGTACTCCGGGTCGTCGCTCGGGTGCAGACCGAGGACGTCGACGGTGGTGAAGCCCTCCTGCGCGTTCAGCTTCTCGATCTCCGGGCCGTACGCGGCGAACACCGTGTCGCTGTCGGCGTCGAAGGGGACGTCCTCGCGGATCGGCCACTGCTCGTAGCGCACGCCCAGCGGCTTGAGCGCCTCGGCGATCTCGGCGGGGTCGGAGG
The DNA here is from genome assembly GCF_040630405.1 of Streptomyces sp. NPDC005811. Classification (NCBI taxonomy): domain Bacteria; kingdom Bacillati; phylum Actinomycetota; class Actinomycetes; order Kitasatosporales; family Streptomycetaceae; genus Streptomyces; species Streptomyces sp. NPDC005811. The sequence continues at coordinate 119,257 of NZ_JBEXXK010000033.1, forward strand.
TGCGGCGGACCAGGCTCTCCGGGCCGGACTCGGCCCAGCTCGTCAGCAGCGTCATGGGGGCAACTCCAGCTGTCTGGAAGGGATGTCCGGATACCGAGACGGAACCGGACGGAATCTTTCGGGTACGGCGTGAGGGGAGGGGCGGCGGTGGAACGTCACTCAGCCGCGACACGGCGCGCCGGGACAGCGCCGCATGCCGGGCATGCGCAGCGCGTTCGCGCAGGGTGTCGTCATCGGGGCCTCACTTGCCGGGACGGGTGCCGGTCCGCCGATGGTAACTCCCGACGGGGGACGGGCCGCCTGTGACGTAATCGTTGTCTCGTATGGTGAGATTAGGTGTCCATGTCTTTGACGGGTGGCTGAAAACGTTCTCATGATCTCCCTATGAAGACGCTGCTGCTCGTGCGGCGGCTGTACGTGGACCTGCTCCGGTCGACCACGGCCAGCTGTCGCTGACCTCTCCCGGAGCTTTGACGCGCCCGTGTTCTCCCGGGCGTTCCCCGCTCTCCGCGCGGTGGCTCGTTCCCGTCCCCCGCTCCGGGCTCACGCACTCCCTTCGCCTTCCCTCTTCTGCGCCACCCCGCCCTGGAGCCGTGTCATGTCCCGTACCCGTCTGCCCTTCGCCGCGCTCTCGCTGGCCTCCGTCTCCGCCCTCGTCCTGTCCGGCTGCTCCCAGTCCTCGGACGCCTCCAAGGACTCCGGCGACACCGCGGCCTCCGCCTCCGCCGCCACCGGCAAGAAGCCCGCCCCCTTCAGCAAGGGCACCGTCAAGGTCGCCCTGGTCCGGCAGAGCGGCGCAGGCGACTACTTCGAGCAGTGGGGCAACGGCGCCAAGGCCCAGGCCAAGGCCCTCGGGATCGACCTCACCGTGTACGACGCCCAGGCCGACAACGCCAAGCAGGCCACCGACCTGTCCTCGGCGATCAACTCCGGCGCCCAGGCGATCATCATCGACCACGGCTTCCCGGCGACCATCCAGCCCGAGATCGACAAGGCCGTGAAGAAGGGCATCAAGGTCGTCGTCTACGACGTCGAGACCGCCACGAAGGGCGTCGTCTCCACCAAGCAGGACGACGCGAGCATGGCCAAGGCCGTCCTCGACGTGATGGCGAAGGAGGTCGGCAAGGACGCCGAGGTCGGCTATGTCAACGTCGCCGGCTACGCGGCCCTCGACAAGCGCGACACCGTCTGGAAGTCCACCGTGGCCTCCGAGGGCTGGAAGCAGCAGTTCAAGGTCGGCAAGGTCACCGACTCCACCGCCACTGACAACGTTCCCCTGGTCTCCGCCGCGCTCACCCAGCACGCCGACGTGGCCGGCGTCTTCGCCCCCTACGACGAGCTCGCCAAGGGCACTGTCCTCGCCGTGCAGAACAAGAAGCTCCAGGACAAGGTGAAGGTCTTCGGCGCGGACGTCTCCAACGCCGACATCCAGCAGATGACCGCCACCGACAGCCCCTGGGTCGCGACCGCCGGCACCGACCCCTCCGCCGTCGGCGCGGCCGTCGTCCGCACCACCGCGCTGGAGCTGGCCGGACAGCTGAACAAGACCTCCGTCGAGTTCCCGGCCGTCGCCATCACCCAGGACTTCCTGCGCGAGAAGAAGATCGCCAACATGGACGAACTCCGCGCGGCGCTGCCCGCGCTGAACCTGTCGGAGGTCTCGACCGCGGACTGGATCTCGAATGTCGCCCACTGAGACGCCGGCGGTCGCCCTCACCGACGTCAGCATGGCGTTCGGCGGGAAGACCGTCCTCGCCTCCGTCTCGCTGGACATCGCCCCGGGCAGCGTGGTCGCGCTGCTCGGCGCGAACGGCGCCGGCAAGTCCACCCTGATCAAGATCCTGTCGGGCGTGCACACGGACCACGGGGGCGAGGTGCGGGTCGCCGGGGAACCCGCGGCTCTCCAGTCCCCGCTCGCCGCCCGCCAGTTGGGCATCCAGACCGTCCACCAGCGAATCGGTGAGGGCATCGTGCCCGGCCTCAGTGTCGCCGAGAACCTGGTCTTCGAGGAACTCGCCCAGAAACGCGGCAACCCCTTCCTCGGCGGCCGTGCCACCCTTGCCCGAGCCCGCGAGATCCAGGCGGGCCTCGGCCTGGACTGGAGCGACGCCGTGCTCAAGCAGGACGTCACCGAACTCGGCATCTCCGACCGGCAGTTGCTGATCCTCGCGCGCGCCCTGGCCACCCGGCCCCGGCTGCTCGTCCTCGACGAGCCGACCTCCGCGCTCTCCGCCGCCGAGGCGGACCGTCTCTTCGCGCTCATCCGCAGGATGCGCGAGGACGGCATCGCCGTGCTCTACGTCTCCCACCGCCTCGGCGAGATCGACGCGCTCGCCGACCGGCTGGTCGTCCTGCGCGACGGGCTCCTCACCGAGGACCAGGCCCGGCCGTTCGACTGGGACGCCGCCCTGCGCGCGATGCTCGCCCAGGCCCAGGAGGCGACCACGGCCCGGCCCGTCCGGGAGGGCGCCGAAGGAGACGTGGTGCTGTCCCTGCGGGGCGTCCGCCTCTTCGACGGCCGCTCACCCCTGGACCTCGATCTGCGCACCGGCGAAGTCACCGGAGTCGTCGGCCTGTTGGGCGCCGGCAAGACCGAACTGGCCCGCGGCCTGTTCGGTGCCGAGCCCTTCACCACCGGCACGGTCGAACTGGCCGGCACGGCCTACGCCCCACGCCGCCCCGCCGACGCCATCCGGGCCGGCGTCCATCTGGTCCCCGAGGACCGGCACGCCGACGCCCTCGTGCCCGGCTGGTCGATCGCGCAGAACGTCTCCCTGCCGTTCCTGAAGTCCCTCTCCCGCGCGGGCCTGGTCCGGCGGTCCGAGGAGGACGCCCTCGGCCGGGCCACCGTCGAGGCCCTCGGGGTCGTCACCCGCGACGAGCACAGCACCGTCGAGGAGCTGTCCGGCGGCAACCAGCAGAAGGTCGTCGTCGGCCGCTGGCTCGCCGAGACCCCCCGCGTCCTCATCCTGGACGAGCCGTTCCGGGGAGTGGACATCGGCGCCCGCCGTGACATCGGCCGCCGGGCCCGGACGCTCGCCGCCGAGGGCGCCGCCGTCCTCGTCCTGTCCGCCGACGTCGACGAGGTCCTCGAGATCGCCGACCGGGTCGTCGTCCTCGCGGCCGGCGAGATCCACCTCGACGCCCACGGCGAGGACGCCGAGCGCGACCGCGTCATCCAGACCATCTCGGCGTCCGTCTGACGCCGGCCCGCCCCACGAAGTCCCGGGAAAGCACCCCATGACCACCACCCAGAGCACCGAGGCCCCGGCGAAGGCGGCCACCCCGCCGGCCCCCGCCACGGCCGCACGCGTCCAGAACGCCGTCATCAAGTACGGGTTCATCTTCGTCACGGTCGCGCTCTTCCTGTACTTCGCGCTGACCGAGGGCTCCTTCCGTGAGTCGGCGACCCTCCTCGACACCCTGCGGTACGTCTCCGTCGCCGCGATCCTCGGCCTCGGCGTCACCCTCACCATGGCCGTCGGCGGAATGGACATGTCCGTCGGCGCCGTCGCCGGACTCGGCGTCTCCGTCGCCGCCCAGACCATGGTCGTCTTCAACCAGGTCGGCACGGTCGCGATCCTCGCCGTCCTGGTCGCGGGCGCCCTCGCCGGACTGCTCAACGCCCTGCTGATCGTCGTCCTGAAGATCCCCGACATGCTCGCCACCCTCGGCACCATGTTCGTCATCCAGGGCAGCAAACTGATCCTCGTCGACGGCCAGTCGATCACCCCCGGCATGACCCTGGACGACGGCTCCACCGCCCCCGGCAGGTTCACCGACGGCTTCCTGAAGATCGACCGGGGCACCGTCCTCGGCGTCCCGGTCTCCGTGCTGATCTTCGGCGCCCTCACCGTCGCCGCCTGGGTCTTCCTCGCCCGCACCCGCTGGGGCCGGATCCTGTACGCCATCGGCGCCAACCCCGAGGCCTCCCGTCTCGCCGGCATCCGTGTCGGCGCCTACCGCGCCCTGGCCTACGTCGTCTCCGGCGTCCTCGCCTCCGTCGGCGGACTCATCCTCGCCTCCCGCATCGGCCAGGGCGACGTGTCGGCGGGCACCTCCCAGCTGCTCGAAGCGGTGGCCGTGGCACTGGTCGGCACCTCCGTGCTCGGCCGGGGCCGCCCCAACGTGTGGGGCACCGCGCTCGGCGCCGTCCTGATCGGCATCATCACCACCGGCCTCACCATCAAGGGCCTGCCGTACTACACCCAGGACGTCGTCGAGGGCGCGGTCCTCATCCTCGCCCTGGTCTTCAGTTTCACCCTGTCCAAGCGCCGCACCGCATAAGGGAGTTCACCGACCATGGGCTACCGCGTCCTGGAGACCGACGACATCCCGGCGTACCTGCGCGAGCGGGGACACTGGCCGGACGGCGAGGACATCACCGTCCGGGAGGTGTCCGACGGCAACATCAACCGTGTCTTCCTCGCCTCGAACGCCGACGGCACCCGCGGCCTCGCCCTCAAGCAGGCCCTGCCCTGGGTCCGGGTCGCCGGCCCCTCCTGGCCGCTCAGCCCCGACCGCGCCGACGCCGAGGCCCGCGCCTACGAACAGGTCGCCAAGGTCGCGCCCGACAAGATCCCCGCGGTCCAGGGCTACGACCCCGAGCACTTCGCCCTCGTCATGGAGGACCTCTCCGATCTGGAGGTCCTGCGCACCGCCCTCAACGAGGGCGCCCCCTACGGCCCGCACACCTCCGCCCGCATCGGTGAGTTCGTCGCCCAGCTCACCTTCGCCACCAGCGACTTCGGTATGACCTCCGCCGACCGCAAGGCCCTCCTCGCGATCTCGGCGAACCCCGAACTCTGCAAGATCACCGAGGATGTCGTCCTCTCCGAGCCCTACCTCGAGCACGAGCACAACCACTGGCACCCGGACCTCGACGACCTGGCCACCGCCTTCCGCGCCGACGCCCGGCTGCGCACCGAGGTCGCCGACCTCCGCCACACCTTCATGACCGGCGCCCAGGCCCTCCTCCACGGCGACCTGCACACCGGCAGCATCATGGTGGGCGAGCGCGAAGGCGCCCCGGTGGTCCGCGTCTTCGACCCCGAGTTCTCCTTCGTCGGACCGATCGGCTACGACCTCGGCCTGTACTGGGCCAACGCCCTGGTCTCGGAGGAGCGGGCGCGGGCGCTGGGGACTTCGCAGGACCACGCCGAGCAACTCCGGCTGTCCTGGGAGGCGTTCGAGACGGAGTTCCGCCGGCTGTGGCCGACCCGTGTCGACACCTTCTTCGACGACGCCTACCTCGACCGCTTCCTGCGCCGCGTGTGGACGGACGCGGTCGGCTTCGCCGGCACGGAGATCGTCCGCCGGATCATCGGCTTCGCCCACCTCACCGACCTCACGACCCTCCCGGACCCGGTCCCGGCGTCCCGGCGGGCCCTGCTCCTCGGCCGTGAACTGATCGTGCGGCGCGAAGAGCTGAGGACCCCCGACGAGGTGCGGGCGCTGGTGGACGCGCTCTGAACTCACTCGGCGTCGAACCACTCCTTCCCCGCGGCCCAGTGAGCGACCCAGGCGGCGAAGCCGGACGCGCAGGTCGTGTAGCCGAACTCGGCGCCGAAGGGCATGGCGCCCACATCGGTGATGTGCCATATGTGGCCGCGGTGGGGGCCGGTGACGACGAGGTGCCAGAACATGCCGCAGCCGTCGGTTCCGAGGACGACCGAGCCATGGTCGCCGACCTGGTCCATGACGGCCTCGGGGTCGTCGTACGGCCCGTCGTCCTCCTCCCACAGCCACCCCTGCGTCAAGGGGAACGGCTTGCCCAACACCTGCTTCTCGGTGCCCTCGGCGAGCCCCACCATCCCGTACTCCGGTGGCCCCTGATACGACCCGTCGGTCATCTCCGCCACGAACGTGCGATACGGCTCCGGCAGCACGACCCCGTGCTGCTTCTCGAAGGCGTGCACGGCCTCCCAGCCCAGCGCCGACGCGCCGCCGTCGGCCACGGCGAAGGCCTCCCGCAGGGCCGCCAGTTCGGCGGGATCCGCCTGTTCGGTGTTCATACGTCCATGGAAGCACCCGGCACCGACAACGAGGGGGCGGCTCCGCCTTCGCGGACACTGTTGGTGAATGCCTCTGCGTGCGTGACATCGGTCTGTGCCACCGGGTTGGTGGTAGAGACCGACGTTGCGTGTGAGGGGGCTGAAGGTGTCGTTGCGTCCGGGGGCGCTGGGAGAGGTGCCTGAGGAGACGGCGCGGGTGGCCCGCGCTGCCTTCCCCAAGGGGTGTTTGGCGCTTCGGGTGCGGGATGTGCTGGGCCCGGTGTTCAGCGATGCGGAGTTCGCCGGGCTGTTCTCGCACCGGGGACGGCCCGCGGCCTCGCCCGGCCGTCTGGCCATGGTCCTGGTGCTGCAGTTCACGGAAGGGCTGTCGGACCGGCAGGCCGCCCACTCGGTGCGCTCGCGTATCGACTGGAAGTACGCCCTGGGCCTGGAGTTGACCGACTCCGGCTTCGACTTCTCGGTGCTCAGCGAGTTCAGGGACCGGCTGATCACCGGCGGTGTGGAGGCGAGGATGCTGGATGCGGTGCTGGAGAGCGCCTCGGGCGCCGGTCTGCTCAAGGCGGGCGGACGGCAGCGCAGCGACGCGACGCATGTCCTGGCGGCGGTGCGGGAGGTCAACCGGCTGGAGTCGGTCGTCGAGACGCTGCGGGCTGCGCTGAACGCGCTGGCGGTGGCGGCCCCGCGGTGGCTGGCTGGTCTGGCCCGGCCGGAGTGGTTCGA